>DASSZI010000253.1:0-5394 GCA_035713565.1 Acidobacteriaceae bacterium | reverse complement strand
GGCCATACCGGGGCTCTCTTTGCCAGGAAGGAAGCGATGCCCTCGCGAAAATCCTCTGTCTCTCTCGCTTTCGCATTCCAGTCAACGGCGGCCGCAAGCTCACGATCGAGACGCTCTTTCGATTGGTGAGAGAGAAGTCTTTTAATGGCACGGAGCGACTCCGGACTGTTCTGTAACAGCTGCTGCGCCAAAGCCCGGGCACGGATCATCAGGTCGGGCGCTTCTAAAACTTCATTGACCAGTCCCAACTCATTTGCCTCATTCGCGGCGATCAATCGCGCCGTAAGCAACAAATCTCGCGCCTTCTTCTCCCCAATCTGCAGAATCAGAAAGGAAGACACAATTGCCGGAATAAAACCGATGCGCGCCTCTGTGTAACCAAATTGGGCATGCGGAACGGCAAGGGTGAAATCGCAAATTGTCGCGAGCCCCATACCGCCCGCAATCGCATGTCCATTCACCGCGGCAATCGTAGGCAGCGGAAGGTCGTACAACGTGCGGAACAGCCGCGCGATGCGATGGGAATCTTCCCTCTGCTGCAGCGGAGAGTGGTTCGCCAGCGTCTGGATTTGATCCAGATCGAGTCCCGCACAAAAAGCCTTTCCTGAGCCGGTCAGGATTACCACTCCGGAGCAGCGCTCGGACAGGTCCGCCAGCAATGTTGTCAATTCGCCTATTAGAAGCGGATTGAGTGCATTGCGGCGCTCGGGCCGATTCAGCGTGATGGTTATGATGCCCTCGGCCTCGCTCACCTGCAGGGTACTCAGATTCATGCAAACTCCCGGTGCGTCACTCGATTGCACCGATCATCGTACCGGGAAGGAATGCAAGACGTCATCTTTTCGTTCCGTGTTTTCCAGCGGCGTTGTCACCGAAACGGAAGATGTTACAGGATCGATTTCCGGCACGAAATCGATTTCCGCATTCCTTACGCCCTCATGCAGGCGCTGATCTCCGGATGCCGATGACTCGCCGGAGATAGCGTAGGCGACTGCCGCGCCAATCAGTGCAGGGATAATGAACGCATGGCCGCCTGTCGCCTCCGCGACGAATACCACCGCCGCCAAAGGCGTTTTATATCCAGCGGCGATAAAAGCTGCCATGCCTACGGCGGCGTACAACTCGGCGGAATGACTGTGCACGATGGATTGTGCGAAGGCCGTGCCGAAGCTGCCCCCGGTCAGGAACAGCGGGACGAACATGGCGCTGACGCCGCCGCTGGCGAGAGTGAACAGGGTGGCAGCCAATTTCATCACGCCGAAGAACACGAGTTCCGGCGTGCCATGATGCCTGGCGAGAATTTCCCCCACGGCATCGTAGTTGGGGCCCAGCGGAGTAAGCCGGCCTGGAAATAATGTTACGAACAGCCAGCCGCAGGTCCCTGTCAAAAACCCGCCTACGGTGAGTTTCGTCCAGTGTGGAATGTTCCAATTGACCATAAACACGCGCGCGCGTCGAAACGTAATGGTATAAACCATCGCAACCAGCCCGATTAGAAGTCCCAGCAGCGCGGACCAGACCAGATCCCGGCCAGTGAAGGATGTTTTGCTGGAGAAATTGAAAAGCGCATTGCCGCCCAGGAAAAAAGCCATTGTCACGTAAGAAATGACTGAGGCGATGAGCGATGGCAGCAGGGCTTCGTGGGCCAGATCGTCTTTATAGGGCATTTCCAGCGCGAATACCAGTCCCGTCATGGGAGCTCGGAAAACGGCCGCCATTCCCGCCGCCGCTCCGCTGATCAGCATGATGCGGCGGTCGCGCGGCTTTAGCCCAAACCGCTGCAGCCGTGTCCACAGATAGGAGCCAATCGCCCCTCCGCCATAGATACTGGGTCCCTCCAGGGCTGCACTGCCTCCAAAACCAACTGTCGTAATCGCGGCGAGAATCTTCGGAAAGAAGGGCCGAATATTGATCTTGCCTTCATGCTCGTGGTACGAGCGGATGATTTCCTCGGTGGAATGTTCGTCGGGATCGGGCGTCAGATATTGCATGATAAGGCCCGTCACTGCGAACGCGAGTGTCAAACTTGGAATGATGGCCCAGTGGTGACGAAGATAGAAGCCAAGCACAGGCGGCCAAACCTTATCCAGAATAATGACCGCAACCGCAGTAATGACGAGGCCGGTGGTCAATCCTATAACAGGCGCAATCAGCAGCCATTTAGAAAGATTGCGTGCATAGGTTGCCCGCAGGTCCTGCTGTATGAGTGAGAAATATCTGCGTACCAGAGGATGCTGCCAATTACGCGGTCCGGGCTGCGCGTTCCGTGAGGGTTGCGGAGTTGACTTCATCGGGCTTGCCCCGCGACCGGCTGACAATCTTCCTGGAGATTGCTGCGCCCTGAATCAGGCTGCAACACGTTCTGTAGCGCATTGATCAGGTGTGGCGCCCTTGAGCCAAGTTCCTGCAGGTGGACCTGCGATAAGCGGGTAAGCACCTTTCGGCCGTGTGCCGTCACCTCCAGTCGAACGCGGCGGCGGTCCTGCGGGTCATGTCTGCGACGCAACAGGCCCTCTGCTTGCGAACGGTCCACAAGTTCGACCACAGTATTGTGTTTCAAGCCTAACCTCTCCGCCGCGAAGCCAATCGAAGGAATCTGTTCCGCCGGAGCACCGGCCAGCGCTAAAAGAAGTTGGTGCTGCTGAGGCTGCAACCCTGCTTTGTGCGCCGCCTCTTCGCTCGCCGCGAGGAAGAGACGTAGTTGATGCCGGAACTCAGCAAGGGAACGATAGAGGGACTGTTCGGATTCAGAGGGGGTGGAAGACGACAACATCGTATCACGAGTATATCGTGATACGACATAGACACGAAGGGAAATTTACTGAGCTGTTGCACCGTATTTCCGCGCAATTTCCCGCGCCAACGCGCTGACTCGCCCGAGCGGCTGCAGCGGCGGGAGCGCCGCTCCCGCCGCTCGCAAGGCCTCGATTGCCTGCTCCGTAGCAATGTTCCCCACCAGAGCGTCCTGTGCAAAGGGACAACCGCCCAGCCCACCCATTGCCATATCAAAGCGCCTGCAGCCCGCGTCATACGCTGCGTAGACTCTTTCGCCAACCTGGTCCGGGCGGGCGTGGAGATGCACCCCGATCTCCACGTCGTGACCTGCGGTCAGCACAGAGGAAACTACCTGCTGGACTTCGTCTGCACTGGCCATGCCGACTGTGTCGGCAATCGAAATTTGCGTCACTCCGATCCCAGCAAGCAGGTCGCAGGCGTCGACCACCTCCTCCACATTCCAGACGTCTCCATAAGGGTTCCCGAAGGCCATGGAGATATAAACCACCAGCTCCAGCCTCGCGCGGAAAGTCAATTCCGCGATCCTGTCCAGCACATCAAGGGATTCTTCCGGTGTCTGGTTCTGATTACGCGCAAGAAAGCTTGGGGAAACGGAATATGGAAACCCCAGGGTTGTTACAGCTTCCGTGGCGATGGCGCGCTCCGCTCCTTTTTCGTTCACGACAATGCCGATGATTTCGGTCTCCGGCGTCGGCTGGAGCAATCGCAGAACAGTCTCGGAGTCCGCCATCTGCGGAACCGCCTTGGGTGAGACAAACGAAACTGCGTCGAGGTGCTGGAATCCGGCGGAGATCAGTGCCTGCAGCGCTTCTACCTTCACTTCTGTGGGGATCTGTTTGGGCAGCCCTTGCCAGGCATCCCGGGGAGATTCGATGATTTTGACCTGATTGTTCATATCTCGATGTTATGGATGCAGGGCCGCTTCCAGCCCATGCGACCAGTCGCCCATTTCGGGAGCGACCTGCCGATAATCCCAAAGCGCCGCACCCGTCAGTGGGCCCGTATGGAGATCCGCGCAGCGCCGGTTGATGGCGGCAATCGTCTGCTGACAAAATATAAGCGGCTGTTTGGCTTCCGGTTCAAATAGTGGCGTGAAAAATCTCATCGGGTTGGCAATGCCAGTCTCCGTGGCTCGCACCTTCAACGGCGCGGCAAGAGAGTCGCGGTAGAACCCGGCTATGTCGCCGTTCTCGATCTGGCCACCTTCGTAAAACTGCACATTCAGCCAGTCGATGTTGTTGCCGTGCATAGTTCGAGTCATTTGCAGGAGATTAGTCCGCCCATCGTTACTTGCATAGATTTCCGCAGCCACTTCCGCGATTGGCGAATGCGTTACCAGATGCGTAGGATGAATCCGCTTGTATTCCTTGCTCAGGTCGATGAGCGTCGTTGCATATTCGCGATACATCCCCATCCAGCGGTCCATGCCGCCTTGGTTGGGCTCGGGGTCGAGATCGATCCCTTCAATTCCGAGCGGCATGATCGCTTCCTGCGTCAATTGCCGCACAAAAGCAGGAATGCCGAAGCTGCGGATCGCCTCGAAATTTCCGGCTGAGGCCCAGCCGCCAATCGATATCATCAGCCGTTTGCGGCCGCCATAGCTGGAGCGTAAACGGGCCAGCAACGCTGGAACCTGCGGCGCGAGCGCCGGAAATGCATTTCCATTGTAAGAGAGAGATAGTTTTCCGTTCGCAGCGCTGACCTGAAGAAACGCCAGGATCAAAACATTGAAGCTGCTGTTGCCAAGGATGTCCGCTGCGCTTTGCATTGCCTGCGACGTGCCCGCGCTGAACTGTCCCAGAATGTAGAGAATACGTCGTGTTCTGGCATCTAACAGATTGCTGCTTGCCGAGGCCCTGTGCGCTACAAGCGCCCCTGCCGCCGCCACTATGGAAGATCCCAAAAACGCTCGACGTCGCATATCTGTTCGCCTCGCGCTCAATCAGGTTTGCAGAATGCCAGGATGAAACTTCGGCACATCCGGATTGAGGGATGCGGCTTCAAGCGCCATAATGAGGACGTCTCGCGTTTTGGCCGGGTCGATAATCCCGTCCACCCAGAGCCGCGCCGCCGCATAACGCGGATCTGTTTGTTCATCGTAGGTGGCTTTGGTCGAGTCGAATAGTTCCTTCTTTTCGGCATCGCTCAATTTGTGGCCGCCGCGCTCGAGTTGCTTAATTCGCACTTCCACCAGCGTGTTGGCCGCAGACGCTCCGCTCATGACTGCGTACTTGGCCGTGGGCCACGCAAAAATAAATCTCGGATCGTAGGCCTTGCCGCACATTGCGTAGTTCCCTGCACCGAACGATCCACCAATAATGATCGATATCTTCGGCACCACGCTGTTGGAAACCGCAGAGACCATTTTGGCGCCAGACCGGATGATTCCACTCCACTCTGCATCCCGGCCCACCATAAAGCCGTTGACGTCGTGCAGAAAAATTAACGGAATCAGGTTCTGATTGCAATCCATGATGAAGCGCGCGGCCTTGTCGGCGGACTCGGGATAAATGACGCCGCCAAACTCCATGTGCTTGTCGCCGGTCTGACTGGTCTGCATCTGGTGCGTCTTCTGGTTGGCGACAATGCCCACGGCAA
>DASSZI010000252.1:0-14112 GCA_035713565.1 Acidobacteriaceae bacterium | reverse complement strand
CGTCGCATGAAGTTCCGTTTGCCCGCTGATGTCAGAGCCGGCCGATGGCGCGTACAGCGCAAGTACAGGGCCCAAGGCAATGGGTTGCGTGTCGAGACTGATCTGCGCCATGTAATCGCCCAATAGATTTACTTTGACCCTGGCCTGAATGGAAGTGTCAATCGCATGGGAATTCAGTGACGCGGCCAGATTGTGGTTCGCGACATTCATATCAAGACGTATGTCTGCGACTTTTTGGTTCTGGACATCCAGCTGAGGAATGGTCAGAGTGGCAGTCAACCCCGGGTTCTGCAGTGTTCCCTTTCCTGCGGCATCCAGATTGAGCTGCCCCTTCGCGGCGATATTACGCGCGCGCAGGGCATGCACTTTGCTCAGATCAAAGTTGTCCGCTCTCAACTGCAGGTTGTAAGTTTTCTCCACTGGGCGATACGTCACCGCGCTGTGGATACTTCCAGCAGGAAGCTTGGCAAGTAGATCGCCGTGGAGATCATCGAGTGTTCCGTTCAACGCAACGGTCGCCGACCGGATCGACTCATCAAACGCCTTGACATTTGTCACGGCTATGTTGCCGCGGCCAATTGGGTTTTCTCCAGTGCCATGCAGGTCCAGATTCGCTGCCAGCGTCCCCGTTACAGGCGGTTTGGAGGCAGCCAGAGCGGCCAAAGCCGCGACATTGATCTGGGTCGCACCAAATTGCAGGTGTATCGGTTTCGCCTTGTCGAATGCCCAATGTGCCAATCCCACGCTTCCGCTGAACTGAATGCGGCCTGCGGGAATCAACTTGGAGCGGCTTGTGGATCTCGCCTGCGGCGTGGAAATGACGGTCTGCGGAACCGTAGATGCCAATTCAATTTCCGCATGCTGCAAGCTCGCTCGCGACGGATCGAGATCGACGTCGGATTGGATAACCGGGAAGGTCGTCCCCTGAAACTGAACATTGGAAGCCACAAGCTTGCCGGCGACGTACGGATTCTTCGCAGAACCGCGGACTGTGCCTTGGAAGGACGCAACACCTGCCAGTCCCATCGGCCTTGCCGGAGCCGCCGCTGGGCCAGGACGAAAAATGGCCGCCATTGTCTCCAGTTCCGCCAGGTCATTGGAGTGGAAATCTACGGCCAGGCTGGACCGTTGAGCCACGGTTCCATTCAGGCTCAACTTGGTGTGCGGCATTTTTACATAGCTGCGTGCCAGGGCGACCTGGCTGCCGGCCGCATGGTAGGTGGCATGAATCGCACTCTGCAAGGGCAAGGTTCCCTTGGTACTTCTGTTAACAATTTCCGCGTTCACGGCCGTATCCGCATGGACGACCAGATTGGCCATGGTCTTGCCCCATGCCGCTGCGGCATTCGCATTCATCACCCCGCGCAAAGCTAAATTGCGGGTAGCCGCAGATGCCGGGGCCAGGCTTTGCGCGTCTGCAAGAGACAAGCCATGGATGGATGCGGTGAGCTTGGATTGCGTTTTGCCTGTCAGATGGAGCATGTTCGCCGAAGCCGTCAACTCACCGCCCAGAACGCGAGCATGAAAATTTTCGACCGCCGCATTTCCATTCGCAACGGAGTAATGCGCCGCCAGATTGCCTATTTCCGTCCGTAGCTTCGGCGTACTGACCACCAGTTGATTGCTGTGCAGTTCTCCCTGAACGGCCACAACATCAAGCAGTGGTGCAGTGCCATTTTTGCGGTAGATAATGGTTCCGCTGGTACGAACGATTCCGGCGGGAATAGAAGGGTTATTAAGAACGTGGCGAAACTCTTCTCCGCTGATTTCCGCGCTGTAGGATCCCGATACAACAGGATTTTGATAGTCTTTTAGATCGCCTGCAAGCACAATGCTGGAGGGTCCGCTCGTAAGCTTCGCGTGAGTCAAATGAAACCGATCCGGAGCGGCCGTAAATGCAGCCTCAAATTGATGAGGAATTGACTGGAACGCCCCAACTTGAAGATGTCCATTGTCATAGCTGACCTTGATGGAATACTGCTGTTGCGGCTGGGCATATTGAGAGTGCAGTGCAAGGTCGTGCAAATCCGCTTCCAGAGGGCTTTTCTGGTTATTGAAATAGACCACTCCACCCTCAAGCGTGACGTGCCGAACTCCCATTTGGAAGATGTTCACAGAACTTCCGCCGCCGCTGCTTTTAATCTTCGGGAGGTTCGATTCGCCATGATTGTCCATAAGAACCTGCACAACAGGACGGTCAATGCGAAGCCGGTTTAAATACCACTCCCTGTGCAGAACGGAAACGATCCGCACACCAATGCCAATATGCTGCACCTGGAGAAGAGGAATGTTCGCGTCCGGAGGTGCGCCGTGGATCGTAAGGCCATACAGGTCCGCGCTCAAGCGTGACAAATGAATACTGAAATTCTGCAACTGTACCCGCGTATTCAGCTTGGTGCTGGCTACCTGCTGCAATTTGCGAAGTGCAAAGTTATGGAACATCCCGCTCTGCAGAACAACAACCAGCACGACGATCAGCAGGAGCAGCAGACCTGCGAGACCCGCTGCTGTCCAGCCGGCAATCCGGCCCCACGAGCGGCGAGGGCGTTCCGCTGACGGCTCCGGTGGCTGTTCGTCACTCCGGGATTTTGGAAAGAATTCCATAGGTAATCTCGCTTAAAATGCCTGGCCGATACTGATGAAATACTGCGTCGCAGGGATGCCCGAAATTGGGTTGAGATTGCGGCCCAGATCGACGCGAATGGGGCCGACTGGCGTCGCATAGCGCAAACCCGCACCCACGGTGTTGCTGTAGAGCGATGCAAAGTCGTGAAATCCAACCACCGGGAACACATTTCCTCCGTCATAAAAAACTGCCATTCCAAGGCCCTTCTTGATAGGTGGGGGAAAAGGAATTCTCAACTCGGTATTGAGAATCAATAGCTCGTTACCGCCGGTCGGCACCTGGATAAATGTGCAGTTGGTCGAACTGCCGGAACTGCAGACTTGAACCTGTCTCTGCGGGCCGGCGCTGTCCAGCGGAAATCCGCGCAGGGTGCTCCCGCCACCTGTAAAGAATGCCTCACTCAAAGGGACAAAACTCTTCGCAAACGGCTCCGCCAGCCCCACGCGAATACTGTTCGCCCAGATGATGTTGTGAGGAATCCGCTTGTAAGCTGCCGCCTGTGCGGTCAGTTTGGCGAAGTCTACGCTAGAGCCAAGTTTTGTACTGTTGAAATCAAGCTCCGCGGTCTGGAGCACTCCGCGATGTGCATCGAGAATATTGTCGCGCGTGTCCCGCGTAAACGTGCTGGATACCGTGGATAAAACAATGTGCCGATCCTTTGCGGGAACCAGTTCAGGAATTTCGATTCGAGTAAGGTCCGTTTTATTAAAGCTGTAACGCAGGAACAAGATATTTGTATTCGCCTTATTCAAATCCCGCTGTAATTGATAGCTGGCAATCTCTTCCTGAGAAGAGAAGATCGGGTTTTCCCCATCGTGTGAAACGGTAAGGGACAACGTGGAAGTCCATTTCGACCAGAACAGGTTGGGGTCGATGTAGTAGGCTGCCCCTCGCTGATCCAGCCGTCCGGCGAACGCCGTGAGCGACAGAGACTCGCCCTTGCCCCGGACGTTGTTGCGCGTGTACTCAAACGTTCCGCGTGGGCCATAGTAGGTTTTCTGGTTCGTGGTGAAGTTGGACGGCAACCCCACAGGTGGAAGATTTGGAAGTGCGACGGTTCCACTGGGAATGCTGCCCCCGCGATTGATAATTTCAAACCCAAACCCATAGTGGATTTCGTTGCGTTTGGCTTCATGCACCTTCACCAGCACATCTTCTTTGGTTTGCGTGGTGATTTTCCTTTTAGGGTCCACTTCTGCCCAGTCGAAAACTCCGGGATTGTTGTAGAGCTGCGTTTCAGAATTCAGCAGTTGCGTTTCCGCCAATGGCTTTCCAGGCAGCAGTGTCGCGACATCCTCATGGATAAGCTTCGGTTGCGTATGCACCCTGCCCAGCGTAATCACCTCATTCGTAAAAACCTGCGGGCCCTCATAGATGTGGTAGGTTACGATCACACGATGAGGCTCTTTGCTGGAAACGGAAGTAGCGGTTTCCCGCAAATTTGCGGTCAAAAATCCCAGCGTAAGATACCGCGCCAGGATGTTCTTCCGGTCGTCCTGGATCAACTGCTGCGAGTACGGGCCGTCCACGGTTAGCTTCAAGCCTTTCGGGGCAAATTGGGATTCAGGAAGTTTGTCTGCTCCTACGATCTTCAGCGCTGCGACAGTGTCTTGCGGACCTTCCACAACATGGAACGCGACGCGCACATTGCCCGCATGTTCCGTCACTTGGGAGGTGACTCGCGCATCGCTGAATCCATCGGACTGATACGCAGCTTTCAGGTTCTTGCTGCTGTCCCGCACCATGGTCTGGCTGAACTGACCGCGCGAGAAGAATTGCGCCTTCTTCACTGTGATCAGCGGAGCCAGCTTGGAAGATGCGATCTTTTCGTTGCCGGTCAGGGAAACAGCTTCCACTTTGTGCTTCTTCCCTTTGACTACTTTGTAGGTGACGACGTCCCCGGACGGATTTTTGCGGACGTCTGAGCTGACCTTTGCATCAAAAAATCCCTGCTTCTGGTAATAGGAAACCAGCGCCAGATTGCCTTCCTGCACCAGTTCCGAATCCATGCCTACACCCTGGTAGATGGGCAAAAGAGATTTCCTGTCCCAGCTCCACAGGTGCGCGCCTTCAATCCGCACGTGGATCGGAGCTCCGGCGTGGACATTGAACTCGACATTGCCTTGATTGCGCGCCGCAATGTATTCGGCGCCTGCGACGCTTACGCGCGCCGCGAGGTATCCCTTCGCTTCAAGCTTCTTCTGCAGATATTGGCTCGCCTTGTTCAGCGTCTTGTGGCTGTAGGTCTTCCCCTCACGGACAGCATCTCCGCGGATCCGCGCAAGTAAGCTTTGCAAATCCCGCGTCAATTGGCGGCTCTGTTCTGGAGTTGCACCGGCAAATTCGAGCTTCCCAAACTTTGCCTGACGGTGGAGGTCGGTATGAAAGGCTACGTCAGCCAGGCCATGAACACGGTCTACCTTCACTTCCGGCCGCACCTGGACCTCAAAATATCCCTCCTGCTGGAAGAACTTGGTCAGGTTTGCCTGGTCACGGTTAATGTCGTCTGCGTTATATGGCGCTCCCGGAGGATAGTTGGTCACCTGAATCAGCCGCGAATAAGGAAACTTCTCCGCGCCCGGGAATTCGAAGATACCGAAGTACACTGCGGGCTGCAGCACCAGCAGGACTCGAACTCCCTCGGCTTCCGGATTCACCTCAAGCTGAACATGCGTAAACTTGCCCTGCCGTTTCAGTGCTGCGATGGTTGCATCCACCTTCGCCCTGGAAAATGGCTGCCCTGCTTTCTGCGCGAAGTATGGCGTAAATCGGCTGACATCCAGGTCCGGACGGCCCGCGATTTCCACCGCCGTCACCTTCTGCCCTTCGTAAGAGGAAAGAATCTGTTCCGTCTCAGGAGCGGTTCGCGGCGAGGGTTGCTGGCCCTGCAGAGTGCGGCCGTAAGTCAGCAAGACTGTTAAATAAAAAATCGTACAAAGCTGCTTCACAATTCTTCCTTCAATTGGAATGCGGATTGGCAGGCCGGCGACCCGCGTTTACCCGCGATCCATATGTCAAGTTCATCACCCCCGTGAGTACCTGCGCAGACCTGTAGGATGCGATGGAAGCGGAACCCGGTTAGCTCCACCTGACGGTTCCTGCCGGGCCAAGATGCCCTCCACAATGCCCAATTTTCAAACGCGAATAGACATAGCCCCGATCAGCCGGTTAAAGTTATCGTTTTGCACGAGATTTCAGGCCGGGAGGACTCAATGCGTCACAAAGCTTTGGTTCTGCGTTCCATTTTCATCAGTTTGCTTGCGCTGCCCTTCTTCGCATTGCACGCGCAGTCCCCATCCCTCGCCTCAACGCCGCCCATGGGCTGGAATAGCTGGAACCACTTTGCCGGAAAAGTGAGCGATGCAGATGTGCGAGCCGCAGCAGACGCGATCGTATCCAGCGGAATGCGTGACGCCGGGTACATTTACGTCAATATCGATGATACGTGGGAAGGGCAACGCGATGCGCAGGGGAATATCCAGTCCAACAGCAAATTCCCTGATATGAAAGCACTGGCGGACTACGTGCATTCCAAGGGATTGAAGCTTGGAATTTACTCCTCGCCAGGGCCAAAGACCTGCGCCGGATATGCAGGCAGCTACGGGCACGAACAGCAGGACGCCGACACCTATGCGAAATGGGGCATCGATTACCTGAAATACGATCTGTGCAGCTACGGCAAGATGATGAAACAACAGGCTCCGCACGACCCTCAAGGGCAGTGGCAAATGATGCAGCAGGCTTATGACAAGATGCATCGGGCCCTGCTGCAGACCCATCGCCCCATCGTGTACAGCCTTTGCCAATATGGATGGGATGCTGTCTGGAAATGGGGTCCCCAGGTCGGTGCTAATCTGTGGCGTACCACAGGAGATATCAGCGACAACTATGACCGCATGTCGCTCATCGGTTTTTCGCAAGCCGGCCTGGCCAGATACGCTGCACCCGGACATTGGAATGATCCCGACATGCTGGAAGTCGGCAACGGGAAAATGACGCCTGATGAATATCGTACCCATATGAGCCTGTGGGCCATGCTAGCCGCTCCACTGCTCGCGGGAAACGATCTCAGCAAAATGGATGAGACGACCAGAAGCATCTTGATGAACAAGGAAGTGATCGCCGTCGATCAGGACTCACTTGGTAAACAAGGCGATCGCCTGAGCGCGGCAGGCCCTTATGAAGTCTGGACGAAGCCGCTGAAGGACGGATCTCTTGCCGTTGCATTATTCAATCGAAGCGAAGCGGTGTACCCCATCACGATAGACTTGAATTCCATGGGGCTGAGTGGGGCCACGCATGCACGCGATCTCTGGGCTCACAAGGACCTGGGATCGCTGCAGAGTTCCTACACGGCTGTCGTTCCAAGGCACGGCGTGGTCATGCTGCGGATTTCACGGTGACTGGTCACCACAGCTTGCCCGATTCCGCATTCGCACGCACCAGGCGGATGTAGCCCTGGGAATCGAACTTCTTTCCGGTAGATCCGCCGGACATGTACCGCACCTTCCCAAAAATGGGCCGATCAAACCATGGGCGATCGAATTTCCCCACGATCGCCCATGCAATCCCTGCGTAGCCGCCCGGATCACGTCCATCCAACTCATAGCGGTCGTTTAGAAAAATCGCATGTTCCAGAGCAATGGCAGGGCTGGCCGACCATTCCAGAATTTTTTTCGCCCAGTACATTCGCAGATAATTGTGCATCCACCCGTAGTTCACCATCTGTAACTGCGATGCGTTCCATAGCTCATCATGCGTTTCGCCCCGCTCCAGTTGATCCCTGGTGTAATCCCATTCCCTGCGGTCGTGCGCATGCTCGGCGAGCGAACGTGCGGCCCACGGATCGGCACAATCCACCGAATCATATGTAGGCGTATATTTTACAAAGTTGATGGCAAGCTCCCGCCAGACAAGGATCTCGTCACAGAAAGCGTCGCATGCTTTCGCCAGGGAGGGATTTTTGCTGACTGCGGCATTCACAGCCAGCACAATTTCCATGGAACTTATGTGCCCGAAATGCAGGTAGGGTGATAAACGGCTGCTTCCGTCCACAGTGGGCTGATTGCGGTTCTGATCGTAGGTAGGCAGAACATGCCGGACAAAGTACTCCAGCCGTTTGCGCGCGGCTCGCGACCCACCGGTAAAGCTCTCAACGGGTTTCACACTGCGATCGAGCTTTTTCCAACCTGCGGTGATATCACTCGTCACTGGATAGCTGTCAAAATTCTTCGGAAGTTTCCATCCATGTTGCACGCGCGGGTTTTGCAGAGCATGTAAGTAGCTCGGTAGTTCCCTGTGCAGTCTGGGCCGCAGCACATGAGCGGCGTACTGGGCTTTGCCGAACACGTTGCTCGGCACCACCACGTCCGCATCTACCGTCCAAAATGGGATGCGAATGCGCCTGGCAATCACCTGCCTCCAGTGCTCCGGCTCCCGGCAAGGGTTCTCGTCACCGATAAGAATGGCCGCGTTCACCTCGTCCAGCAGCTTTTCCAGAGAATTTCCCGGAGGGCGCCGCACGATGAAAGCAATGTTCCGCTCCGCCAGGTCGGCCTCAATGTCCGGCAGCCCCTGATTGAGGAATACGTAATGGCGCAGGTTGGCGTGAGGAAAATCAGAGATCGCTGAGAAGTACACCAGCAGCGGCAATCCCAGCTCGTTCGCAACGCTGGCCGCGCAATCCACTGCGGCATTGTTCATGCCCCGCTCCGAACGTTGCATCCAGTACACGACGCATGCGCCGTCCGCTTTCGGAGACCCGTCGCGGCGCACCATCACCCGAGGATCCGAGGCTAAACGCTGCAGCGGCGCGGGGAGACATTCTGCGTCTGCGTTCTCGGTATGCAGGGCCATTCTTGCTTTCCCCCTCTGCAATTGTAGAGGGGGAAAAGGATCGCTGGTTTCGTCGACCAGGTGCGCGAAAGACGCTTCTATTCCATCCAGCGAAACCGCCGGTTTGGCCGCCTCTCACTCAAAATCGTAGTTCGACCGGCGAAAAGCCTATCGTTTTCGTCCTTCGCTCCACCCACAAAAACAGCGTCTTCGGGTTGTCGTTCACCCGCACGCCAATGACCACCCCTGTTCCATATTCTTTGGAGACGAGAATCTTGGCGTGCGTGATCGTCCCATATTCGCCGGAGGGTCCCCAGTCCGACACGAACTGGCCATACGGATACAGCTTGTACTTGTCCAGGTGCTGCTGCCAATTTGGATCCGCATTCCAGATGCCGAACGCCTTGGAAAAGTCTTTGGCCTCCACGGCGTGAAAGAACTGATCGACGCGATGCTCCTCCGGCCAGTTCCAAAAGTACCAGGTAAAAAAAGCCACGAACGGAATCGCGATGATCACGCCGACAATGATGTTGCGGCGGATGCGGGCTTTGCGGGCGTCATACTTGGGTGCGTCGAGCAGTACCATGGCGCCATTGTAAGATGTGATGGTCTTGTATGGAAAACAACCTGAGACCGCGGCTGCTTCCCTGGACAGGACCTGGGTTCATGGAATGTCAGGGTTCCGCTGCCACCCCCAAACACCGTGGGGACCGGCGCATTCCAGCTGGCGGTCCGCGACGACTGGGTGAGTTCGGCCGCCTGGCACGAATTTCTCCACATAGTAGGTCTGGTCCGGATTCCTGAGGGATAACTCCGCAATAGCATCGACCGGCACCGTCCGGTTTGCACGATCCTGGTTCAACGCCAGGATGGCTTGGCCATGGTTTGAATCTAACGGCGCACGCGCCACATGGAGCGCGGATCGATAGGTAAAGACCGCCTCGTGGAGCAGCCCGAACGATCCAAAAAACAACCCCGCCACAACCCACGGCGAAATACGGAACGACGGCAACAGTCCTGCGCAGATCCACGACAGCACTAGGATGGGCACAACGTACCCACGGCTGGCATAGTTATCGCCCTCCGGAAAGCCGACGAAATAGGTGGAAAGAAGGAAAAGAATGGCCGTGCCGGCAATCCATCTCTCGTTGCCCTCGAGCTTCTTTCCAAATCGGGCGAGCAGAAAAACGCCAGGAAAAAAATTCATGCAGATGTAAATTAAAAAAACTGCGAATCCCCCCGCGATTCCACCCAACGCAGCTAACCCGCCGGAGTGGCTGGCCCCCCCATTTCGGCCCGCCAGAGTTGCCGTATACGGGAACAATTCCTGAATCCTGGTAATGAACGGAAAAAGAAAGCGAACATCGTTGCTTTTCCCTAGATACAGCCACAGCAGCGGCCAGATCCAAACTGCTGCCACAAGTGCGCTTGTCAGCACCCTGCCATAATTTTTGCGAGCGGTAAAAACGGTCACCCATATACCGAGCGGCAGCGCCCCAAGAAAGACAAACACACTGCTGTAAAACGCATACGCAATCAGCAGGCTGCAGGTTAAAACCAGGGTTCGGCTCTTGTCGTCGGCTATGTCCCACAGATGCCACGCTAGAAGCAGCGCCACAGCCGCAGAGAGATGATGCGGAGCCCAAACCAACCCGCCGAAGAAGATGGGGAAATGGATGGGCATTTGCAACACGGAAAACCACCACGTGCGGCGCGTCATGTAATACATCAGCGTTGCAATCGAGTCCACTCCACTCCAGAATGCGATCAGGTAGACGGCAGCAAAGATTTGTCTTGGACTGCGGGAGCGCGCCAGGCCGATATACAGCATTGTCAGGCACAGAAGTATCTGATAAATCGCGCAACCAATCGCAAAGGCCGCTTTGATCGTGAAGCCATGGACGGGCAGCGCCAGGTAGATGGCAGCGATCATCATCCATGGAGCATAGTAGAAAGAAAAGTACCGGTCAGGAATCAGGCTGCACTGCGCCGGATAGCGGATCGAGTGGACCAGCGAATTAAGTTCCTGAAAGTGCCACGTGTCATCGTAGACTACTGGACCGACCAGGTGATGCAGGTGGCCCTCCATCAGGTACGGGAGGCGAACACCTGCGGTCAAAACCGCTGCCAGGAGAACAAGCAGCACAAGCGCTCGCCGCTCGCGTGCCGTCATATATTTCGCCGGCGTCTCCGGGAAGATTTCACTGCGGAAAATCCATGCTCCGAACACTGCTAGAGACGCGAAGAACAGGATCGGCAGCCAATGGACATAGAGCCGTGCTGTATTCATCAGCAGCATGGTCAAAAAGTCCGCGCAGAAGATCGCACAGACAATCTTCGCCGCGTACTCTGACAATTTGCTGGATTGCATCAGGTTCTGCTCCGCGGCGGATGGGACAATTCACGAACGGTACTTTCACCGTTCAACCAGGGCTTTTGAAGAGCTATTGAAAGCCGTACCGGTTGGATTGCTTTTCCTTATGCCGCTGCTGGGCAAGCTCAATCAGGCGGTCAATCAGTTGCGGATAGGAAAGGCCGCTGGCCTGCCATAGTTTGGGAAACATGCTGATGGAAGTAAAACCGGGGAGCGTGTTCACTTCATTCAAATAGATTTTGCGTGGGCGATTACCTTTCACCCCGCCAGGCTCCATTAAAAAATCCACTCGCGCCATGCCCGCGCAATCGCATGCTTGAAACGCCGCAATGGCCATCTCACGGATTTGCTTGCTCTCTGCTCGGGTAATCTTTGCCGGAATCACTGCCTCCGACCCTTCGCTCAGATATTTGGCTTCGTAGTCGTAAAACTCCTTGCATGGCACGATCTCGCCCACGACAGAAGCCGTTGGGACATCGTTGCCAAGTACAGCTACTTCCAGCTCACGTGCTTTGCCGCGCTTCCCGCCAATCCCCTGCTCGATTACGATCTTTCGGTCAAAGCTGGCAGCCAGATCAATTGCTGTTTTCAATTCGCTGCTGTCATGCACCTTGCTAATGCCTACGGAAGATCCAAGATTTGCTGGCTTCACGAATAACGGATACCGCAGCGCTTCTTCCACCCGCTGCTTCACGCGCCGCGGGCTCTGCTGCCACTCCGCACGTAGCACAGCCACGTGCTTGGGAATGGGCAATCTGGCGGCCGCAAATAGACGCTTCATCACATCCTTGTCCATGCCTGCAGCGGAGCCCAGAACGCCCGACCCCACATACGCGAGGTCAGCCAGCTCGAATAACCCCTGCACTGTTCCATCCTCACCGAATGTGCCGTGGAGCACGGGAAAAATCACATCCACACCGAGGGACTGCTCCGCGCTTGCACGCAATCTCGCGAGAGAGTTCCCCGACGGGTTCGCATGCGCTGGAACGTGCGGTACTATAACTTCCTTGCCGTGTTCTAGCAGCGCAGCACCCGCAGTCGCGTCTGGATCGCCGGCACGCAGATGCTGAGCTCCCTCGGCGGATGCTGGCAGCAAATCCGCAGCATCTGCCGCCGTCAGCCATCGGCCGTCTTTGGCGATACCAATGAGTTGCACATCATATTTCTGGCGGTCTATGGCCTGCAGGACCGATGCAGCCGAGAGTAACGAGACTTCATGCTCGCCGCTGCGGCCGCCGAACAAAATGCCAACGCGAAGTTTTTTCATGGGCTTGGATTGAAAACCCAGTGTACTGCGAAGGAGCGGCGATACAGAGAACTCTCGATAAATCTGCAACAAGGATTTTTCCACTGCATCATGAAGAACTCGGCCCTCCTCCCGCATCCATATAAAAGAGATCGACAATGGAATGGGAGAAAACGATGCAGCATAGGACTCTTGGACAAGGGCTGAAGGTTTCCGCAATGGGACTGGGTTGCATGGGAATGTCCGACTTTTACAGCGGACGAGAGAGCGAACAGGACTCCATCGCCGTCATTCATCGGGCGCTGGAACTCGGCGTCGATTTTCTCGACACCGCCGACATGTATGGTCCGCACAAAAACGAAATCCTCGTCGGGAAGGCAATCCGCGACCGCCGGGACAAGGTCGTGCTGGCGACCAAATTTGGCATCATGCGGGGCGCGAAAACGGGCGCGCCTACCGGCGTGAACGGTAGGCCGGACTACGTCAAGAGCGCCTGCGAAGGCAGCCTGCAGCGACTCGGCGTCGAGGTTATCGACCTGTATTACCAGCATCGCGTCGACCCGGACGTTCCCATTGAAGACACTGTCGGCGCTATGGCGCAATTGGTCAAGGAAGGCAAAGTCCGTTATCTGGGATTGTCCGAGGCCGCTCCCGCGACCCTGCGGCGGGCCATGAAAGTGCATCCCATCGCCGCACTCCAGACGGAATACTCGCTGTGGACACGCGACCCGGAGGAGGAAGTGCTCGCAACGTGCCGCGAACTGGGCATCGGCTTCGTGGCCTACAGCCCGCTGGGGCGAGGATTTCTGACCGGCCGCTTTCGCAAGCTGGAAGATTTTCCGGAGGATGACTACCGCCGGCACTCGCCACGCTTTCAGGGCGAGAACTTCGCGAAAAACCTTGAACTCGTCAAGCAGGTGGAAGAGATGGCAAAGGAGAAAGGCTGCACCGCCTCGCAGTTAGCTCTCGCCTGGGTACTGGCGCAGGGAGAAGATATCGTGCCGATTCCAGGAACGAAGAAGCTGCGCTATCTGGAAGAAAACATCGCCGCAGCCAAAGTCACCCTCAGCAGGGCCGATCGAACGCGACTCGACGAGGTGCTTCCCCACGGCGCAACCGCAGGCATGCGCTATCCGGAAGCGACCATGGCGCGGGTCAACGGTTAAAGGGGATTCATGCCTACTGCAGTTCAAAAATAAAACTTGTTATTCTGAGCAAAGCGAAGAATCCAGAGAACATCCGCCCCGCTGAGTGTCGCCATCGTTCTCTGGATGCTCGCATGACACCCATTTAAACTTCAGAGACTACATTGCAAACAACAAGACCCTCGCGCTAGCGAGGGTCTTTGCATTGAAGTCGCCTGCAGGTTTCTACGTTCCTTCCGACCAGCCGGCCAGGTATTCTTCTTGTTCCGCCGTCAATCGGTCGATTTTGCAGCCCATGGACTCCAGCTTCAACTTCGCCACCCGCTTATCCAGTTCCTGCGGGACCGCGAACACGCTGGGTTTGATGGTCTTGTAGTTCTGAATCAAGTAGTCCGCAGCCAAAGCCTGGTTTGCAAAGCTCATGTCCATCACAGAAGCCGGATGGCCCTCCGCCGCAGCCAGATTGATCAGGCGTCCTTCGCCCAGCAGATAAATGCGGCGGCCGTCCTTCAGCGCGTACTCCTCGACAAACTCGCGGGTCTGGCGGTGTGACGACGACAGACGCTCCAGCGCAGGAATGTCGATCTCGACATTGAAATGACCGGAGTTCGCGACGATCGCGCCATTCTTCATCTGTTCAAAATGCTCTTGCCGCAATACGCTCTTGTTGCCTGTGACTGTAACAAAAATGTCGCCGATCTTGGCCGCTTCGGCCATACTCATCACGCGATAGCCGTCCATCACAGCTTCAATGGCCCGTACTGGATCGATTTCGGTCACAATGACATCCGCGCCCATGCCGCGCGCCCGCGACGCCAGTCCGCGTCCGCACCAGCCGTACCCGGCCACAACAAAGCGCGAACCCGCCAGCAGCACATTGGTGCAG
>DASSZI010000251.1:0-10504 GCA_035713565.1 Acidobacteriaceae bacterium | reverse complement strand
CGCCAGAAAGGTACGGAACCGGCCTTTTCCGGCGCGCTTTACAAAAACCATCAGGATGGAACGTATCGCTGCGTAGGATGCGACGCGGAACTGTTTCGCTCAGATACCAAGTTCGAATCCGGCTCCGGATGGCCGAGCTTCTGGATTCCAGTTTCGCCCACTGCCGTGGAGACCTATGAAGACACAAGCCACGGGATGCGGCGTGTGGAAGTGACCTGCGCGCGCTGCGGATCGCATCTGGGGCACGTGTTTCCCGACGGCCCCAGACCGACGGGCCTGCGCTATTGCATCAATTCCGCCTCACTAAAGTTCGATAAGGCATAACAGCAGCGTTACTGCTGTCCCATTTGCTGCTGCATGCCCGGTGGCATGGGGATAGAGATATCGAGCGGCTTGACCGGGCCTAGCGTGGACAGCGGCGTAACGAACTGCTGAGGGTTGCCGACCACCAAAGTCGCCAGTTTGGACGCATGGACGTACTTGTTTGCGACGCGCGTCACATCGGCGGCGGTCACTTTCTCAATGCCTGCGCGATATTTTTCGATAAAATCGGCCGGATATCCATAAAAGGCAAGCGTCGCCTGCTGTCGAAGAATTTTTTCCGGCGTGTCGAAGCGGAAAATCCATGAATTCAACAACTGGTCCTTTGCATCGCGCAGCTCTTTCTCCGTGGGAGGGTCAGTCTTCAGATCCTTCACCTGCTGCAGCATGGCCTGCGTAGCCGCCACCGTGCTCTCGCTTTTGGTGCCTGCGGCCACGTAGAAAATACCCGGATGGTCATAGTCCGCGCCATAAGCTCCGTTCACGGAGTATGCAAGGCCCAGGCGTGTGCGCACGGCCTGAAACAGACGCGATCCGAACCCTCCGCTGAAGACCGTATTCATTACGCTAAGCGCGTAGTAGTCCGGATTGCTCTTCTCCGTCCCCAGGCCGACGATCCACACATTGCTCTGGTTCACGTTGTTCTTCTGTGCAAGATAAAC
Organism: Acidobacteriaceae bacterium; assembly: GCA_035713565.1. Lineage (GTDB taxonomy): Bacteria > Acidobacteriota > Terriglobia > Terriglobales > Acidobacteriaceae > JAKAAZ01. The sequence continues at coordinate 9,521 of DASSZI010000251.1, read as the reverse complement.
GCCGGGCGTGGGGCCCGGAAAGGTTACGGCAGCGGGAACAAATTTCGGCCCGCGAGGCACACTGTCGAATGCGGAGCGCAGCTTCGCCTCCATCTCCGCGGTGTTGAAATCTCCGCTGACACCAAGAATCATGTTGTTCGGCGCAACCGTGCGTTCATGCCACGCCGTCAGATCGGGCAGCGTGACCGCCTGAATCGTACTGAACTCCGGCATGCGAGCGTAGGGATTGTCCTTGCCATAGGCCAGGATCTCGGCTTCACGCATCGCGATCTCGCCGGGGTCGTCATTGCGGCGGATGATTCCGGTCGCTTCCTGGCGCTGCGCTAGCGCGAGTTTATCGGCGCGGAACTGAGGATGCAGCAGCAGGTCGACCGCAAGCCCGAAGACCTGCGGGAAATCCTGCTTGAAGCTGGTCCACGTCAGAGAGGTTGAGCTCGAATCCCCGGCAGTTTCGATGCTCGCCGCCTTGGCTTCCAGAATGTCATCCATCTGGTCCCCGGAAACTTTGGCCGTGCCGCTGGTGCGCCAGGTTCCGGCGTAGAGATCCACCAGGCCCGTTTTTGCTGCCGGTTCATCCTTGGAGCCGCCACGGATAATGATGAATCCGTTGATGAACGGCAGTTCGTGATCTTCCTGCAGGAAGAGAGTCATGCCATTTTTGAGCACGATCTTTGTTGGTTGCTTCGGCTGAAAAGCAGGCAGCGCCGGAATGGCAACTTTCTTCCATGTCGTCCAGGGAGTGGGTGAACCCGGCGCGGGTGTGGCCGCCCCGCCAGAGACTTGTGCGCCGGCCAGCGTTGCCACAGGCAGGCAAGCCAGAGTTGTCATGCGAAGCAGGTTGCGAATCATGAGCGGCCTCCTTGGGCCGCGTGGGCCGGGTGCGCGGGTTGGGCCGGCGTATCGGGCGCAGGTTTAGCCGGTTTTTCCGGCGCAAATTCAATCAGCGCGTAGGTGCGGTTTTTGGCGGTAAACACCTGGTTGGCGACGCGGCGAATGTCCGCTTTACTGACCGCGTCAATTTTGTCGAGCTGCTGAAACAGCATGCGCCAGTCTCCGTAACGCAATTGATACGTGCCAAGTTCCTCGGCCAATCCTTGGTTTTTGTCCAGCGAACGCAGGATCTCTGCGCGCGCGCGGGTTTTGAACATGGACAATTCTGCGTCTGATACATCCTGCGTTTTCAGCTTGTCGATCTCCGCATGGATCGCGGTTCGCATCTGCTGAGGAGTATGGCCGGGAGTCGGAACGGCGTAAAACGCGAACAGGTTCGGGTATTTTTCGCCGGGAAATCCGCTGAATCCCGCCGCCTCCGCAGCGATCTTCTGGTCCCGTACCAGGCTGCGGTACAGCTGGGAAGTCCTGCCGTTCGACATGATGTCGCTGATCGCGTCATACACGGCATCGTCTTTGTTCAGGTATGAGGGGCGATGGTAACCCTCAATGTAGAAAGGCTGGGTCGCCTCGCGAAGCATTACGGATTTCTCCGCAGCCTGCGGAGGCTCCACTGTGGCCAGCGGTTCGGGAGCAGGCCCCGCAGGAATGCTTCCAAAATACTTTTCCAGCATCGGCATTGCCTTGGTTGCGTTCACGTCGCCGACCACTGTGACGACGATGTTCGCCGGCACGTAATACTTTTTGTGAAATGCTTTGGCCTCTGTGGCTGAAATCTGACTGATGTCGGACATCCAACCCACACCGGGATTGCGGTAAGGGTGCGCCACGTAAGCGGTTGCCAGAAACTGCTCGACCATGAAGCCGATCGGGTTGGAATCGACGCGCAGCCGCCGCTCCTCCATCACGACATTGCGTTCCTTGTAGAATTCGCGCGGCACCGGGTTTGCGATGCGATCACTCTCCATATAAGCCCAAAGTTGAAGTCTGTTGGCGGGCATACTCCAGAAGTATTCCGTCGCATCGTTGCTGGTTTCCGCGTTGATTCCGACCGCGCCATTCAACTCCGCGAGTTGGGTGAATTGGTTCGGAATTACGAACTTCTCCGCTGCCGCCGTATCGGCTTCAAATTGTTCCTTCAACTGCTTCAATTTTGCGGGATCTTTCCCGATCCGCTTGCGATATTCGGCGTCGTACGCGGCGTAGGACTGCTCCACCTTCGCCAGCGCAAGTTTCTCCTGCGGATAGTTCGTGGTGCCGATGTCCTTGGTTCCTTTGAACGCCAGATGCTCGAACATGTGCGCCAGGCCGGTCTCGCCTTTAGGGTCCTGCACGCTCCCCGCGTTCACGATCGTAAAGAAGCTGAACACGGGCGCTTCCGGCCGGTTGCAGACGATGAGCGTGAGCCCATTAGGGAGCTTCTTCACCGTGACCTGCTTCGTGAACTGCTGCTCAATCGCGGCAAATTCCTGCGCACGGACCATCGAGCCGCTCAATGTTCCCAGCAGGATGGAAGCTACAAGCAGTAGCGGTTTGCGACGTTTCATAAGGCTGTGTCCTTGATAGGGAATACTTGCCTGCGAATGCTTCAGAATACGTCACAGGCAAACGTCCACGCCAATCGCCGGTTTCCCCCTCCCGAAAGAGCAGATCTCCGTTTAGGCCAAAGGTCATCAGGTCACCCCGCTCTAAACGGGGGTGCTGTTCGCTTTTATGCTGAACAGGCACGGGAATAGAGGTGAAAGTTTAGAATCATTTCCTATGAATCTTGAAGCGATCCAGCACGCGCTGCAGCAGGCCGGTCTTGACGGCTGGCTTTTCTATGATCATCATCATCGCGATCCGTTGGCGTATCGCATCCTCGGGCTTAGCGATTCGCTTCACGTCACGCGGCGCTGGTTTTATCTCATCCCGGCGAATGGCACGCCAAAAAAGCTCGTCCATCGGATTGAGCAGGGAAGACTTGACCCGCTGCCCGGATCGAAGGCGCTGTATTCCACCTGGCAGGAAATGGAAGCGCAACTGACGGCGATCCTGCAAGACAGCACCCGGCTGGCAATGCAGTATTCTCCGCGCAATGCCATCATGTATGTCTCCATGGTGGACGCCGGTACGGTGGAGATGCTTCGTGGTATGGGCAAAGAGATCGTCAGCTCGGCGGACCTGGTTAGCCATTTTGAAGCTGTTTTGACGGAGCAGCAGATTGCCACCCACTATGCCGCGCAGCGAGCGTTGGATACTATTTTGGCCGAGGGGTTTCGTGAAATAGGGTCTCGTGTACGCAGCGGCAGCACGCGCGGCCACGGAACCAGCGAATTCGAAATGGTGCAATGGCTCAGCGAGGCGATGAGGCGCGAAGACCTGGTCTGGGAAAACGGCCCGAACGTCTCCGTGAACCGCAACAGCGCGGACTCCCACTATGGGGCCACGGCGGAATGTTCGCAGCCAATCGTTATCGGAGATTTTGTGCTGATCGACATCTGGGCGCGCAAGAACGTGCCGAACTCCGTCTTCTATGACATTACTTGGACTGGCGTTGTGGGGCGTGAGCCGTCGGATCGCGAGGCGCAGGTGTTTGCAGCTGTCGCCGCAGCCCGGGACGCCGCCATCCACCTTGTAGAGCAGGCCTTTGCTTCGGGAGAAAACATTGCGGGCTGGCAAGCCGACGATGCCGCGCGCCAGGTGATTCAGAGCGCTGGCTTCGGCGAGTTCTTTACCCATCGCACGGGTCACAATATTGCCACTGAAATTCACGGCAGCGGCGCTCATCTGGACAACTTTGAAACACACGACGAACGAAGGATTCTGCCGAACACGTGCTTTTCCGTGGAGCCCGGAATTTATCTGCCGGAGTTTGGCGTGCGCAGTGAAGTCGATATGATGACCCGCCCCAGAGAAGCCAGGGTGACCGGCCGAGTGCAGCGCGAGCTGGTTCGTATCTGATTGGCTGGTTCAAAAGAGAAAAGGCATGTCTCAGAATTCAGACTTGGGGCATCCGCAATCGTTTGCCAAGCTGATATATTCGTGGGAGATGTCCACCACCCACGCAAGTATTGCCGGGCCCAAAGCGGACGGGAAACGGTTCGCAGCACCGATCGTTTTGCTGGCAGGCTGGCTGGTTCCCGGTCTGGGGCACCTGATGCTGGGCCGCTGGGTACGCGCGCTGCTGCTCTTTGTTTCCATCACCGCGATGTTTTTCCTTGGGCTTGCGATGCGGGGGAAAATATATGCACCCAATACGGGCGAGCTTCTGGATATGCTCGGCTTTATTGGCGATCTGGGAAACGGAATTTTCTTTCTGCTATCCGCGGCGCTTGGATGGGGCCAGAATATCGTGCAAGTCGTTACAGCGGATTATGGAACCAAGTTCCTTGTCGTGGCGGGATTGCTGAACTTCATTTCCGCAGTCGATGCGCACAGCCTGCGGCTGGGAAGGAAGCGCTAGATGTATTCCCCATCGCATTTCACCGCAGTGCTATTATTTGCGCTTTTCACATCCGTGGTTTTCGGCATAACCCAGCGATCGGAAACTCGTTCCATGATCCGCTATGGTCTGTACTGCTTTTGCCTGTTTGTAGCAGGAACGGTCGCGGCAAGCTGGCTGATGTGGCTTATCCATCACTGAGCGCGTGTGTGCTCTAGCTCCGGGTCCATAGCATTGCGTCAAATTGGTGCTGCACACGATATCCCATCTTGCGATACAGGTGCACTGCAGACGCATTCTGTTCGGTCACTGTCAGCGTGATCGCCTGGCAGTCCCGGACCCGCAAGGAAGCGATGCAGAGTTCCAGTAAATTTTGCCCAACACCCCGGTTGTGGAATTCCGGCATGACGCAGATTTGGGTCACATGCCCGACCTCGGCACTGACCCGGGAGCAAAGCAGAAGAGCGAAAATCCTGCGTCCCGGCGGATCGGCCAATACCCAGGAAGCCTGGGGCTCAAATATGCCGCAGCCGGGAAAACGCACAATATTATGGAGAAAACGTTGGGCGCCAATTTCGGAGAGATACTGGTCATTGATTTCGCTGTCGATGTGAGCGCCGTAGGCCGCTGTGATCACCAGCGGCGCCAGGTCGAAGTCCGACGCAATCCAGGGGCGATACACGCCTCCATGGGCACACTGGACACGATCCGGCGGAGGCGTTGAAGCGGACCTGGAATGACGCAAATCCAGCTCCATAAACAGCCTCGTGTACAGGCGAAAGCCGGCTTTTGCGAACGGCTGATCGAGATGTCCGTGAGGATGAAGCAGCAACTGGGCTTCCACGCGGCGCAATGCCGGGGTGTGCTGCAGGGTTTCCAGCAGGTGCTCGATCAACTGAAGTTCAATGGATTGTGCGGACTCCTCACTGCCGTTCTGGCGCGAGGCAAATACGTCTCCAATGACCGCCTTGTAGTTTTCATAAACGCAAAAGATATAACCGCAGACTCGCCCCTGATCCAGAGCGACGTATCCCGTCAGCAGGTGCGATTCCACGTATTGAAGGACGAGGCTGGCGGAGTTGCGATAATCCCAACGCAGGCGCGAACTCCAGAGCGCACTTTCCTCATCCAGCAGCGGCCGCAAGTGCTGCGCGGAAAAATGACGCAGATCGAGAAAGTCGAGTTGCAACGCCGAGGTCATGGTCAGTACTCATTGGCACAAGAAGCCCGAGGCACAGTTTGCGCCTGATGCATACGCCTATTGCGCGAGTGTACGGCATTGGCAGGCAATTCGAAAGGTAAGCGTATGGAGATGAACCCGGCTGGTCAAGGAATTGTGCGTGGCCGTACCTTGCGCTGGTCTGCAAACCGGCTCGAACTGCTCAGTGCGCCGGATCGACACGATAGACGGTAAGGTTCTGGGGCCGGTATACGAACAAGGGCTCATAAGCGCGGTTGCCCAGCAGTTCCTTCATTCTGGCGCGGCTTTGGTCGCTCATGCGGTACTGAGCTGCGGGGGAGTTTGCGCCATTGGGCCGCGCCTGCAGCAGGTGTTTCTGCTTTTCCGGGGAAGCGTTTTGCACGACCAGCAAGTGGGCTTGCGCGGGGATTCCATCCTTCTCATAGTTGGGAACCTGCTCGTTCAGGTAGAAAGCCAGTCCATACTGAACGTCGCGCCGTGCCCGGAAAACGGCGACGCGATGCGGAGCGTCCGGAAGCTGAGTCAACTCTTTGGCCAACGTGCGAGCGGAGTATTTCTGGTTCAGCAATACGCCGTTGTGCGTCCCGAGCAGGAAAAGGAGAATGAGGGCGACCGGCACCAGCGTGGCGATGCGCAGGCGCGTAACACCAAAGCGAAGCACGACCACCAGGATGGAAACTGCAATCGCGATGCCCACGACAACAGCCGAAACGATCACCCGTGCCGGGGGGAGCTGCGGCTGGGGGGCCAGCAGAATGGTTGGAAGCATAAGAACCGTGGCGACCAGCACGCCTACCAACGCCGCGTGACCCGCGATCAGTCGCATGCGCAGACCCTGTGCGCGCATCCGGTTCAGATAGTCTCCACAAAGAATAGTGACAGGCGGCACTGCCGGCAGGATGTAGCCCGGCAGCTTGGAGTGGGAAAAGCTGAAGAACACGATTGGGAAAAGCGCCCACAGAACAAGAAACTCAGGGAACGCATCCCCGGCGCGAGGATTGCCCACATAACGGGCGGGAGTGCGCCGCACCCTCCACTCGTCAACCGAGTTGCGAATCGCGTCCCATAGCGCGCTGCCTGCAATGGCAACCCAGGGCATAAGAGCCAAAGCCATGACGGGCAGATAGAACCATCCGGGGTACGCGTGGCGAAAACGGTCGGTCGCAAAGCGCTCAAGATTATGTTCCAGGAAAAATACACGCAGAAACTGCGGGTTGCGATGTTGGACCGCAATAAACCATGGAAGCACCATGGCGAGATAAAGCAGGATGCCGGGCAGCCAGATGGTACGGCGAAGCAGGGACCATTCCTTGCGGAGTGCGGCGAAAATCAGGATGATGCAGAAGGCCATTCCGGGCGCGACGGGGCCTTTGGCGAGCGTGGCCGCACCGCCGAAAAAGTAGAGATCGAACAGCCAGAACTTGCTGTCAGTCTCGTACCAGGCGTACCAGCCCAGCATTCCAATGCAGAAGGGCGCCGCAAGCTGCATGTCCGTTGAGGCTCCACGGGCAAAGCCGATGATGCCTGCACAGGAAACGGTGATCAGGGCCGCATCCAATTGACCGCCTGGCCGGAAGCGGCGCATGTGTAGGTAGATCAGCATAACCAGGACGAAGGCGAAGCTGGCAGAAGGCAGCCGGGCCGACCAGTCATGCACGCCGAAGTCTTTGAAGGAGAACATGGCGCGCCAGTAATAGAGCGCCGGTTTTTCCAGCCATGGCTTGCCGTACAGGATGGGAGTGATGTAGTCGTGCCGTGCCAGCATCTCCCGCGCGACCTGGGCGTAGCGGGGTTCGTCCGCGCCGACAAGGCCCAACACGTCCCCGCCAAACCACGGCACCAGCCCGTAAAAGATGAAGAAGATCGTAAAGGCGAGCAGAGTTGCAAACTCAGCCACTGTAGCTGCGGTGAGCTTTTGCCAGAAGGTCCCCCCCGGCAGGTATTGCTTCCAGTTTTCGCTTCGGTAGATTGTCACTTTTGGGTACAGGGTGTCATGGCTCGCAACCACGGGAGACACAGACCTATCCAGCCTACCAAACCCTGCCTGCAATCAAGGTCGGAAAGGCATTATGACGGAATCGAGTGTTTCCCATCTGCACCGTCATACAGTTCGCGGGCCGCCTGCACCTGTTCGATATTGCCTTCCGCCCAGGTGCAGATCTAGCGCCCCAGGTCTGGATTTTCAGGACCTGGGCCTCCCGGCCAATTCTCAACTACGGCAGCAGTCCGCGCAGGATGCAGATTAGAAAATTGTGGACGGCCGCATTCGGATGGTGGATAACATAGGAGTGATAGAGAAGGAAACATTACGTCGGGATTCTCGGATTCGTCCAATTTGCTAATGGAGGAGACATCAATGACACGCACGCTTCGTTCTGTCCTGATCACTACCGCGGTGCTTGTTGGAATTCGCGCCATCGCAGTCGCACAGCAGCCCGCCTCCTCGCACTCGTCTGCATCGGATACCGCCGCACCGTCGCTGGTAAGCGAGGCACTCGCCGGCTACAACCGGACCAAGAAAAACATCATTGGAGCCGCCGAGGCGATGCCAGCCGAAGACTTCTCATTCAAGCCAACTCCAGAGATTCGCAGCTACGCGGAGTTATTCGACCATGTTGCACAGGTTCAGACCGGTCTCTGCGGTGTCATTAGCGGTGCCCAGCCTGAACACAAGCCAGCATTGAACGCAGCTACCAAGGACGAAGTGATTGCAATGGTAAAGCAGTCCTTTGATAACTGCGACGCGGCGTTTGCGATCGTTACGGATGCAAATGCCACGGAAGTCTCAGGGAAAGGATTCATGCGCGGCTCAAAGGTTGGAAATATCCAGAAGGACACTGCACATAATAACGAGATGTATGGCCAGATGGTGGTCTATATGCGCCTGAAGGGAATTGTTCCTCCATCCACGGCCATGCGCGGTCACAAATAGGATGTGGGATTTGGCAGCCCATCCTGTTCCACCGCTGGTCAAATCGGGTCGGTCCCTACAACTCTCAACTCACCAGCACGGCAGGCGGGTGGCGCATATCTCAAACTTCCTCATGATCGGGTGCCCACATCTCTCGACTCTTCGGAGACATGGGATTTAAGAAACCCACCTGCCGGGTGCCGGGTGCCCCAGGTCTGGATTTTCAGACCTGGGATGAAATATCCAGTGTGGGCCTGTCGCCGAGATGAAATAGTTGGATTGTAAAATCCCATGTCTCCGAAAGGCGAGAAATAGGGCACCCAGCCACCAGCCGGGTTGGCCTATCGCGCATAAGGTGCCACGTTGCTTCGAATAATCACCCATTCTTTCTGCGTCAATGGAAGCTCAGGATAAACACGATTGTAATAATCGGCCAGATCGTCTCTGTTATAGGGCCAATCTGAGCCGGGGAGAAAGTGCTTAGGGCCAATCCGCCGGATCAGCGCAACGAGCGCCTGCTTGTCGGCGGCTGAGGTCTTATCCGACCATACATTCGATAGATCGAACCACACATGACGAAACCGTTGCGGATTTTTTTCGATCGCGTCAGCGAAGGCTCCCAGCGCAGACAGCGTCGCCGGATCGATGCCTCCCCATCCCGCAGCGTGCGCAATCTGAATGGGTGTGTTACCCGCAGCCGGAAGTACATCTTCAATGAAGCGACGAATATCGGGCGCGCCATAATTCATCTGTTGCGTGCGCAGATGAATCACAATAGCGAATCGCTCCTGAGCAGCCGCGCGAAAAACCGCAGCCAGTGCCGCTACATCGCCGTTCTTCCGCAGGTTGACTCCTGAGGCGGTCAAATGCAGCTTGATGCCTCTGACTGCGGGATTGCCACGCCAGCGCGCGATCTCGGGCAGGGCGGTTGGGCGAATGGGGTCGACGGCGACGAAGGCGGTAAACCGTTTGGGGTAGTGACGGGCAAGATCTACTGTCCAGTCATTGGCTGCGCGCAGCAGGTTCGCTGCATCGGGTCTCTGCTGTTCCATCATAGGGCTTTCGGCCAGATAGCCGTTCGACAGAACTACTGC
>DASSZI010000250.1:0-21865 GCA_035713565.1 Acidobacteriaceae bacterium | reverse complement strand
CTCGGCATCGCGGGTGCCGGCCCCTCTCCCAATCGTGAATTCAACTCCTACTATGGACCGTGGATTGACGAAGGCGATCTTGGCATCGAGCGCCGCTTCACCTTCCATCGCACACAATACATTTCCTTTACTGCTCAGGTGTTCAACATCACCAACCATCAGAACTATTTTGTACAGGCTCAGTCTGGCGTTCAGACACTGCAGTACAACCCGGTGGGACCGACCTGCGGCGACGGTGCCTCTGTCAACCAGACCTGCTATCTCGTGCCGAATACGGCTGCCCAGGCGTCCACAAGCCCGTTTGGCCAGCTGGAATCCATTGACCAGCTCAACCCTCCTCGCGTCTGGCAATTTGCCGCGCGTTATACATTCTAAGTACCTCCGGTTTTCAATCCCGCCTGGAGCCGTGCCCGGGCGGGCTTTGCGTCCAGGCGCCTGGGCCGCACCGCGACCGGATGCAAACGAGAAATATATGCAGAAAAGCGCAGTATCCATCCCCGAGTGCATACGCAGGAGCAGGGACGGCAAGCCTCTCTCTACTGAGGAGATTGCCGCACTGGTGCGGGGCGCGTCTGATGGCTCGGTGCCGGATTATCAACTTTCCGCGTGGCTGATGGCGGTAACTCTGCGCGGGATCAGCACGAGCGAATTGCAAACCCTGACGGCGGAAATGCGGAACTCCGGGGAACAATTCGATCCCTCGTCATTCGGAAAGTTCGCAGTCGACAAGCATTCCACCGGCGGTGTCGGCGATAAAACTTCCTTTATTGTGGCTCCAATCGCTGTGGCCGCGGGCCTGCTGGTTCCGATGATCAGCGGTCGCGCTCTTGGGCACACGGGCGGCACGCTGGATAAGCTGGAATCGATTCCCAACCTTCGCACCCGCTACAGCCTGGAAGGCATGCGACGGCTTTTGGAACAGGTGGGCGGCTGCATCGTCGGGCAGAGCGAAACGCTGGCGCCTGCCGACAGAAAGCTTTATGGATTGCGCGATGTGACGGCGACTGTAGAAAGCGCGGATCTGATCTGCGCCTCCATCATGAGCAAAAAGCTCTCTGCCGGGCTGAACGGTCTGGTTCTTGACGTAAAGACCGGCTCGGGCGCATTCCTCAAATCGTCCGCCCTGGTGGAGTTTCTTGCCGCACAGATGGTTGCCACCGGAGAAGCTGCGGGTGCGCGCACTGTGGCTCTACTGACGGATATGGAACAGCCGCTTGGCACCATGTCAGGGAACGCGGTGGAGATCATCGAGGCCGTTTCCCTGCTGCGGAACGAGCGCCATACGATGAATGAGGATCTGCGCGCACTTTCCCTCACGCTCGCGGCCTGGATGCTATTTCTGGGCGGAGCGGTCCCAACTGTGGCGGCGGGCGAAGAAGTAGCCGCGCATCTGCTTGCAAGCGGGAAGGCGCTGGAAACTTTCCGCGACATGATCGCTGCGCAGGGAGGCAACCCGCGATCCCTCGATGATCCTGAATCGCTGATCTCCGGCGCGATACGCACCAAGGTTCGCGCACCGCGCAGCGGCTTTATAGCTGGCATGGACTGCGAAAAGCTGGGATGGGCTGTTCAGCGGCTGGGCGCGGGCCGCGAACGGGCGGAAGACACAGTTTCTCCGCTTGCCGGGATGGAGATGCACGCGAAGCTCGGCAGCGAAATCCGGGCGGGAGAGCCTCTTTGCACGCTGTTTGCCGATAACGCGAACCGCTTCCCTGCTGTGGAATCCCTGCTTCTGGAAGCTATTTGCATTGGAGACGAAGCACCGGACAGCCGAGTTCTGATCGGGAAAGTTGTCACCAGCGAGAATTGTTCGCAGATTCTGCAGCGGCCCAGGCCAACGGCATTCTTCTGATCGAATGTAGTGTGAAAGAAGGCTACTCGTACGCGATTTCATCCCGGACCTACAACCGCTCCCCACTGACCAACTCTGGAGGCAAACCAATTGGGCCGATGGACAGGAATACTTGGCTTGCTGTGCATGCTGTGCATCGCCTACCTGTTTTCTGACAACCGCCGCGCCATTCGCTGGCGGACCGTTGCCTGGGGCCTCTGCCTGCAGGTTGTGTTCGCGTTTCTCGTCCTGCGGTGGAGCGTCGGCCAAGCGATTTTGAATGCTGCTGGCAACGGCGTGAACCGGCTGCTGGGATACTCGTTCGCGGGCTCCCGCATGGTCTTCGGAGACCTGGGACGGCATCAATCTCCTGAAGGCATGATCTTTGCGTTTCAAACTCTGCCAACCATTATTTTCATTTCTGCGTTCTTCGCGCTGCTCTATTACATCGGCGTTATGCAGATGCTGATCCGGTTCTTCGCGCGGCTGATGCAAATGACAATGCGGCTGAGCGGTGCGGAAAGCCTGAATGTCGCCGCAAGTGTCTTTATGGGACAGACTGAAGCTCCACTGACGATCCGCCCTTTTCTTCCGGACGCGACCAATTCTGAACTGATGACGATCATGACCAGCGGAATGGCGCACGTTTCGGGCGGCATTATGGCAGCGTACATTCTGTACGGGATTTCCGCACAGCACCTGCTTGCGGCCGTCATCATGACCGCGCCCGGGACCATTCTGGTCTCCAAAATGCTTGTGCCGGAAACGCAGTACCCGGCTACGGCTGGCCACGTCCACATGCCACCCGATGAAGAGCACAAAGGTGAAAATCTTCTGGGCGCCATTGCGCGCGGCACCATGGACGGAGGCCGCCTCGCCTTCAATGTGGGCATCATGTTGATTTCGTTCCTCGCCCTGGTCGCAATGGTCAACGGAGTTTTTGGCGGGCTGCACAACTGGCTCGGGCTGCACCACATTCCCTTTCCAACCAGCCTGAACGCTGTTCTGGGATTCCTGTTTGCGCCTGTGGCTTGGCTGATTGGAATTCCCTGGCATTCCGCCGCGCTGGTTGGGAACCTGCTTGGCACGCGGATGGTCATCAATGAATTGGTCGCTTATTCGATGCTTGGAACACAGAAGGCGGTGCTTGATCCACGCTCGTTCACCATTGCGACGTTCGCACTGTGCGGCTTCGCGAATATCAGTTCGATTGGCATTCAGATTGGCGGCATCGGAGCGCTGGCCCCGAACAGGCGCAACGACCTGGCCCGATTAGGGCTGCGCGCCCTGCTTGCGGGCACCATGGCCAATCTGATGTCGGCGGCAATCGTTGGAATTCTTATGTAGAGTTATTTTTCCACCTACACGTGTGGCGTTCATCATCAGCAGATCCCTGCATCCAATTTGGAAGCTGGACTGGCGGCCATGCCTCCTTGCGAAACTATGCGTGGCAGCCTCTGCGGACACAATCAATCACAAAGAAAGGTTCGCGTTTGCGAAGGAACTGGCTCTCTCTCCTTCTACTGATACTGGCTGCAGGGTTCACCCCAGCCGCCGGTTTCGCTTCCCCGGCAACGTTTGTCACTGCGCTACCTGTTGCGCTTGATCAGATCCTGTCCCGGATGGACGCAAATACTTCCCTGGCAGCTTCGGAATTGGAGTACGCTCAGTTCCCTGTCAGCATTGCTCTCGGAGCTACATCGTCTCTCGCGTTATTTGTGACATTCCAGTCCGGTCTTGCTTCCCTTAGCCGGAATGGCCAAATATCCACTTCAAGCGGGTTGAACGATACGCTGGTTTTCGGCCGGTACACGCTTTTCAAGAAAGACTGGCCCAACGGCACCCTGCGCCTCGCGCCGCTAGCGGGCGCTTATCTTCCAACCGGAAGCAATACACTCTCGAACTCCAGTGGACTGCTGGCTGGCCCTTTGCAGACCGGCACAGGCACCTTCGATCCTTATGTCGGACTCACGTTCGGCGCAAATACGGCTCGGTACGGCGCTGCGGCGGACCTGACCTACAGGTGGAACCCAGCTGCCGCGCACGGCGTCAGCCCTGGCGACATTCTTCGCGCGGACGGTGAGGTGGAAAGACGCCTTCTTCCGGTCCATCTGCCTGCGGAGGGCCTTCCGAAGGAACTTTGGTTTGTGCTTGAAACCAATCTGATCAAGAACCGAAGCGGAAAGCTGGACGGTCGCCCAGACCCGAACTCCGGCGGGTTTACCTGGAACGGAGCTGCAACGCTGCAGTTGCCTACGCTACGCTGGGAAGTGGGGATGGGAGTTCTGCTGCCGATTCTGCAGGAGTTCAACGGAACGGGAGCAATACGGGAAAGCAAAGGGCTGATTACTTTTTTCGAATTCTATCTATCTGCGCCTTCCTTGAGTGGTGTTCGGAGGAAACTTTGAAGATTGCGCCGCGAAAATCAGCATTCCCTAGAGATGTGCTCGCAGTCGTCCTCCTGGCCTGTTCAGGTTTGCTCTGGCCTTCTCTCGCGCTCAGTCTTCCGCAGCCCACACCGGCGCCGTCTCCGGCACAGAGCGCGCCTGCAAATGAGAAAACCTTCCAGCGGGTCACGGAGCAATTGAGAGGCGTTTTCTCTCCGCGCAGCTTCTTCAACATCCTGGTGCGGATTGAAACTCTACCCGGCGTTGTGCGCGCAAAGTTCGATCTGAAAAAATCTCAACTGACTCTGGATTTTTTACCGGGAGCAGCGGTCTACCCCGACGAGATCCGAAAGGTCATGGTGGACGCAGGCTATACTCCCGGACCATTCAAGATCGAAAACATCCCGGTCAGTGCCCCACCCGACAATCGCCCGGGATGGGTCAACATCAAGCACCCACGTTCCCGCTCGGCTCTCGTTCGCTGGCTGGAGATCAACTTCTAACCGGCTGAGCATCATTCTCAGGCCCGCTATTCTCCGTATGGAACCCAAATGTTCTTTACCTGTGTGGCGTGACGCAAATACATGCGGCCTTCGCCCTGTTTGGAATCGAACCAGTCAATTGCACGGCCCTCATTGGTCCACGTCTGCTTCAGATTGCCAACGGAACCAGCCTTAACGCGCGCCGCTCCTTGCGCATCGCCAAAGTACCACATGGCGCTGACGTTATCGTGTTCGGCCAGCACTTTGCTTAGCTCCGAAGGGCGCCCCGCTACAAGATTGACCACACCTCCGGGTAAATCGCTCGTATCCAGGAGCTGGTAAAGGTCGGCAATAATGAGTGGATATCGCTCTGAAGGAATTGCCACGACGGTATTCCCCATCGCGATGGCTGGCAATACCAGGGAGAGCAACGCCAGCAGCGGCGCGTCCTCCGGACAGACGATTCCCATCACGCCGAGCGGTTCGTGCATGGCCAGGGTCACGTTGCGCATGGGCGGCGTATGCACCGCACCGTCGAATTTGTCAGTCAACGCCGCGTAGAAGAAAATCCTTTCGATGGCAGCAGCAACCTCGCGCTCCGCCTGGTGGCTTCCTGTGGACCGGCCGAGCGCCTGCGCAAATTCGTGCTTTCGGTACGACAGGTTCTCCGCCATATAGTAGAGCACCTGCGCGCGATTGTGTGCCGTGGTGCGGGCCCAACTTTCGGCGTTGCTGGCGGCTTCCACTGCATTGCGTATGTCCTTGCGGTTTCCCAGCGGAGCTTCGCCCAGCAGTGACCCGTCCGCCGCACGTACAGAGAAGGTATACCCAGAGTCGGGACGCGTCTGCTTGCCGCCAATGTATTGCTTCACGGTCCTGTCGAGTCCGTCCGTGGGCGAATGATCAGAAGGATTTGCGTCCTCTTCCCCGTCTTCGGTCTTTCTCGCCGGACCGGCTGCGGGATTCACCAGCGGAGCGCTTCTTAGCCATGCCGGCACAAGGTATTCGTACATGCCTTCGCGTCCGCCTTCGCGCCCAAAGCCGCTTTCCCTATAGCCGCCAAACCCGCAGGACGCGTCGAAGAAGTTGGTGCCGTTGACCCAGACCACTCCGGCCTTCAGGCGCGATGCCACATCGAGCGCTACGTTGATGCTTTCACTCCACACGCTTGCGGCCAGCCCATAGCTCGTATTATTGGCCAGCTCGACTGCTTCGGCGGGCGTGCGGAAGCTCATCATTACAAGTACCGGGCCAAAGATTTCCTCTTGCGCCACCATGGAGGACGGGTGCACGTTGGTCAGCAGTGTTGGCGGAAAAAACAGACCGTTTTCAGGAAGCGGCGAGTTCGACCGCCAGCACACAGCTCCGTCCTCTATCCCCTGATCGACCATGCGCCGCATGCGCTCCAGTTGCACGGGTGCGACAATTGCGCCAATGTCCATGGCTTTGTCTAGCGGAGCGCCGATCCGCAGAGTTTCCATACGGGCGCGCAATTTGCTCATCATCGATTCATAGACGCGTTCCTGCACGAGCAAGCGGGATCCGGCGCAACATACCTGCCCCTGATTGAACCAGATTCCGTCCACCACGCCTTCCACAGCACTGTCGAGATCCGCATCGTCAAAAACGATAAATGGAGATTTGCCGCCCAACTCCAGCGAAAGCTTTTTATCGGTCGCAGCCGTCGCCCTGCGAATGGCTCGTCCTACTTCCGTGGAGCCCGTAAACGCGATCTTGTCCACATCGGGATGAGCGACCAGCGCTTCGCCCGTCCGCCCATCCCCGGTCACAATATTGACCACCCCTGCGGGCAGGCCGATGGTCTGGCAGATTTCGGCGAAAGCCAGGGCAGTCAGCGGGGTGTATTCCGCGGGTTTCAGCACCACCGTATTCCCCGCCGCCAGCGCCGGAGCAATCTTCCAGGCCAGCATCAGCAGCGGAAAATTCCAGGGAATGATCTGGCCGACGACTCCGCATGCAGCATAGCCGGGGAATTCTTCCTCCAGCAGCTGGGCCCATCCGGCGTGATGATAGAAATGTCTCGCAACCAGAGGGATGTCGATGTCACGGCTTTCGCGGATAGGCTTGCCGTTGTCCATTGTTTCCAGCACGGCCAGACGGCGGGAATGCTTTTGTATCTGACGAGCCATGGCATACAAATACCGGGCGCGCGCATGCGGACGGAGCGACTGCCATGGCCCAAGCGCGGAACGCGCAGCCTGCACCGCCGCGTCGATATCGGCAACGCTGCCCTGCGCCACCGTGGCCAGAACGTCTCCGCTGGATGGATCCTTCGTGGCGAAAGATTCACCGGCAATCGGGGCACGCCACTCGCCGCCGATGAAATGGCCAAAGCTTCGTCCATGGTGCTCCAACCAGAGCAGAGCCTCTTTGGCATCTTCCAGCGCTGGCCCATATTCCATCGTTACGTATTTCTCAGCGACGCTCATGACTGCTCCTGGATCAGGCGAGGGGATGCCGGTAACCGGCGGAATACCGTCCGGTTGCGAAGTGTTCCAACTGGCGCTCGATGTCGGCCAACATTCCACTGGCACCAAAGCGGAAGTGCGAGGGCTCCAGCCATGGCCGGCCCAATTCCTCTTTCATCAGGAAAAGCCACTCCATGGCCTGCTTGGCGGTCCGCACTCCACCGGCCGCCTTGAATCCCACTGCCATTCCTGTCTGCTGCATGTAACTGCGGATGGCGCGCGTCATGACGACGCCGACCGGAAGCGTCGCATTGACAGTCTCTTTTCCGGTGGAAGTCTTGATAAAGTCCGCACCCGCCATCATGGCAACCATGCTGGCGCGGCCTACATTTCGCAAGGTCATCAGATCACCGGTTCCCAGAATGACCTTCATATGCGCCGAGCCGCAGGCGTCCTTGAACGTAGCGATTTCGTCATATAGAGCGTGCCAGTTGGCACCCAGCACGTGGCCGCGCGTAATGACCACATCAATTTCCCGCGCACCCGCTTCCACGGACCGGTGAATCTCCGCCACGCGCTCTGCCAGAGGCGAGAGTCCGGCGGGAAATCCAGTGGAGACTGCAGCAACCGGAATTCCGGTACCCTCCAGCGCGCGAACCGCAGTTTCGACAAACGCGTGATAGACACACACGGCACCCACCGTCAGGCCAAGCTCGTTGATCTGCAATTGATCCATCAGACTGGGCTTAAGCGGCTGGCGAGCCTTGGCGCATAAGCGCCGCACCCGCTCGGCCGTGTCGTCGCCAGACAGTGTCGTGAGATCCGTGCAGGCGATGGCTCGCAACAGCCATGCGGCCTGCCATTCTTTTTTTACCGTGCGGCGCGTGACCAGCGTCTGTGCGCGACGCTCAATTGCACTGGTGTTGACGCGAACGTCATCCACCCAGTCCAGATTGAGCGGAGTTCCCTTATTCGGCCTGGAGAGATCTGCAGCAGGCGCAGCGGAAGACATCTGGTCGCGTTGTTCTGGTTCCGTTTCACGAACTAGTTTGGGAGTCATCGGGGCACGCTCCTCCTGCTACTTAGTAATTTCAGCCAAAGTGGCCTTCAGCCAGCAGCGCATCCACTTCAGAGCGTCGCGGCATCGAAGGTGCTGTGCCAGGGCGCGTGACCGAGATGCCCGCGGTCGCACAACCGAAGCGCACCGCCCTCACGACATCCATACCTTCTGCAAGGCCAATCGCAAAGCCGGCATTCAGCGCATCGCCCGCGCCGGTGGTCTCCAGTACCTTGCCAGCTTGGAATGCATCTACACGCGCAGTCAGCGTTGCGCTCTTCACCAGCGCTCCGCGATCACCCAGTGTAATCACGACATTTCGCACGCCGCGTGCCAGCAATACTTCCGCTGCACGCTCGGCCTGCTCCCAGGTTTGCACCGGTAAACCCGTCAGCGCAGTCGCTTCGCTCTCGTTGGGCGTCAGATAATCGCACATTTTTAAGATCGTGTCCGGCAATGCACAGCCTGGCGCGGGATTCAGGATTGTCGGAACTCCGTGCCGTCGCGCCACCTTCAGTCCGTGCTCCACCAGAGGGAGTGGCAATTCCAGTTGCGTCATGAAGCAGGCAGCAGAGGAAATCCTATCTTCCGCCATGTCGATCTCCTGGACCGACAATTGATCGGCCGCCCCGGGCACCACAATAATGGCGTTTTCTCCCCTTGCCTCATCCACCACGATTAAAGCGGCTCCCGTCGAGTTGCCAGAGAACTCGAAAAGGAAGTCGGCATGAACCCCTTCCGACCGGTGCGTCTGCCGAGCCAACGCGCCAAAATTGTCACTCCCAACCTTACTAATGAAATATACATCTCCACCAAGTCTCGCGGCGGCTACCGCCTGGTTCGATCCTTTGCCCCCGGGTCCCATCCGGAAATCAGTCCCCCGCAGTGTTTCGCCCCAGGCCGGCATTACAGGAGTGCGAAACGCAAGGTCCATGGCAAATACTCCCATGATCACAATTGGCTGAAATGACATTTCGGCGCCTCGTCAGATGAAATCTGGTGATATAGCAGACGGATGGTTCACGATCACCTGCCAGCTGCGTGAGGTTGGCTACGCGGGGTGCAATCGCGGCCCGTGTCGATCAGAATGCCTCCCATACGGGAATTTCTTTGCAGAATCGTCTGCGTGCCAGATAAGATTAGCAGCCGATTGCAAATCTCCGCAGGTAACCGCGATTTCATGAAAGAACGCAAGCATGTTTGTGCCGCATAGTTTTGCAGTTGCGCTCGTCATGATGGTGATGAGCACCCTTTGCTGGGGTTCGTGGGCCAACACTTACAAACTGATCCCGAACTACCGGTTCGAGCTGGCCTATTGGGATTACTCGATCGGAGTCGTCCTGACATCGCTCGTTTTTGCATTCACGCTGGGGTCGGCAGGAGGCAAATATAGCTTTGCACACAACCTCCATACCGCGGCGGGCAGCAATCTCGCCTACGCTTTTATTGGGGGATTCATTTTCAATATTGCGAACCTGCTCCTGGTTGCGGGGGTTGCGATCACCGGGCTGGCAGTGGCATTTCCTCTATCCATTGGAATCGCGCTTGTCGAAGGAGTGGCGCTCAGCTATGCGATTCAGCCCAAGGGAGACCCTGCGCTCTTGAGCCTCGGGGTGTGCGCTGCCGTGCTTGCGGTCATCCTTGTTGGCAAAGCCTACGGCAACCTGCCCCGACAGGATACCTCCACATCCCGCAGAGGAGTGGTCCTCTGTATCGTTTCCGGCTTCTTAATGGGCGCATTCGCTCCATTCAACGCGCGCGCCCTTACTTCCTCTCACCCGCTCACGCCGTACAGCATCAATGTTCTATTTTCCATGGGAGCGTTTGCCGCCTGCATGGTCTTCAACCCTTATCTAATGAAAAGACCTTTGACAGGGTCTCCGGTGGCGTTTGCTGGTTATCTTAAAGCTACCCCGTGGCAACATGCCATGGGTCTGGCAAGTGGAGCGATCTGGGGCGTGGGGATGATCTTTAATCTGGTAGCTGCCAGTCTGGTAGGCATGTCCATTTCCTACGCGATCGGACAAGCTTCGCCAATGGTCGCGGCAATCTGGGGTGTTTTTGTTTTCCATGAGTTTAGACATGCGGGAAAACGCGCGAAGATTTACCTTGCAGGAATGTTCCTCTGTTACCTGCTTGCATTGATGATGATTTCTCAGGCGCGTCCGGCCTCTTAAGCATCTCGTCCGCGCAATTCGAAAGTGGTGTATTGCAGCGCAAGTATTTTGTATACTTGCATTTCGCATCGAGGTTTCCATGGACCAACAGACCATTTCCCCCGAAAAGATGAAGTCCAGCGAGGTGGTTGAACTCACCAAAAAGCTGAATTACGGCACTTGGCGCAAGCAGAAAAGCTGGAACCCGCTGCACGTTGTCGATTCCGAGGGGTGCTATTTCACAGACAGCTCAGGCAAGCGGTATCTGGATTTTTCTGCCCAGCTCATGTGCGTCAACCTGGGACATAAGAATCAGGCCGTCATTCAAGCCATTTCGGAGCAAGCACAGAGGCTTGCGTATATTGCTCCGTCCCACGCGACCGATATCCGCGCAGAATTGAGCGAGTTGCTGCTGGATGTGGTTCCGGCAGGTCTGGTCAAGTTCTTCTTTGCGCCCTCCGGCACTGAGGCCAACGAAGCAGCCTTCAAGATCGCCCGTCTATATACGGGCCGCAGCAAGATCATCTCCCGTTATCGCTCTTACCACGGTTCGACCATGGGTTCGATCGGGGCCACAGGGGATCCTCGCCGTTGGCCTGCAGAGCCGTCAGGAAAGGGCCAGGGCATTGTTTTCGCACCGGAAGTGAATTGCTACAAATGCCCCATCGGACACGCCTACCCCTCCTGCAACATCGCATGCGCCAATTACATTGAGCACATGATCGAACATGAAAGTGACGTTGCCGCTGTCCTGGTGGAACCTGTCGTAGGCACCAACGGAGTTCTTGTCCCACCCCCGGAATATCTTCCCCGGCTGCGGGAGATCTGCGACCGGCACGGCGTTCTGCTGATTGCGGACGAGGTGATGTCAGGCTGGGGGCGCACGGGCGAGTGGTTTGCCGTAGACCACTGGCACGTCAAGCCAGACATTCTTGTGACCGCCAAGGGAATTACGTCGGCTTATGCGCCGCTGGGGCTTTGCGCAACCACGGCAAAAATCGCGGAATATTTCGACGATCATCTCTTCGCCCATGGTCATACCTATGAGGCGCATCCGCTCACGCTGGCTACCGCGGTCGCCACCATCCATGAAATGGAGCGGCTCGACCTGGTCCGCCGGGCACGTGAACTCGGGCCCTATCTCGGCGCCAAGCTCAAGCGGCTTGCTGGAACGCATCCTTCCGTAGGAGAGGTGCGCGGCCTGGGCCTGTTCTGGGCCATCGATCTGGTGAAAGACCGGAGCACGAAAGAGCCGCTGAACACCATGCGCGAAAAAATCGAAAGCATGCCGCTCGTCGTCGATAAAGTTGCGGCGGATATGATGGATCGTGGCGTTTCCCTGCAGGCGTGGATCAGTCATCTGGTGATCGCACCGTCGCTCATCATTACAGAGGAGCAGATTGACTTTGCTGTAGATGCTCTGGATCAGGCGCTCAAGGTGAGCGATGCAGCTGTTCAGTAGCCTCGTCAAAAGGTGATGGGCGTATTGACCCACAGCAGGACAGCTTCTTCCGTGGACGCGTTGAACCACCTGTGGCCCATATTACTGTCGAACCAGAAGCTGTCACCGGCCTTCAGAATATGGCACTCCATCTCGTCCAGCCAGAACTCGATGGTGCCTTCCAGCATATAGATGAACTCCTCGCCATAGTGCGAGTAGGCGCCATCGCTTCCGGAACTGGGCGGCACGCGAAAGATCATGCACTGCAGCATTCTTGTGCCGAAGGACAGCAATTCCATGCTGACATTGCTGTCGGTACTGAGAACCCGTCGATCCTGAGGCCGCACGAGCCGGTTGGCGCGGTGGGGCAGATCAAAAAACTCCAGCACAGTGGTGCCGTATGCGGCAGCCAGGCGCTGGAGAGTTGCAACGGAAGCATTGGCGCGGGAAAGTTCTATGGCGCTCAAAAAACCTCCGGAAATCCCCGCCTTTTGCGCCGCTTCCACAATGCCGATCCCGCAGCGCTTTCGCATGATCCGCAGGCGCTCGCCCAGGTTTTCCTTATTTGCCGCGTTTTTGTCCCGTCCGGGTTTCTCCTGCCGTTCTTTATTTTTTCCAGTGCGCGAATCGGATCTGGGCGCAATGCCGCCGGTCGAATTCGTTTCTACTTCGGGAGAATGATTGTCCAGCATCTGCTTGATGCCCGGAACCCCGATCTGCTTCACATCCCGCAGGTATTTAATCCGCTTCAGCAGTTCCAGCATTTCCGATGTGTAAAGACGGAATCTGCCGTTACTGCGCGCGGGTGTGACCAGGCCAACATTCTCCCACACCCGCAGCGTCGAAGAGCTGACGCCGAGCACTCGCGCGGTTTGCCCCACCGTCAGAAATCCGGCCGGATAGCTTCTCGGCTTTGAAGACGCGAGTTTC
Source organism: Acidobacteriaceae bacterium (assembly GCA_035713565.1). GTDB lineage: Bacteria > Acidobacteriota > Terriglobia > Terriglobales > Acidobacteriaceae > JAKAAZ01. The sequence continues at coordinate 9,152 of DASSZI010000250.1, read as the reverse complement.
GACTTCTCCGGTTTCCGCTTGCGTACTGCGTTCTTTGGGCCGCGCAATGGTTCGCCTCTTCCACTCCGCAGAATTGCGCCTGAGAGTGGTCGATTACATTTGCATCAGCAATCTAACATGGCACTGTATTTTTCTAAAACCAGCGCGTCATTAGCACTTTTTGCTCGGTGTAGAAGTAGACGGCGTCCTTGCCGTGAGCATGAAGATCGCCAAAAAATGAATTCTTCCAGCCTGCAAACGGGAAAAAGGCCATGGGGGCCGCAACTGCCATGTTCACGCCAACCATCCCAACTTCCACGCGCGTCTGATATTCCCGCGCAGCTTTCCCGCTCTGCGTGTAGATGGTTGTGGTATTGCCAAACTCGCTTGCATTTACAATTTCGATGGCGTCGTCCAAAGTTTTGGCGCGAATCACTGAGAGTACCGGGCCGAATATCTCCTCCCGCGCAATTTTCATCTCCGGCTTCACCTGATCGAAAATCGTCGGACCCACAAAGAAGCCGTTCGGATCGCCTGTCTTGAGCGCTCGCCCATCGCAAAGCGGAACCGCGCCTTCGTCGACTCCTTTTTCAATGTAGCCCAGGATCTTTTTGCGATGCTCCGCGCCGATCACCGGTCCCATATCCGTGCCGGGCTGCGATCCGTCGCCCACGCGCAAGGCGCGGGTCCTGTCGACCAGCAGCTTCAGCAGCGGCTCAGCGGCCTCGCCCACGGGAACAACGACACTACCCGCGAGACAACGTTCGCCTGCGGCGCCGAAGGCGGAGCCGAGAATCGCATCGACTGTCTTCGGCAGGTCTGCGTCCGGCATCACCACGAGATGGTTCTTTGCGCCTCCCAATGCCTGCACGCGTTTTCCGGCGGCAGCGCCAGCCTGGTAAACCAGCTTGGCAACTGGAGAGGAACCGACGAAGGAGATCGCCTTGATCAGCGGATGGTGCAAAAGGGCTTCCACTACTTCCCTGCCGCCATGGATCAACTGAAACACGCCTTCAGGAATTCCCGCTTCAACAAGCAGTTCAGCCGTGCGAGTCGGCGTCATCGGAACTTTTTCTGAAGGCTTCAGCAGAAAGGTATTCCCGGCGGCAATGGCGAACGGAAACATCCACATGGGCACCATTGCCGGAAAATTGAATGGAGTGATGCCGGCACAAACTCCAAGCGGCTGCCGGATTGTGTGACAATCAATTCCCTTCGCAACTTCATTCAAGGAGTCGCCCATCATAAGCGATGGCATACCGCAGGCTACTTCCACCATCTGAATAGCGCGCTTGACCTCCATGATGGCATCGCTGGAGGTTTTTCCGTTTTCGCGTGTCAGAATCCCGGCAATTTCCTCCGCATGTTTCTCCAGCAGGGCCTTATAGCGGTACAGCGGTTGCACGCGGTCCACCACGGGAACCTGCCTCCAATCCAAAAAGGCCTGGTGAGCGATCCTGGCTGCGCGGTCCACGTCCGCGGCAGTCGCGTAGGGCAGAGACGCAATCACGCTGCCGTCTGCCGGGTTGATGACAGGATGAGATTGAGCATCTTTCGGCGTCACCCACTCTCCTGCAATGTAGGAAGCAACTGCTGCAACGTCCGTTTCTACTGGGGTCATACATTTTCTCCTAAAAGCGCGTGGGCTGGTTCCGCAGCGGGCGTACGGGGCATCAGGATGAGATACAAAAGGCCTGCAATCCCGAAGCCCACAAACCATGCATAGTTATAGAGCCAGCGCAGGCTCGGCGCCAGCAGCCCTGCCAAAGCGATGGCAATGCCTCCGAGCAAAGCGGCGAGTGCGCGATAGTTGACGCCATTGATGTACTCGTAAGACCCGCTGCGGCGGTACAAGGCGTCCAGATCGAGAGTGCGCTTACGGACGAGGAAGTAGTCGGCAATCATGATTCCGGCTATGGGCCCGAGCAATGCGGAGTAGCCAACCAGCCAGCCAAAGATGTAGCTCTGAAAGCTGCCGAGCAGCCTCCATGGCATCATCAGAATACCGACGACACCAGTGATGAAACCCCCTGTGCGAAAGGAAATCAGTCGCGGATTGAGATTGGAAAAATCATTTGAGGGCGAGACCACATTGGCCGCGATGTTCGTATTGAGGGTGGCGACGAGCAGCGCAACCAAACCGATGGAAGCTACGACCGGCTCATGAAATTGCCCCAGCAGCACGACCGGATCCCAAATGGCATGGCCAAACAAAATGACGGAAGCCGAGGTAACTGCCACGCCGATGAAGGAGTAAATCGTCATTGCCGGAGGGAGTCCCAGTGCCTGTCCCACCATTTGCGACTTCTGCGACCTGGCATAACGGGTAAAGTCTGGAATGTTCAGCGCGACCGTCGCCCAAAAGCCCACCATTCCAGTGAGAGAGGGAAAAAAGAAGCGCCAAAACTCCGCGGAAGTCTTGAATTGGCTGGGGGTAGAAAGCACGGGCCCGAGTCCGCCCGCTTTCCGCGTGATCCAGACCAGCAGCAGCAGGCCAACCCCCAGCATGAAAGGTGCTCCGACGCCTTCCAAAAACCGGATCAGGCCAATGCCGCGCCAGATGACAAGCATGTTTAAAAGCCAAAAGCAGAAAAAGCAGACCCAGGAAGCCTCCGCATGGAGAGCCATGGCAGGCCACAAAATTCGGAGCATGGAATAGATCGCCTGCCCGCCGATCCAGGTCTGGATACCGAACCAGCCGCACGCCACCAAAGCGCGCAGCAACGCGGGAATATTTGCGCCGCGCACCCCAAACGACGCGCGGACATACACCGGAAAAGGAATTCCGTATTTCGCGCCGGCATGCGCGTTCAGCAGCATGGGCACTAACACGATCAGGTTGCCAAGCAGGATAGTGCCGACGGCCTGCTTCCAGTTCATGCCGCCCGCAATCAGTCCGGACGCCAGCATGTACGTGGGGATGCAGACACTCATCGCAATCCATAACGACGCGTAGTTATACGTGCCCCATGTGCGTGCGCCCACGGGAACAGGCGCGAGATCCTCGTTGTAGAGGCTGCTTGCTCGCGTTGCATGTTGCACTGCGTGGCTCATTGCCATGCGCCTCCGCGCGCGGCGCGACGCAGATAGTTGCCGCGTCCAGGTGTGCCGAGAAATTTTCCCTTCTCGACGATCAGTTCTCCTCGAGAAAACACCTGGCGCGCGTTACCCTTGACACGGAATCCTTCAAACATGGAGTAATCGACACGCATGTTGTGGGTTTTGGCGCTGATGGTGTGCTCAGCATTGGGATCCCATACCACAATGTCCGCATCGCTGCCGGGCTCCAGAGCGCCTTTTTTCGGGTACATGCCGAAGATTCGCGCGGGCGCCGTCGATACAATCTCCACGAAACGGTTCATGGTCAGTTTGCCCGAGTTGACGCCGTAGTGGTGGATCAACTGCAGGCGATTTTCCACGCCAGGACCGCCGTTTGGAATTTTGGTGAAGTCACCTACACCAAGCCGCTTCTGATCTTCAAAACAGAACGGGCAGTGATCCGTGGATACGACCTGCAGATGGTCGTGCTTCAATCCCTCCCACAACTTCGGCTGATTTTTCTTTTCCCGCAGCGGCGGAGTAAACACATACTTTGCATCCTCAAAAGACTTATTGGGCATGTTGTCTTCAATGGATAGCAGGAGATACTGTGGACAGGTCTCCGCAAAAGCAGGAAGGCCGCGGTCCCGGGCCTCGCGAACCTGATTCAGCGCATCTTCTGACGAAAGATGCACAATATACACCGGTGTGCCCGCCATCTCCGCAAGCGCAATCGAGCGATGCACCGCTTCTGCCTCTGCGCGCGTGGGCCGTGTAAGCGCATGATAGATCGGCGCCGTCTTCCCTTCAGCAAGAGCCTGCTGCACAATCACGTCGATCGCGCTGCCGTTTTCAGCGTGCATGCAGATCAAAGCACCGTTTTTAGACGTCTGCCGAAGAGCACGAAAGATAGTCGCGTCGTCCACCATCAGCACATTGGGATACGCCATGAAGAGCTTGAAGCTTGCCACGCCTTCGCGCACCAGATCGTCCATGTCCTCCAGACCGGCGCCGCCCAGATCGGTGACGATCATGTGGAAACCGTAATCGATGCACGCCTTACCTTCGGCTTTCTTCCACCACGTATCCAGTGCATCGCGCATTTTGGTACCGCGCGCCTGGATGGCAAAGTCCACCAACGTTGTGGTGCCTCCAATTGCCGCAGCCCGGGTTCCGGTCAGAAAGTCATCGCTGGACGTCGTACCGCCAAACGGCATGTCTAGATGCGTATGCGCGTCGATTCCGCCGGGCAGCAGGTAGGTTCCCGCCGCGTCCACGACGGAGTGCGCGCCGGACGGCTCGATCCCGCTCCGCACTTCGCGAATCGTCTCTCCTTCGACCAGAATGTCGGCGGCAAAAGTTCTCTCTGCCGTTACGAGAGTGCCGTTCCTGATGAGGACGCTCATTCGCAGCTCTTTCCTTGGGTAGCCATGGATGCGGTCCGTCCTTCCCATGTCTCGGGCGGTAGATTCAGGTTTACCTGTTCCATGGTGATGCAGTTCTCCACGGGACAAACCAGAGCACAGAGATTGCAGCCCACACATTCTGTCGCGTCCACTCGCGGTATCCGTGCCAGCGGTGTAGTGCGACCGGCAGTTTCCTGCGGAGCTGCTGCTAGAAAATCCAGCTTCGGAATCGGGGTGACGGTGATTGCGCCTCGGCTGGCAGCCTCAACTTCGGCAGGCTTTCGATGCACCTCCACGGATCCATCTACCGGTCCCGACACGCGATCCAGATGAATGCACTGGTGGGCTCCATCCCAACAGGCGACATAGCACAATTCGCAACCAATGCATTTGTCTTCATGGATATGAGCAACAACCTTATAGTTCAGGTTTAATTCTTTCCACTCCCGTACACGCGGCAGGCTTAAGCCGCGAAAAGCTTCAAGGGTAGCGTAGCCTTTCTGCGTCATCCAATTCCGCAGGCCTTCAATCATGTCCTCCACGACACGATAGCCGTAGTGCATGGCCGCAGTGCAAACCTGCACGGTCCCGCAGCCCAGCAGAATGAACTCTACCGCGTCCTGCCACCTTCCCACTCCCCCGATTCCTGAGAGCGGCAGACGCGAGGCCGGATCGTTCTGGACCTGCTGGACCAGATTCAACGCAATGGGACGAACCGCCGGGCCACAATATCCGCCGTGGGAGGAGTACCCGTCCACATTCGGCCGGGGCACCAAAGTATCAAGATCAATTCCGGTAATGGAGTTGATTGTGTTGATTGCGGAGAGGGCGTCTGCCCCACCGCGCTTTGCCGCGCGCGCCACGGTCCGAATGTCTGTAATGTTCGGCGTCAGTTTGACCAGCACGGGGGTGCGCGCTTTCTCTTTCACCCAGCCGGTAATCATCTCGGCATACTCGGGAACCTGTCCGACCGCGCTTCCCATCCCGCGCTCACTCATCCCGTGCGGGCAGCCAAAGTTCAGCTCGAGGCCATCTGCGCCGGCATCCTCAGCCCGCTGTACGATGTCGTGCCATGCCTCCCGCCTGGATGCGACCATGAGAGACGCGATTAAGGCATGATGAGGATAGCGCTTCTTGACCTCGTAAATCTCCTGCAGATTTACCTCGACTGGACGATCGGAAATCAACTCAATGTTATTCAGGCCCATCATGCGCTGGCCATTCCAGTCCGTTGAGGAGTAGCGCGAGGAGACATTGATGACCGGCTCTCCGATGGTCTTCCACACGGCACCACCCCATCCTGCATCGAAGGCGCGCATTACCTGTTCGCCGCAATTGGTGGGCGGCGCGGAGGCGAGCCAGAACGGATTGGGAGAGCGGATGCCGGCAAAATTCACCGCCAGATCAGGCGATTCCGGCATGGGACACCTCCAGGCAGTTCGCTATGCCTAGGGCAGCCCGTTTGCCGTCAGCCACAGCATCCACCACCTCGCGCCCGCCATTCACACAGTCCCCGCCAGCAAAATACCTCGGGTTGGTGGTTTGCCCTGTGGCGCGATTCACCAGGATCCTGCCATGATCGACCTTGATCCCGCAACGCTGCTGCAACGATTTCAGTAAAGAAGTCTGCCCAATCGCCGGAATGACCATGTCGCATTCCATGCGGAAGTTTGATCCTGGAATGGAACGAAATTTTCCATCCTGTCCCCGCTCCACGCGCTCGCACTCGATGGAGCAAAGTTCACCGTTTGTTTTTGTATGGATTGCAACGGGCTGAACCTGCCATACGAACTTCACGCCTTCGTGTTTCGCATGCTCATACTCGAATGGGAAGGCAGAAATGCTCTCCTCACTGCGGCGGTAAAAGATGGTGACATCGGCGGCACCCAGACGCCTGGCTGCATTCGCGGCATCGATTGCCGTGTTGCCAGCCCCCACGACGACGACTCGCCCGCCAACGGCAAGCTGTCCTGCCACCTTATATCCCGCGATGAAGGTCAAAGCATCCACGACTGCCCGATGGTCCTCGCCGGGAATGTTCAGCCGATGCATCGCTCCAAGGCCGAGCCCCAGAAAAATGGCATCGAATTCTTCTTCAAGCTTCGCCCACTCCGCATCTCCAGCGATCTCTTTGTTAAAAATGAACTCGACCCCCAACGACCGCACCAGATCGATTTCTCGCAAGCTATCCAAACTTCTCAGCTTGTATTCCGCAACCCCATATGTATTCAGACCTCCCGGCAAAGCGTGCCGGTCAAAAACTGTCGCGGAATAGCCCCGCTGGCATAACTCCGCAGCGCATGCCAGCGATGCGGGTCCAGCCCCAATGCAGGCGATTCTTTCCCTGCGGTGAACCGTAGATTTCCTGGGCAGCGATGCTCCCAGCGCGTTGAAAGCATCCATCGCGTGGCGCTGCAGCAGACCGATTTTGATCGGCGGCTCCTGTTTGTGGTGCAGCACGCAGGCGCCCTCGCACAACACCTGCACCGGGCACACGCGGGAACAGCTTGCACCTAGAACGTTGGCATCCAGAATGGTGAGCGCCGATCCCAGCAGATTGTCATTTGCAATCTTTTTTATAAAACGGGGCACATCGATATGCGTGGGGCATGCCCCCATGCAAGGAGCATCAAAGCAGTACAGGCAGCGATTCGCCTCCACCGTTGCGGCTTGTGGGGTGAGCGGCGGATGCAAGTCCGGGAATCGCTCGGCAAGACCAGGGTCACTCTGGAGTCCTTCGAACATCAGTAAATCAACCTCCGAATCTCGCCTGAATTCTCTGCTGCTCCAGCCCAACAGCGATGCTGTCAGGGTCTTACAAGATCTCCGTACATGTCCGGACGCCGGTCGCGATAGAACTGCCAGGTTTTGCGTACCTCCGCGATCTTTTCCAAATCCAGATCGGCCGTCAGCACCTCATCCTTATCGCGGGATGCCTGAGCGAAGATTTGTCCCCGCGGGTCACAAAAATAACTCTGCCCATAGAACTCACCTATGTTCCATGGAGCCTCCGTCCCAACGCGGTTGATCGCGCCCACGAAATATCCATTGGCGGCCGCATGGGCCGGCTGCTCCAGTTTCCACAGATACTCGCTCAGGCCCGCTACCGTGGCCGAAGGATTGAAGACGACTTCAGCCCCATTCAGGCCCAGCGCCCGCGCACCTTCAGGAAAATGGCGGTCGTAGCAAATATAGACGCCGATTTTTGCGAACCCCAGGTCGAACACCGGGAAGCCGAGATTGCCGGGTCGGAAATAGTATTTCTCCCAGAACCCAGGTTGCACGTGCGGAATATGGGTCTTTCGATACTTGCCAAGATAGTTGCCGCTGTTGCCGATGACGGCGGCAGTGTTGTAGTAGATGCCGTCGGATTCAATCTCATACACCGGTAAAACTACAGCAATGTGGAGCTCGCCGGCCAATTTGCGTATGAATTGGGTTGTGGGGCCATCCGGAACCGGCTCGGTAAAGTCGTACCACCGCGTGGACTGTTCAGCACAGAAGTATGGACCATAGAAGATTTCCTGGAGACATACGATCTGCGCACCAGCCGCAGCCGCCTGCCGAATCATGGAGACATGCTTGTCAATCATAGCCTGCTTGATCTCAAGCAGTGGCCGCTCCGCCGGAACGACATTCGCTGCCTGAATCAGAGAGCAGCGGACGATACGCGACATAAAGCCTCCCGGGACGGCTGAACTCCAGACCGTGGTTCGTTTCCACCATTAGCTGCGCGCTGACTTTGCTACCCACCGAAGTATGCACGTCTAGCAAAATCCGGTCGAGTCGCAGGACGGAAATATTGCGCGCGGCAATAGTTACATAAGAATATATCGGGATAGCAAAATCAACTGAAAAAGTGTATCGGGCGGGATGAAGTGATCGGCGGATTCCACTCACGTAGATGGCGGGCGCATACTTGTTGGGAAGCATTCAGGATGCCGTCGCATGGTCGCTCTTTTGGTTTGTTATCCTGAGGGGTGGCAAGCGTTGATACTCTCACCCTTCCGATTGTCCGCAAGATGTTTTTGCGGACAGCTAAAAGTGCGCCTGACGAACGCATTGCCTGCGTGCTATGGCAGGAGGCACCACGGTGAGCCTGACCGCGCAGTTGCCCGCCTCAACTCCACAGAAGGATTCTGCTTCCGGCGAGCAGCCGGAAAAACACGGCAAACCCGCCGAAATAGCTACGCTGCCACACGCGCACTCCCTCCGCGAGGGCTGGCGGGCGTTCCTGCTGGATACGCTGGAGATGTTCAAGCTTCGCGTCACCACGATGGTCGTAATGACCGCCTGGGCCGGATATTATCTCGGTGCGATGCAATCGCGCATCGCTTCGTTAAGCGATGGTTTCAACCCTACGATGCGGGACACCCTGATCGGTGTCGCGCTGGTCTCCTGCGGCTCCAGTGTGCTGAACCAGGTTTTCGAGCGGCGTTCGGACGCACGAATGCTGCGAACGGCACAGCGGCCGCTTGCTGCCGGAAGACTCGGGCTGCCGTACAGCGTGCTTGTCGGCATACTGGCAATCGTGGCTGGATCAGTCTGGCTGATGGTGCGAACGAACCCGATTACCGGCACGCTCACGCTGCTGACCGCCGTTATGTACGTGGGTATCTATACTCCGCTCAAGCGCGTGACCACGCTTGCCACATTTGTCGGAGCGTTTCCCGGCGCCATGCCACCCCTGATCGGGTGGACGGCGGCTCGCGGCAGTATTGAATGGCC
>DASSZI010000249.1:0-2018 GCA_035713565.1 Acidobacteriaceae bacterium | reverse complement strand
ACGCTGATTGTCGGGTTGGGCAATCCCGGCATCGAGTATCAGTTCACGCCGCATAGCGTGGGATTTTTGGCCATCGACCGGCTGGCGGACCGTTGCGGCGCGTTTGTGAACAACCGGCGAGCCAAGGCACTTACAGCTTTCGCGCAGATCGCGGGCAGACGCGTACTGCTGGCCAAGCCGGAGACTTTCATGAACCTCAGTGGGTTGTCTGTAGGCTCTTTGGCGAAAGAGTTGCAGCTCGATCCGCAGCGGGACGTGATTGCGCTGTATGACGACATAGCGTTGCCGCTGGGGAGCATACGGGTACGGGAACGGGGCAGTTCCGGCGGTCACAACGGAGTGAAGTCCATTACGGGTGCACTGGGAAGTCCGGAGTGGCTGCGGGTTCGGATCGGGGTTGCGCCGGAGAGTGAACCGGCAGCGGAAGCTGCGCGGCAGGGCCGGAAAAATTACGTGCTTACGCCATTTCGCAAGGCAGAACTGGCAGTGCTGGATACTGCGCTGGAGCAAGTGGCAGACGCAGTGGAAGTCATCCTGTCGGAAGGCGCGGGCGTGGCCATGAACCGGTTTAACCGGCGGGCAGGCGGCGAGGAAGAGTAGGAAACTGGAATTGTTCTGATAGAGGAAGCGAAGCATCTGGGTTTGTGCGGGGATTGAGTTCAAGTGAACCGGCCGAGATGGCCAATGCGGTTCGAGAAGCCGCGGAAATGAGAGACGAATGGAACGTAAATACGAAGTGATGTTTATCCTGCGCCCGGACATAACGGCGGAAGATGCGGACCGGGTCATTACCAATCTGGAGTACACGGTTACCAAAGGGAATGGCAAGCTGCTGTCCAGCGAAAAGCTGGGGAATCGCAAACTCGCCTACACCGTTCGCAAGTTCAACGAAGGCAATTACAACCTGTTTACCGTGGAAGCCGACGGCAGTCTGGTGGCCGAATTGGAACGGCGTTTGCGCGTCACCGAGCCGGTGATCAAGTTCATTACCGTTCGCATGGACGAGGAAGAAAAGCGCATCAACAAGATTCGCAAGCTGCGTTCGACCAAAGTGAAGCAGAGTACGCTGAATGCGCAGGCGGCCCATGCCGCAGCGGCTGCGGCCAGTGCAGCCCAGTCTGTGCCAGCCCAGCCGCCAGCCAGTGCGGAAACACCTGCGGAGCCCACGGAAGCGCCAGCCGCAATCGCATAGACGTTCTTCTGCGGGTTGGAATAAATCAAGCTAGCCAACCGATTCCAACCGGAACGGCGGACGAGCATCGCCCGCAACAGATTTGGAGTAGCGCAGTTTACCGCCGAAGCAGGCCTTCGGCACGAGAAAAGGAGTCGCACCATGGCAGAAGAAAGATCGCAATCCGCACCACCGACCGGCCCCGGAGGCCCTCGGACGCCCCGTCCCGCAGGAGGCTCCGGCCCAGGCGGACGCAAGTTTTTCCGCCGCAAGAAAGTTTGCAAATTCTGCGTCGAGAAAATTGACGCAATCCCCTACCGGGATGTGCGTCTGTTGCAGGGCTTTGTCGCCGAAAGCGGCAAAATCGTTCCCCGCCGGCTGACGGGCGTCTGCACGACCCATCAACGCCGCGTTACGCGAGCCATCAAACAGGCTCGAAATATTGCGCTGCTGCCGTTTGCGCAACGCCACTAGAGCCCAAGAATTTCTGGAGATCAAGACATGGAAGTCATACTGAAAGAGGACGTAGACAACCTGGGTCATCGCGGGGATGTCGTGAAAGTAGCGCAGGGCTTCGGACGTAATTTCTTGCTGCCCAGGAAGCTGGCCATTGAAGCGACTGCAGGAAACAAGGCCGTCATTGAACAGATGAAGGCCTCCTCTGTCCGGCGTTCGGCAAAGGAAAAAAGCAATGCCGAACTGCTGTTGCAGCAACTGGAGCAGGTCGCGCTGGAATTCAAGCGGAAAACTGGCGACAACGATCATCTGTTCGGCTCAGTTACGGGTGCCGACATTGCGCAGGCCCTGGAGACTCAAGGCTTTCATATTGATCGCCGTAAGGTGCATC
>DASSZI010000248.1:0-4609 GCA_035713565.1 Acidobacteriaceae bacterium | reverse complement strand
GATGCCTTTCGTCATGTTGACGATAGAAGATTGGGACAGCTTTGACTGTTACCTGTTCGACATCGACGGGACCCTGTTGCATTGCCGCGATGCGGTGCATTACTTTGCATTCCTGGACTGCCTGCGAGAGCTTGCGGGGCGAGCGCTTTCGCTGGAGGGCATTCCCGTCCATGGCAGCACCGATCCGCGCATTGTCGGGGATGCAATGAGGGCCGCCGGTTTCCCGGAAGAGTCATGGAAACGCAGACTTCCGGCGGCTTTAGCGACAATGGCGCAGCAAGTGATGGATCGCCGTCACCAACTGCAGGTGGAAGTTCTACCCGGAGTTCATCGCACTCTGCAGCATTTACAAGACCGTGGCGCAATGCTGGGGGTAGCTACGGGCAATCTGGAGGCCATCGGCTGGCTCAAACTGGAAGCCGCCGGTTTGCGGGACTTCTTTTCTTTTGGATCCTTCAGCGACATGCACGAGCACCGGCACGAAACGTTCCGCCACGCCAGAGTTATGGCGGAAGAGAGATGTGGAGGAAGGGCGAGGATTTGCGTGCTCGGCGATACTCCGGCCGACGTGGACGCCGCGCGTGAGAACGAGCTGCCGGTCATCGCGGTAAGCACCGGCATTTTCAAGCGCAAAGAATTGGAAGCGTGCAGACCTGGCCTTTGCCTCGAGGATCTCCAGGACTTGTGGCCCGCAGGCGATGGCTTTCAACCTTGATTGTCACTTTACTGTGATCGGCTGGGGAGTTTCAGACGGGTCGGATCCGGGATGCGAACAAAGGTCTACGGCATGCTCGAATTCCTGCGCGCGATGTTCGGCGGTGTGATTGGCCAGGACCCGCTGCCGTGCCGCGTCGCCCAGCCTTTCCGCCTCGCGTTCCGTAAAGTGGCGCAGAATGTCAATCGTTTCCTGCGTCGAAGCGGGAAGCAGAATCTCTTCCTTTTCCACAAAAAAACTTTCCAGTCCTGGCCAGCGGTCTGAGAGAATCGCCGCGCCGCAGGCTGCTGCTTCAAAGAGGCGCACGGAAGGGGAATAGCCAGCCTCGACCATGTCTTTTCTAGTCAGATTAAGCGTAAAGCGGGAAGAAGAGTAGAACCTTGGATGTTCCGGCGGCGCGATATGAGTGAGGCGCGCGACGTTGGAAGGCCAGCGAAGCTCTGCGGGATATTGCGGGCCAGCCACAATGAATTTTTGCGCCGGTAGTGCTCTCGCTGGCTCATTTAGATAGGACTCAAGCTTCTCCTGCCGGTCTGGCGCATAGGTCCCCAGGTAGCTCAGGTCGCAGCGATAAGCATCCCGGTCTGTCTGGCGATGATGCCGCTGCGGATCCACAGAGCAATAGAATGGGATGGCTCTCTGAGCGCGAAATCCATTCACTAACTCCTGGAGCAACGGCCCGCCGGTAAAGCTGAGGTAGGCATCGAACAACGCAATTTGACGGCCTTCAACGTATGCGGTGCGTCCGTGCTCGCGCAGAGCTGCGAGAGTGACGGGGGTGTCGATGTCGTAGTAGAGCAGGGGGCAACGAGCAATTTCGCCAAGCAGGTCGGCCGCGGCAATGCCGTCCGGGAAGTAGGATCCAAGCAGTACGGCATCTGCATCCGTCACCTGGTGCCGCACCCACGGAACAATCTCCCGCCACTCGTTGTAGAGAGTCAGATCGCAAAAATCGGGCTGAGGGAGATCTCGATTGCTGCGATACCATTCCGCATCTTTCTCCAGGAAAAAAATGTCGTGGCCGCGTTTCTCGAGAGCGCGGCATAACGATCTGTATGTCGTTGCATGTCCGTTCCCCCACGACGAGGTGATCGTGAGGCCCAGCATAACGATTTTCATAAGAGTGCCTTGGCTTCCTCGAAGGACGGATCGGAATGCTGCGAGCCAATCGAGCTTTTTGCTGCCGGTCTGCGCAGCAACCCCTCACGCAGCAGCTGATCCACTTCAAATGCGCGTTGCCGGTAGGTGTGCTCCCGCAATGCGCGGAGGCGAAATTCATTGGCCATTCGCCTTGCGTCGGCAGCGGTATAGGTGCGGAGCACGGAGGCAATCTTCTGAGCGGAACGAACCACAAGGAGTTCCTTTCCCGGCTGAAAGAAGTGCTCAATTCCGGGCCATGCATCGCACAGCAGGCAGGCACCGCTTCCCGCAGCTTCAAAGACGCGAGTCGGCGGAGAAAAGCCAACGGCTGCCATGGAGTCGCGATTGATGTTCAGGACCATGCGGGCTGAGCAGTTGATGACGTTATGCAATCCGGAGGGCACGTGGCCGATGCACCGCACGTTTGGGGGCAGAGATTTGTCTCCCCAGCCTTCGCCGCCGAGCAGGAACTCCATCTCCGGAACGAGCGTTGCCGCATGAAGAAAAAGTTCTTCGACGCGGCGTTCCCGGTCAGGCAGGCGATTGCCGACGAAGGCGAGATCGCACTGCCACTCACTTTGCGGGGGAACGGGAAAATGTGTTTCAGGATCGAGGGCGTTGTAGACAGGAATACAGGCTGGCGCTCCGTGGATTTGATACTCTTGAACGACTGGGAGGCCCCCGCCGTAGGTCAGTATCGCGTCATACTTCGCTACGACCTTTCGAAAGGGATCGCTGGGATCCTTGGCCATGCGGGCGAGGGTTGCCGGTGCATCGACGTCCCAGAAGACGACCGCGTTGTGAGCTCGGCGGCAACCGGGCACGAGCGCTTCCAGTTCCTCGTCCCGAACTCCGACGCCGCTGTGCTTTACGATCAGATCGGATTGCGCAGCCTGCTCCAACAAGGGCTGCAGTTCCGCGCCGGGCGGGTAGACGATGGACCGAACATAGGAGTAGTCGCCCGGATCAAGATGTTGTTGACGTTCGTATGCGTCAGGTTCGGCAAAGGTGATTTGGTATCCGAGCCGGTGCAGTTCCTTGTAAATGCCGCGATAATAGGTCGCAGCGCCGTTCCAGTACGAAGAAACAATACTGGAGCCGAAAACAAAAATCTTCATTGCAATACTTCCTCACAAATGGATGTAAGTTGCTCCGCGCGATGAAGGCACGTATGGCTGCGCAGCACACACGCCAATCCAGACTGTGCCAGTTGTTCGCGCGCGGCACTGTCACGCAAAAGTTCGGAGATCATCGCGGTCATCCGCTTGCCGTCTTCCGCAATCCAGAAAGTATCTGGTTCAAACAGCCCCTCACAATCACTCCAAGGAGAACAGAGGAGAGGAATCCCACAGGCGAGCGCCTCAAAGACGCGAATCGTCGGGATCCCCGGGAGCGATTCCGCATATTGCCGCCGCGGAATGTGGAGGGTCAGCAAGGATTCCGCGTATACCGAAGGTGCCGACAAGTTGGGCAGGTAACCCTGGCAGGAGATGCCTGCTGAGGAAAGCGCGTGTATTGCATCGTCCGGGTAACGGACTCCATGCACCTGAAACCGAATAGGTTGCAAGGCGCGGGCAGGGCATAGCAGGAATTCGTGCAACTCGCGAGTTCGTTCGTGATCGCCCCAATTGCCGATCCAGACGCACTCGTACTTCTTCGCACTGGCCAACGGACGAAACAGCGTGGTATCTGCCGCTTCATGCAGTGTCCAGGTCTGAGAGATGCCGAGCTGATCCACATAGATGCGCCGCAACGCATCGCCGAAAGCGAGCACCCCGTCGAACTCCTGCACGCGCAGACGCTGAATTTCTGACTGGGATGAGGAAGCGCGATGATGCGTGTCGTGGAAGAGCATTCGAAACCCGAGCCGGTCACGCAGGGACAGGATGGCTGCGGCGACTTGTGGGGAATTCCACTCGTGAACGACAACAATGTCCGCCCCGCGCAATTCCTCTGTCAATTGATCGACAAGATCTTCCTCTTCTCGATACAGCCGGATATCCAGTTCGGGGTAACAAGTATCGAACTGGCGCAGAGATGCAGCTCCGCGTTCTTCCGTAAGCAGGTTCTGATAAGACCAGCCATGCTCCGGCTCGTAGCAGCGGACATCGTGGCCGAGCGAGACAAGACCGCGGCAAAGGCCCCGCAGAAAATGCGCATTGCCGTTGTTCCAGTCGGAGCGCAAGGAATGCACAAACATGCGGATGGAAAGTCTACGCATGAGCAACCGCCGGAGTGCGTTTCAGGGATCGATAGAGGTCCAGGTACTCGGACGTCATTCTAGGCATCAGAAATCGCTGCGTCGCGCGGAGCTTTGCCTTGCCAGCGAAATGACGGAGTGATGCAGGATCGGCTGCCAGACCCGCCAGTGCTGCTCGCAACGAACGTTGGTCATCCCGGGTGTAATAGACCGCAGCGTCTCCCCAGACCTCCCGCAGTGAAGGGATATCGTTGGCAACAATAGCGCATCCCGCCAAGGCGGCTTCCACCGGAGCCAGGCCGAACGGCTCATACCGTGAGGTCGCGACATAAATGGTGCTGGTCTGCAGCAAAGCGTTGATCTCTGCTCTGTCCAGTATGCCCAAATATTCAATGCCGTCCTCGTGAGTGCCTTCCCGCATTCCGGAAGGTGCAGGATCGCCGGGCGAACGTGTTTCTCCTGCAACGGCGATTGGAATGGCGCTATGAAGATTCCGCAGGATGGCAACGTTTTTTCCTTCATCCCAAAGGCGGCCCACCGTGACGGCGCGGAGC
>DASSZI010000247.1:0-4821 GCA_035713565.1 Acidobacteriaceae bacterium | reverse complement strand
AGCGCGATGTTTACCGCGTGATAGCCGCCAAAACTGCACCCCGCAGCCACCAGGCGTAAATCGAAGCTCCGCTCGCGAACGACGCCGGCGACCTCCCGCAGGATGTACTGCTCGTACTGCTTGTGGCGGGCAACCTTGATCGCACCGTGGATGCCGCGGTTGTACCAACTCTCGCCATCCACCGAGTCCACGCAGTAGAGCCGCAGATGCCCGCTGTCGATGCGATGGGCGAGAGCTGCGACCATTCCGTTATCTTCAAACTCATAAAAGCGCCCGCAGGAGGTGGGAAAGACAATCACCGGCAGGCCGGTGTGTCCGAAAATCAGCATCTCCATCTCGCGGCCCAGGTGCGGGGAGAACCATTTGCGATACTCGCGATGCATGACGCGCTCCCTGCTGCTTCTGATAGTCTCTGAAAAAAGGTTTCCTCAAACTTTAGCAGGAACGCCGCAGACCGGCCCATTCTTTTCATCAGGCGACTGGCTTTGAAACCTCTACTCCCAAGTGCGGCCGCTACCGGTTCCGGCGAGCCCGATTGCCCGAGGGCTGTGATCGTTGACATCTCACCGCATCGCCGGCTTCGCCTGCATCGAAATTTTCACTCCTCCGTACTCCCGGACGACCGCGATTTGATCGTCTATCTGCCTGCGGAATATGATCGGACGCGGCGCGCGTATCCCGTCCTCTACCTGCACGATGGCCAGAATTTATTCGACGGAAACACATCCTACATCGCGGGCCGCACCTGGGACGTGCATGAAACGGCAGACAGCCTGATCGCCAGCGGCGAAGTCGAACCGCTGATTATCGTGGGAATCTACAATACCGGCGAACATCGCATCCGGGAATACACGCCCACCAACGATCCTAAATACGGCGGGGGCGAAGCCAATCTGTACGGACGCATGTTGATCGAGGAGATCAAGCCATTTATCGATCGAACCTACCGCACGATGGAAGGCCCGCAGCATACCGGCCTGGGAGGCTCCTCCCTGGGCGGACTTGTTACCCTGTACCTGGGCATTCTGCGGCCCGACACTTTTGGCCGGCTGGCAGTCCTGTCGCCCAGCGTATGGTGGGACGCAAAAAGCATTTTGAAGTTCATTACAGAAGCCACGCCGATACCCCGCCCACGCATTTGGCTGGATATGGGCACACGCGAAGGAAAGCGCACCCTGCAGGACACAGAAGTTCTTCACGACCTGCTCGTCAAACAGGGCTGGAGAGATGGAGTTGACCTGATGTACATGCAAGTTCCAGGGGGGACCCACGACGAGTCCGCCTGGGCTGCCCGGGTCGGACCGTTTCTCCAATTCCTATTCCCGGTACAAGGCGGAAGATAGACCCCACTTTCCGAAGCTGCCCCTGGAAGAGGGTCTTACTTGGAAGAAGCAAACAATCCAGCAGACAATTCGCAGAACTGCCACTCTGTTTGCTTTGGACCTTCCCTCCGGGCTGCGCGGGCCCGAGATAATGAGTTTGTTCCCAATCTGGAACTTGCTGAAGGCATCCCCGAAACGAATCGGGCCTGCCAATTTCTGGCAAGCCCGATGATTCCTACAGCAAGTTTGAGGACAGCCTATCCGGCTTTCTCCAGTAACGAGACGGAAAGGTCGCGCTTCTGCACCATGTCTGCCGTAATTTCGATGTCCTTGACCTTCTTATTGCTCGGCAAGTGATACATCAAATCCAGCATCAACTCTTCCAGAATCATACGCAGGCCACGAGCGCCAACTTTCCGGTGCAGCGCCTCGCGTGCGATCGCGCCTACCGCTTCTGGGTTGAACGTCAGATGTACGTTTTCGTACTCGAACATACGCTGATACTGCTTCATGATGGCATTGCGCGGCTTGACGAGGATCTCCACCAGCGCGGCTTCGTCCAGCTCATCCAGAATTCCGATGACCGGCAAGCGTCCAACAAACTCCGGAATCAGGCCGAACTTGATCAAATCCTGAGGCTCGGTCTGGCGCAGCAACTCCGTGTCGCGCAGAGACGGGACGATGGTGGGTGGTATGGAGTCGCGGTCGGCAACGGCTTTGAAGCCCAGAGCTTTCTTGCCTGCGCGCCGGGCAATGACCCGCTCAATCCCCACAAAGGCTCCACCGCAGATAAACAGAATATTCGTCGTATCGACCGGGGTGAACTCCTGGTGCGGATGCTTGCGACCGCCCTGCGGAGGAACGTTGGCAACGGTGCCCTCCAGGATCTTCAACAGCGCCTGCTGTACGCCTTCGCCAGATACATCGCGCGTGATGGACGGGTTTTCGTCCTTGCGTCCGATCTTGTCGATTTCATCGATATAAATAATGCCGGTCTGGGCACGCGCCACGTCGCCGTCGGCGGCCTGCAGTAACTTCAGAATAATGTTCTCAACGTCCTCACCCACATATCCTGCCTCGGTCAGCGTCGTCGCATCGACGATTGCAAACGGCACATCCAGCATGCGAGCCAGCGTCTGCGCCAGTAGCGTCTTGCCGCTGCCAGTCGGTCCAATCAGCAGAATGTTTGACTTGGAAAGCTCCACATCGCTGGTGCGGGCGCGGTTCATCTGGATGCGTTTGTAGTGGTTATAGACCGCTACGGCGAGCTTTTTCTTGGTTACATCCTGCCCGATCACATATTCATCCAGGAAGGTCTTTACTTCATGCGGTTTAGGCAAATGGGCCGGAGTTGCGGTTGGACGGGCCTCATTCTTGTCGTCTTCCAGAATGGAGTTGCAGACGGCCACGCATTCGTCGCAGATGTAGGCCCGGGGATAATCGCTCGGCGAGGATATCAGTTTCGCTACGGCGTCCTGCGACTTGTGGCAGAACGAACAACGGAGTACATCGTCGGTACCAACCCGTGTTTTCATCTTGCGCCTCTCCCTGCCCACAATTTCGAGTTATGTTCGCGGCCTATCGATGATCTCATCAATAATGCCATATTCCTTCGACTGTGGCGCGTTCATAATGAAATCCCGCTCTACATCGCGTTCGATCCGCTCAATAGGCTGACCGGTGTGTTTGGACATCAAGCGATTGGTAATTTCGCGAATGCGAAGTATCTCTCTGGCATGAATATCGATGTCCGTGGCCTGCCCCGACAATCCGCCCATCGAAGGCTGATGGATCAGAATGCGGGAATTCGGCAGAGCGAAACGTTTTCCCTTGGTTCCGGACATCAGCAAAAACGCGCCCATACTGGCTGCTTGCCCGATGCAATAGGTAACCACGTCATTCTTGATGAATTGCATGGTGTCATAAATCGCAAGGCCGGCGGAGATCGATCCACCTGGGGAATTGATATACAACTGCAGATCCTTATCCGGATCTTCTCCGGACAGGAACAGCATCTGGGCAATGATCAAATTCGCGATCTGATCGTCAATCGGGGTACCAAGAAAGATAATGTTGTCGCGCAGCAAACGGGAATAGATGTCGTAGGCTCGTTCGCCTCGACTCGTCTGCTCAACCACCATTGGAACTAAACCCATACCGATTTATCCCTGTGCCTGCCTGTAATGCTCCTCGATCGGCTGCCCAACCGGATGCCACCCCAGTACAGGACCTGATCCGCCCCTTGCTTCTATGGGATGGAAACGCCTCCGGACGGTGCTATGCTGCAAGCCGCTCAAAAAGCTGGTTTACTGTTTTCTCTCTTCGGAGTTGTTCTCGGATTCTAGCCACTCCGCCGTCATCCGTCAATCGCTTCCGCAAAGCTTCCAGCGGCTCCCGTGCCTGATATGCCAATATCTGCAATTGAGCTTCCAATTCCTCATCCGTCACCGTCACGTTTTCCGTGTCGGCAATCCGGTCCAGAATAAGCGAGCCCTTCACTTCGTTCAGCGCGGATTCACGCTGGGCTTCGCGCAGTCGTGAAAAGTCCAACTGCCTCATCTGTTCGGTCGGCATACCCTGCGCCGCCAGCGCACGAAGTCCACGTTCCAGACGCGCATCGATCTGCTGCTGCAGCAATGACTCAGGAACCGGAAATTGAAAGCGCTGCACGAAGCCTGCAATCATGTGCTCTTTGGCATCCGAGTCCGCCCGCCGCCGTTTATCGTTCGCCATGTGCTCGCGCAACTTGTCCTTGAACACATCCACCGTTTCGTATTCGCCAAGTTGCTTGACAAATGCGTCATCCAGATCGGGAAGAATCTTCTTGCGAATCCCCTTCACTTCCACGTCGTAAGCAACGGTTTTACCCGCCAGCCGCTGCTCGGTAAAATCCGCCGGATAGGTCACTTCGAATTGCATCTGTTGCCCGGTCCTGGCGCCGCGCAAAGCCGCGCTAAACGCCTCCACCGTATTTGCCCCGCCTACTTCCACAGTTGCGTCGTCGCCATCGATCGGCCTGGGCTCTCCTTCACTCTCATGCACCAAACCGCTAAAGCGGATCTGGGCAAAGTCCCCGTCGACCAGCGGACGGTCCTCCTCCACCGGCTGCATGATGGCGTGGGATTCAAGGATCTGGCTTAGTTCCGCTTCAAACTCCTGGTCGGAAAGCGAAGCTTCCGGCCGCTGGATCTTTGCATCCTCATACCCATCCACCGCAATGCTGGGCATCACTTCAAAAGCCGCCTGGAAGCGCATCGGCTCCCCGTCCGCCAGTTGAAGGCTCGTCACCTGTGGCTGCGAGATCGGCTGCACGCCCTGTTTTTCAATCGCAGCCCGAAACTGCGCAGGCAGGATCTCTTCCAGCACATCCTGCCGGATGGAGTCCGCAAACTTTCTGCGGATCACCGACTCCGGAACCTTGCCGGCCCGGAATCCTGGAATGCGAGCCGCTTTGCGATAGCGCTTGACGACGGAGGAAAAAACACGACCCACCTCTTCC
>DASSZI010000246.1:0-4445 GCA_035713565.1 Acidobacteriaceae bacterium | reverse complement strand
GCGAACCTGATGCCGGCGATTCTTGAAGCCGTGGAAAGTTACGCAACAGTCGGCGAGATCGCCGGGACGCTGCGAAGTGTATTTGGCGAGTACCAGGAAGCCGTTGTTATCTGATTTCGCCCTGCTGCTGAACCAGCTTGAGGCTGGTCTCGGGTCACGACGTAAGGTACGGGTGGTCCATTTCCGTTGCCTTGTGTGGGGAGATGTAGCATCTTACTAATCGACTATGACGCTCACTGAGGAGACCTACACATATCCCGAAAGCGGACGACGCTGTATCCCGGCGCTAATTCTCGGCCTCTTGATGGGGCTTCTGGGTTTCGCAGCTTTTATGCGTTACGCGAATGCTGGTATATGGGATCACGTCGCGAGGCTCGTTACAGGGCGCAGCCAATCCATCGATACTTCACTCCCCACCGTTGTAAATAAGATTCAGCGGCTGCAGCGGCTGGAGACGGTAAGCTACTCCTTGGACAAAGTAGTGGAAGGTAACCGGCAGAGTTCGGTCCTTCCTGACTTTCTGGCGGGAGACAAACTGCTACTTGTTGTGCATGGCGAGTCTATCGCCGGTGTTGATCTCGGCCAGCTAACAAGCAGCGATGTACATATTCAGGGCCGCGATATTCAGGTGCATTTGCCTGCGCCGCAAGTGTTCGTCACCAGTCTGGACAATTCCAAAACTCGTGTCTACTCGCGAACTACGGGCTTGCTCGTCCCGGAAGATCCGAACCTGGAGAGCGAAGTTCGCGCGGAGGCTCAGAAGCAGATTCAGGATGCGGCGCTTGCTGACGGCATTCTGAAGGATGCCGGCAAAAATGCCAGCGCGACAGTTACCACCATGCTCCTGGGGCTCGGTTTTGAGCATGCTGTAGTGAATTGATCCGTACCAATTTCGGCAGCAGCTGCGCGGAAGGGAACGTTCCTAATCCAATTCCGGTGTGTTCTGATAAATCCGTGACTCACGAATTCGAAATCGGCAACGTGCAGGTCGGTTCCGGTAAGCTTTTCCTCATTGCCGGACCCTGTGTTATTGAGAGTGAGTCTCATGTGCGCACCATCGCGGACGCGGTTCAGCGCATCGCCGGGGACCTTGGCATTCCGTACATCTTCAAAGCGAGTTACGACAAAGCCAATCGAACCTCCTTGACAAGCTTTCGCGGGCCCGGCGTGGAAGAGGGCTGCAGAATCCTGCGGCGGCTTGCAGAAGCTACAGGACTGCCTGTTTTGACGGACGTACATGACGCGCATGACTGCGAGCGTGTGGCTGAGGATGTGGATGTATTGCAGATTCCAGCGTTCCTGTGCCGGCAGACGGACTTATTGGTGGCGGCGGCAAAGACGGGACGCGCTGTGAATGTGAAGAAGGGCCAGTTCGTCGCGCCGTGGGACATGGAGCATGCAGTGCAAAAAATCCACGCTGCTTCGAGCGGCGCGCGCGTTTTTCTCACTGAGCGCGGGGCGAGCTTCGGCTACAACAATTTGGTTGTGGACATGCGGTCGCTGCCGGTCATGCGCAAGTTCGCGCCGGTCGTGTTTGACGGGACGCATTCAGTCCAGACGCCCTCGTCTTCCGGGGGCGTGTCCGGCGGCCAGCCGGAATTTATCCCGGTGCTTGCGCGGGCTGCGGTCGCCGCGGGCGTGGACGGAATTTTCCTGGAAGTTCATGACGATCCAGTCCACGCCAAATCCGATGGCGCGAACGCGCTGCACCTGAACGAGCTGACACCGCTGCTGGAAACAATGCTGGCAATTCATGAAGCAGCGGCAATGTCTCGCTTGTAACCGAAGCCAAGCAAAATCCGGAACAACAGGCACCTGGTTGTTCAAACAGTCTGAAGCTCAATGGGGGTTGCATTTAGCGTGGGGTCCACTGCTTTATCGCCCTTTTCTGGCAGGTCCTCGGATGCGCTCGGGTTGACCTGCGCGATGACTTGCGCGAGCGTGGTGCAGACCTGTTTCTGTTCGCCTCCGCTGATCTCGCTTGCGGCCTTTCCGCAGTCGCCAATATAGTTCCACAACCCGATTACAATTTTCAGGTCTGGATTTTGCGCCCGCAGTTTTCGATAGAGACGTCGCGCGTGCGACATTCCGTAGGGCGGCAGCGCCGACAGACAAACGAAATCCAAGTCCGCCTTGTAGACCTCGGCGAGCATTCCGTCCGTACTGCCCAGTGGTATTGCGGCCGCGGAATGGCCCGCGCGTTCCAGTAACTGGGCAAGCATCATCGCGATTACTTCATCCGCATCGTCACGCACCGGCACGCACGCCACCTTTTGCGCGACGAAGGGTTCGGCTGGCAGGACTTCTTCCTCCACCTGGGCACCGCTCGCGTTCGAATCTGTTGTGAGAGGGTCATTCGGCAATGCCGGCTCGACCGGTGCCAGGACAGTTCCGGTGACCTTGTCCACGGGCTGGTCAACGGTCAGTCCTAATTCGTCGACCAGTTCTTTCGTTGTCTCGCTGATAAACGCGACTGTTGCATCATCCAGGGCGTTGCGATGCCGGTCCTGCTCTGAAAGGCTTAATGCCGGTATCAGCAGACAGTCGTAAGTGTCCAGGAGGGAATGGTCCTTCCGGTACGTTTCCAGAACCTGACTAGCTTCTCGTTCATCGTTGGCCAGCAGGCGCTGATAGTAGTGCGCCTCCGGCCGTATGACTGGCTGGTCGCCCAATAAGACGGTCAGGAACTCCAGGTTGGGTACATGGCTGCCCACCACAACCAGGCAGACAGTTAGCGGGACAGAGAGGATGAGACCGATGGGTCCCCAGACGAGGGACCAGAAAACGGCCGCCACAAGAATGGCCAACGAAGAGAGTCCGGTGTGCTTTCCGTAAAGGTGGGGTTCAACGAAATTGGCCGTCACCACCTCCATGCAGAAGAAAAGGGTCATGATCAGCAGAGTCTGCGTCCATCCGTGAAAGACGGCCAGGGACAATACGGTGGGCAGCAGCGCGGCAATGGGAGCCCCGATATAGGGAACGAAACGCAGCAGCCCGGCGAGCGCACCCCATAGCAACGCGTGCGGCAACTGAATGAAATGCAGCGAGACGAAGATGATAGACGCATAGCAAGTATTCACAAGTGCCTGCAGCAATAGATAGCGGCTTACCCGATGGCTTGCCTCGTCCATGGCCTGCGTCATCAGGTTCAGGTGCCCTCGCCCGGTCAGGCGAATAAGACGATTCCTTAGACTCTCTCGCTCTAGCAGCATGAAGAAGGTGAAAACGATCACCAGCAGTACAGAGACCATCGCGCCCAGTACGCCGTTAAGTGTGTCCAGTCTGCCGTCTTTTTTTCCCACCTCCTGCACGGCAACAGGCCGGTTTGGTGAGGCGCCGAGCGCTTTGGTCGGCGGATGGCTCCGGCCGGTGGTGGCGTCCGCTTGCAGGAGGTTGATCTTGCGGCCGAGGCGCTCTACCTCAATCTGAGCACGAGTGAAGCTCGTCTCCTTTTCGCGGTGGAGCGTATCCATTTTGTCGTCGATGTTCGAGGTATAGGCGGGCAGATGGTCGGTGACCTGAATCAACTGGCGAAACATTGTCCAGGCAATCGTTCCCAGCAGTCCTCCGGCGGCGCAGATGACGAGGACGATGGCCAGAACCCTGGGTAGTCGAATGCGCTCCAGAAGGGTGACCAGCGGAGCCAGCAGAAAAGTAAAAAGCACAGCGAGGGCCAGCGGCACAATGACCGCCTTGGCGACATAGAGCACCGTGATGGTGACCACTGCCAAAACCACGGTGAGCAGATGGGCAAGTTCCCGGGATGTGCTGGAGCGTTTCACGCGAGGAGCGAGACCTGGCGAAATCCTATAGCAGGGATGTGATTTTCAGCGTGCGGGTTGGTGCGAAGCCCGAAATAGACGCCGTTCGAGGGCAGACGTACGTGTGCTGCCGCAGCGAAATGACTTGTGCGGCATCTTAGATAGCCTTTACGGGGAACCGGGACACCATGTAAGGCTTTCCGGCGTGATATGGTGCCAGTTGCTTTGCGCAGAAACAAAAGCCTTTATGGATTGTTTTCGACTCTCTCGTCGTGAATCAATGTCCGCGCCTTCGAAATCACTTCTGGAGGAATCGTGTTCATCCCGTGTTGTGTCCTGGCGTGCTCGGCTGCCGCGCCCAGAACCTCCATTTCGTTCTCGCCGCGCGCTTCGAACTTACATCCCGGATTGAGATCACCGCACTTCAGTACTTTTGCCATTGGAATCGTCTCCGTGGTTGGGTCACTTCTCGCGGATACATCAGCAGGCGATGCCTGGGGAAGGGCCAAATCGGCCCTAACTTTACTCCAATCCCCGGATCCGTGTCTATCGGGGAGTTAGTTAGCAAGTGACTCTTTGGCGGCTGGGGAATGTGTAACCGGCAGGCAGAAGATGCAAGGAGAAAGGGACTGGTGCGCCCGACAAGATTCGAACTTGTGACCTAACGCTTCGGAGGCGTTCGCT
>DASSZI010000245.1:0-4981 GCA_035713565.1 Acidobacteriaceae bacterium | reverse complement strand
ATGCTGGCGGCCAAAACGCATCTGCCTGTGCTAGGCGTCCCAATCCCTGCCACCATGTTGGCCGGTGTGGATTCCCTGCTTTCCATCGTGCAAATGCCCAAGGGCGTTCCAGTGGGAACCCTGGCCATCGGCAAGCCTGGTGCCGCGAATGCCGCGCTGCTGGCCATCTCCATTCTCGCGCTGCAGGACAGTGCGCTACGCGACCGCCTGTGCGCGTGGCGGGAAGCTCGCAGGCAGGAAGTACTGACACATGTGCTGCCGCAAGTGGAGCCCGCAGAATGGTAGCGGACGCCAAGCAGGATGTAATTCTTCCCGGCGCCACGATCGGTATTCTTGGCGGCGGACAACTGGGCCGCATGATGGCCATGGCGGCGCGCTCGCTGGGATATCGCGTCCAGGTGCTCGACCCTGACCCCTCGTGTCCGGCCCGCTTCGTGGTGGATGCCTGCTTTGAGGCCGCTTGGAACGACGCCCGGGCGGCCGCCGATCTCGCCCGTGGCTGCGACGTGATCAGCCTTGAAATTGAGCAGATTTCAGTGGCGGCGCTTCAGGCGGCGGAGCGGCACGCCCCAGTGCGTCCTGGCTCCAAAATGCTTGCGATCATCCAGGATCGCATCAAGCAAAAAGACTGGCTGGCGGCACACCGTATTCCTCTGGGAGAATTTCGAGCGGCCCACAATGCTGCTCAGCTTCATGCAGCCGTCCGCGAGCTCGGCGGCCGCTGCTTTGTGAAGAGCGCGCATGGCGGTTACGACGGACGCAGCCAGGAAAAGCTTGGTTTTGCTGGCACGGCAACTGAAAACGAAGTCGAGGATGCATGGAAATCTCTTGGCGAACGCCCCGTCGTCGTGGAGCAGGCAATTG
This sequence comes from Acidobacteriaceae bacterium, assembly GCA_035713565.1. Taxonomy (GTDB): domain Bacteria; phylum Acidobacteriota; class Terriglobia; order Terriglobales; family Acidobacteriaceae; genus JAKAAZ01. The sequence goes on along the minus strand of DASSZI010000245.1, from coordinate 4,117 downwards.
AACTTGCGCTGGAAATTTCCGTCATGGTCGCACGCTCACCACGCGGAGAGATCAAGGTCTATCCTCCGGCCGTCAATCATCACGAGCAGCAGATTCTTGTCTGGAGCGGCATGCCCGCAAATATCTCCGGGGAGCTAAGTAAGCAGGCCGAACGCATCGCGGTATCGATTGCTGAAGATTTTCAACTGGAAGGGCTTCTGGCCGTCGAGATGTTCGTCGCAAAAGATGGCCGCCTGCTGGTGAACGAACTCGCGCCTCGTCCTCACAACAGCTATCACGCCAGCGAGCGCGCCTGCACCACCAGCCAGTTTGAGCAGGCAGTCCGCGCTGTCTGCAACCTGCCTCTCGGCGAGGTTGAGATTGTGCAGCCCGCAGCCATCGTGAACCTGCTTGGGGATATATGGATCAATGCGAACACGGACACCGGCCCCCGCTTCGACCTTGCGCTTGCCGTCCCGAATGTAAGGCTGCACCTGTACGAAAAACATCTCCCGCGGCCTGGGCGAAAAATGGGCCATTTGTCGGCAACCGGAAAAACGGCAGAAGACGCTGTACAGCTTGTGCTGGAAGCGAAATCGAGATTGTAACGGCTACGGTAGCAAACAAAACCGGCAGCCATGCTGGCCGCCGGTTTTGTTTGCTACGTGCATTCTTCAGGGCACCAGGCGGGGACGTTACCTGACCTCTCGGGACGGGCTACCCGATCTCCCCGGTCCAGTTCTCCAGCGTCTTCTTCATCTCGGCCATGAACTTCCCGGCATCCGCGCCATCGATAATCCGATGATCGAATCCCAGGGTCAGCCGCATGATGCTGCGGATAGCAATTGTGTCGTTGCCGTCTGCATCCGTCAGCACAGTCGGCTCCTTGAACATGCCGCCGACACCGAGAATCGCGGTCTCCGGCTGATTGATCACCGGCGTGCCAAACTGCTCTCCGAAAATGCCCGGGTTGGTGATGGTAAAGGTGCCTCCCGAAGCCTCCTCCGGCTTCAGCTTCTTCGCCCGCGCACGCGCTGCGAGGTCCGCAATCGCACGCGCGATCCCCAGAAAGCTGCGCTCCTCTGCCTGCTTCACCACAGGAACGATCAGTCCCCAATCGAGAGCCACCGCAATCCCAAGGTTAATGTTCTGGTGATAGCGGATGGCATTGCCTTCCATGGACGCATTGATGATGGGCATTTTGCGCAGGCAAGTTACGGCTGCGCTTGCAATGAAGGGCATAAAGGTCAGCTTGACCCCATTGCGCTGCTCGTATTTTGATTTCTCTTTTTCGCGAAGACGCACAATACGCGTCATGTCGATTTTGAACACAGTATGGACATGCGCGCTGGTATGCTTGGACTCCACCATGCGCTGCGCGATGATACCGCGCATCTTGCTCAACGGGACGAGTTCGCCCGGCGTCGGTGCTCCAACCTGTGCTCCCGAAGCGGCTGCGGCCGACGGTTGCGCCTGTGCCGCCGGAGAAGTCGTGGCCACGGATGCGGCGGGTGCGGAAGCCTGAGGCGCTGGAGCGGCAGAGCCCTTGCCATGCTGACTCAAATGACCCAGTGCGTCTTCCTTCGTAATGCGGCCGCCAGATCCGGTCCCGCTGATTTGCCCGAGATCAAGATTGTTATCCTTGGCAATACGACGAACCAGCGGCGACGAGCGAATCCGCTCTCCAGCGGAGGCACTTGCCGCAGCTTGTTGCGGTTGCGGCGCTGAGGGAGCAGCTTGCTTCTTGTCGGGCGAAGGAGCAGAAGGGGAAGTCTGAGGACTCGCAGCGCCCGCGCCTCTTCCGCCGATCACCGCTACCACGGTGTTGATCTCGACGGTCTTACCTTCCTGTACTTTGATCTCCCTCAAAACGCCAGAGGCCGGCGCGGGGATTTCCGCATCGACCTTGTCCGTCGATATTTCAAACAGCGGTTCATCGCGCTGGACTGTGTCTCCAGCCTTTTTCAACCATTTCGTGATCGTACCTTCAAAAATCGACTCGCCCATCTGCGGCATGACTACGTTGGTACCGGGGCCCGCTCCAGAGCCATTACTGGCGGAAGACGAAGCTGTCGAGTTTGCAAATCCCTCCGGTGCGTTCAGCGGATCGCCATCCGCCGGCGGCGGAGTTGGTTCGTCCTTTTTGTTTTCCGTTTGCCGTGCAGCGCTAGGCTGGCTGCCGCCTCCTGGGGGTGGAACTGGCTCGTGCGCGTTCTCGGGCGCCGTAGCCACTGCACTCGCCTTCGCTTCTTTGGCAGCGTCTACCGTCACGGCGTCTCCGCCGCCGCTCGCTTCTCCGATCTCTGCAATCACTGCCACCACGGTGTTGATCTCTACCGTCGCACCTTCGGCAACTTTAATCTCGCGCAACACGCCAGAGGCCGAGGCCGGAATCTCCGCGTCAACCTTATCAGTGGAAATTTCAAACAGCGGCTCGTCGCGCTGCACGCTGTCTCCCACCTTCTTCAACCACTTCGTGATCGTACCCTCAAAGATTGATTCGCCCATCTGGGGCATCACTACATTCGTTGGCATGGAATCCCTTCTCGCTCGGTCTTAGCTGACGATCTTTCACAAACTTCAATACACTCTGATGCGGGTACTTCCCTGCCCGCCACCGGCGGCGCACCATCGCACCAAACTCACCATTCTATATGACGAGCCGCAGCGCTCGCAGCAGGGAGCTGCCTCTCAAATGGGGGATCAAACCCGTTCCCATCTCACGAAAATCGGCGTGCACCTATTTTCGGGCGCCACTCGCCGCCAGCAGATCCTGGACTGATTCCACCCACAGGATCTGCCTGCCGAAGATATGTCCGAAATGCCGCGAAACACGATGAGCGGCCTGCTCCATCGCTGGCGCTCCGGTGCTGTCCATATCCACTTCCTCCTCCAGGCTGGTAACTGCGGCGTCCGCAATGCCGCATGGTACGATCCACTGGAAATCCCGGAGATCCGTCGAAACATTCAGGGCAAACCCATGGGATGTGATGCCCTGCGAGACATGAACACCAATAGCTACAATTTTTTTGGCAGGGATGCTGCCGCCTGTTTGCGTCCATACGCCCGTCCTGCCGGGGATGCGCTCGGTCAACACGCCATACTCGGCGCAGGTGCGGATCAGCACTTCTTCCAGGCATCGGACATAATCCACCGCGCCCAGGTGAGGTCCTTTTCTGTCGGGGAACTCGCCGCGCAAGTCGAGAATGGGATACCCAACCAACTGGCCTGGGCCGTGGTACGTCACATCGCCACCCCGGTTGATCTCGTAAACCGCGATTCCGCGCCGCGCCAGTTCGCCGTCGCTCGCCAGAATATTTTTCCTGTGTGCGTTGCGGCCTAACGTCAGCACCGGTGGATGCTCCAGCAGCAGGAGGACATCTCCGATGCGCTGCTGCTTGCGCAGCGCGACCAATTGTCTCTGTAGGTCGAGGGCCTCTGCATAATCTATTCGTCCGAGATGGAGAAGATGAAGCAGCATCACTAAGCTGCCGAGGTGGTCCGCTGCGATCCCGTCAGGGGACAGTCGCAACGCAGGCAGCCGTGCTCCGCACACGCGCCACAAGCGTTTACCAACTGATTTTTCAAAGCTTGCCGGGCACGGTGTACCCGCACTCCCGCGTTCGACGCCGAGATTCCGACTTGCGCTGCAAACTGCTTCAGGCTCTTTTCCTCCAGATCAATCTGCTGAAGCGCTTCTCGGTACTCCGGCTTCAAATCCTGCAGAAACTCATCAATGCAGCCGCAGATCGCTTCCCGCATCTCGAGATCTGGTGGAACGGTGGGCTCCTGCTCGCGTGCCCATTGCTCCAGTATGCGTTCGGATCCGGCTTGTTGGCGGTAATGGTCGATCACCGCGTTTCTTAGGATTCGATAGAACCATGCCACGGCCGAGTCTTCGTTCCGTAAGCTTCGTTCCTGCTGCAAAGCACGAACCAATCCAGACTGCAAAATGTCTTCGGCAATTTCTCGGGAACCCACCCGGCGCTCCAGGAACCGAAGAAAACCTTCCCGGCGCTCCAGCAAAACAGCCAGAACTTTGGAAGAGACAGGCTGCCGCACGATGCACTCCTGACATGACTGTAATATTTTGGGGGCAACTCCGTCTGCACAGATAACGGAGGCAACTTGCCTCCCA
>DASSZI010000244.1:0-3074 GCA_035713565.1 Acidobacteriaceae bacterium | reverse complement strand
AGAATTGGAATTATGTCCACCTTTATTCCGCGTCCGCAGGACATTACGCGCAAATGGTACGTGTTGGATGCCAGCGGCAAAACGCTGCGGATCGCGTGAATAAAGCGCACAGGTCAACCCGTTGCAGGCGGCAGTAGGCACGAAACCGGAGGACGCCCGCGTGCTGCCATTGCACTGAAGGTGCAGGAATACAAACGCAGCACTGCGCAAGACCTTAAGAATAGCGAAAACACCGTCTGGAGTCAACGAAAGCAACGGCCTCTGAACTTCCTGCTGACAGCACCTGTTGCCTGTTGGTAAACAGAATCGACGTGCTGACCCTTATGAAAGCACTTGACGGACCAGGCAGCATACCTGTTTACTCTAGGCGTGTTGCAAACTAGCCTAAGGGCGCTCCTCTTCCGATGACGAATCCCAAATTCAAACCCGATCCAACACCCGCGGCCCGCGATCTTTTTCCCGGCGCGCTCGAAATCATGGTCCTCCAGATTCTGCAGCGGCAACCCATGCACGGGTACGCTCTGGTGCAGCACATCCAGCAGCGCTCGAAGGATTTGCTGCAAGTGGAGGAGGGCTCGCTCTACCCGGCGCTCCAGCGCATGCTGAAGGCTGGCCTGGTGGAGGCGGAATGGACACTCTCGCCCACCAAACGGCGCGTCCGCACGTACCGTCCGACTGCCGCCGGAACCAGGTATCTGAACCGGGAACTTTCGCGCTTCGAACAGATGTTCCGGGGAATCGCCCTGGTGCTGCGGCCCAACCCTTCCTAGGAGCAAACCAATGAACTGGCTGAATCAGTTGCTGGCGCGCCGCAGGATGACCGGTGATCTATCGGAAGAGATGCGGCAGCATCTCGAGGAAAAGATCGAAGCGCTGATGGCCGACGGTATGTCGCGCGAGGAGGCAATTCACGCCGCGCGGCGGGCCTTCGGCAACGCCACACTGCTGGAGCAGCGCAGCCGGGAAGTCTGGATGTGGCCGTGGATCGAAAACCTCTACGCAGACGTGAAGTTCGCGCTGCGCCAACTGCGCAAGTCGCCGGGATTCTCCGCAACCGTGATCGTGACGATCGTCCTGGGCATGGGCGCGAATACGATGCTGTTTTCTCTGCTCTATACCTTGCTGCTCAAAAATTTGCCGGTACCCAATCCGGAGCAGTTGGTGCATTTCCAACAACAGGTATCCGGGCCGATTTACCAGGCGCTACGGGAGAAAAGTGCGCAACCCAACAGTCCCTTCGCAGAGTTCTTCTGTTCGCTTTCCGAATTCCTGACCAGCAATCGTTACGAACTGGTGTCGTACGGCACCCGCGACAAAGTATCCATTCTGGCACTCAGCGGCAATGCTTTTCCTGGCTTGAGGCTGCAAGCTTCCTTTGGCAGGCTGCTTGGACCAGAAGACGACCGGAAGGATGGCGGCGTGGGAGGATGGAAAGCAGTCCTCAACCATTCCTATTGGAAAACCCACTTCAACGGCGACATCAGCATCCTGGGCCGCAGCGCAATGTTGGGAGGAAAGCCGGTGACGATCATCGGGATCGGGCCACCAGGCTTTGACGCTTTTGCGCCCGGCGAGCACCCCGCTGTCTATGTACCTTTGCGGTTTACCGATGCGATCAGGAAACACCCTATTCTGAGAATCAATGGCGCGCTGATTATCGATGTGTTTGGTCGCATGCGTCCGAAAACAACCATTCAACAGGCGCAGGCGTGGGCAGACTCGATTCGGCCGCGGCTAGTCGCCGAACTTCAGACGCGACCCTGGTTCAATTCGAAACCTGCAGGTCACCCGAACTGGTTGGCTCGCTGGCTGGCTGAAATTATGCGGCTGGAACCTGCGGCAACCGGATTTGCCTGGTATCGGCGACAGTATCGGCTGCCCTTACTTCTGCTGCAGGGTCTCGGACTGCTTACGTTGCTGCTCTGCTGCGTAAGTTTAATGGGGCTGTTTTCCGCACGCGCTTTGGCGGAGCGCCGCTCCGTTGCCGTCCGAAGTGTGCTGGGTGCCAGCCGCGTTCGGCTGGCCCGGCAGGCGCTTCTTCAGACACTCCTTCTGTTCGCAGCCGGCATGGTTTTATCTCTTTTGCTCTCGGGCAGACTTGCGGTCTTGCTGGCACGCACGATGCTGGCGCAAATCGCACTGCCCCTCAACTTTAATTTCGCGCCGCGCGGCCCTGTACTTGCGATTGCACTCGCCACGGCCCTGCTGGCCGCCGTCCTTTGTTCTCTTGCGCCGCTTCGGCGTGCCTTCGGCGTTGACCTCGTCCAGGGCCTCAAGGAGGGCCAAACTACAGGCGTAGGCAGAAACGCGCGGCGCACCATGGGTTGGTGGATTCCGGTGCAGATTTGCGTTGCGACGATATTGACTGTTGCTGCCGCGCTGTTCGGCGGCACATTTATGAAGCTGGCGACTCTCGATCCTGGATTTAAGCCGGATGGGGTGGTGACGTTTAGGTTTGATTGGAAAGGAACGTTCCCGGAGAGCACCTCAAGCAACCACCAGGAGACCGACGCCATGAGTCAGCGCCTTTTTGATGAGTTCTTCGCTCAGATTGAGAAGAAGCCCGGCATCCTCGCAGCGAGCTTCCAGGAATTTGCGCCCATGATGAATTCCTATGCTCTCGTCCATGTCTCGCCTGCTGCAAGCAGCGCCGCGCCGATAGAGATGCACAGCGCCTACATCGCGGGAAACTACTTCCGAGTCATGGGCACGCACATGGTCGCAGGCCGAGAATTTAGTGCGATGAAGGGCAGAAGCGACGAACCGGTTTGCATCCTGAACTCCGCTGCCGCTCACGCATTTTTTCCGGCTGGACCCGCCATCGGATCTCGCTTGCGGTATCGCGACACAAGGATGGAGGTATCGAAGCAGCCAGCCTCCGTGTGCACGGTCGTGGGTGTAGCGGCCATCAATAATTTCAAGAACCTCCGCATTCAAAATGAACAGATGATCTTCTTTCCTTTTTCTCAGTCGGCGTGGGGGAACTTCGGGAGTGTAATAGTTCGGACGAACGACGTAAACACCGCGCGTGCCTCCGTGCAGCAGGTGCTTACGGCGATTGCGCCGCGCGCAAA
>DASSZI010000243.1:0-3911 GCA_035713565.1 Acidobacteriaceae bacterium | reverse complement strand
ATCCCAAGAGATTGCAAAATCTGCTGCGCCGTCAGGACCTCTTCCGTGCGGTCGCCGCCCGGCTTCGGGGTCAGACTGACACGAATGGTATCTCCAATGCCAGCCAGCAATAAAGGCGTCAACCCCGCCGTCGAGGCAACGATGCCTTTCATGCCCATGCCCGCTTCCGTCAGACCGAGATGCAGCGCATAGTCGCATCGTTCGGCCAGCATCCGATACACATCGATCAGGTCATGCACCCCGCTCACTTTGGCGCTGAGAATGATCTGATCGTGGCGCAGGCCGTAGCGTTCCGCTGCCGCGGCGGAATCCAGCGCGCTCACCAGCATCGCTTCCATGGTCACATCGCGCGCGTCCCTCGGCTGCGACAGCCTGGCGTTCTCGTCCATCATCCGGGTCAACAGCGCCTGATCGAGCGATCCCCAATTGACGCCGATACGAACCGGCTTCTGGTTTTCCACGGCGCATTCGATCATGGTGCGGAAATTGTCGTCGTCCTTGCGTCCGATGGAGCAGTTGCCGGGGTTGATACGGTATTTTGCCAGCGCGCGGGCGCAGGCTGGATACTTCTTCAACAATTGGTGGCCGTTGTAGTGGAAATCTCCCACAATCGGCACATGAATGTCCTGCTTGGCCAATTCTTCAACAACGTACGGCACCGCTTTGGCTGCATCGTCGTTATTCACCGTCACCCGGACGATCTCCGAACCTGCCCGATGAAGCGCGGCAACCTGCCGGACCGTCGAAGAGACATCGGCCGTGTCGGTGTTTGTCATGGACTGTACGACGACCGGAGCGCCGGCGCCAACGCGAACCTGGCCGATAAGAACAGTCGGTGTTTTTCTACGAGTGATTTGTGGCATAGAATGTGTATCCTGTTTAAGTTTACATCGACCCGCGCTGGCAGACTGGCTCCGTGACGGGCAGCGCATGCGTTGCAGGGCTTCTTTTTTCCTGTTAGGTTTACGAGGGTCGGACTCAGGCAGCGCGCAGAAGCGCGAACAAAACGTTATTGCGAGTGTGTCAGCAATGAAGCAAACGCAACCAAAGAACAAAACGGCATCGGCACCACGTACCCTAGCCGGCAAAACTTTCAGCGTGGATCCCGCACGTCAGCAGCGCGTCGAGCACTATGAAGTTGCAGTGCGCCTGATGCGCGAAGGCAAATACGAAAAGGCGAAGGCCGCTTTGGAAGCTCTGCTCGCCGAAGATTCCGGCGACCTGGTGGATCGCGTGCGCGTGCACCTTACCGCCTGTCAGCGGCAGTTGGAGAAAAGCAAGATCGACTTTCAAAGCCCGGAAGAGCGGTACGACTACGCAATTTCGCTGCTGAATACCGGATATTACGAGGATGCGCGCGAGCATCTGGAGAACATTCTGAAGCAGGAACCGAACGCCGATTACGCCCATTACGGCCTCGCCATTCTGTACAGCCTGACCGGCCGCGCGGAGGATTGCCTGGAGCACCTCGCCCGCGCCATTGATGCCAGCCCCAGAAACCGCATTCAGGCCCGCCTGGACTCGGATTTTCAGGACATGGCGGACGATCCCCGCTTTACGGAATTGCTTTACCCCGAAGTCCCCTAGCGCGGAGAGGGCGATTCGGCGCTATTGCGCGGGGCTGACCCGCGTATCCATGCGGCCTCGGCACGGGATCGGGCGGCATCCTGGAAGGTTGGCATCCTTTGGCGAAAAACCGTCACTTTAGTTCAATCGCGCCCGAGCAGGTTGATTTTTCGCCCGCTCCGGGCTGCGGGGAAGGCTGCGCCACTCCCCGCCTCCGCGTGGCGGCCATCGGCGGCGGAACGGGCCTTTCCACACTGCTTCGCGGTCTCAAGCGTCATACTCAGTCTCCTGTCCCCCCGTCCAGTGCCTCAGACGCTTTCTCCAGTCCACTGGCCATTGCAGACCTGACCGCAATCGTCACTGTGACGGATGATGGCGGCTCCAGCGGAAGGCTCAGGAAGGATATGAAAATGCTGCCTCCCGGCGACCTGCGCAACTGCATGGTCGCTCTGTCGGAGGATGAGCATCTGCTGTCGCGTCTGTTTCAGTATCGCTTTGAGTCCGGCGAAGGGTTGGAGGGCCATAGTTTAGGCAATCTCTTCCTGGCTGCTCTGACGGCCGTCACGGGAGACTTCGCGCTGGCCGTAAAAACCTCCTCGCAGATTCTGGCGACCCGGGGGCATTTGTTTCCGGCGACCAACTCCAATGTGACACTGGTCGCACACATGGATGATGGCTCGATTGTGCTGGGAGAAACCAATATTACTGCCAGCAAACGTCGTATAGTCCGGCTGCTCCTGGAGCCGGAGCATGCGCCCGCGCTTCCGGAAGCCATCGCAGCGATCCGCGGAGCGGATATGGTAACCATCGGGCCCGGATCGCTCTACACCAGCCTGATCACCAACGTGCTGGTGGAAGGAATCGCGGAGGCCCTGATTGCGGCACCCGGCGTGCGAGTTTTCGTATGCAACCTGATGACGCAGGCCAATGAAAGCGTTCATCTTACGGCCTCCCAGCATATCGAGCGTATTTACCAACATGCTGGCGGGCCGATTTTTGACTATGCACTTGTCAATACCGCGCCGGTTCCACCCGCCGCGCGCGAGCGATACGCGGCGGAAGGCGCGGAGCCCATCCTGGCGGACGTGGATGCGATCGAGCGGCTGGGTGTACGGTGCATCACAGGCAATTTTCTTCATGCTGAAGGGGTTCTGCGTCACGACTACGAACGAGTTACGGAGGCGCTGCTGGAGATTGGCCTGAAAGATTGCCGACGTGTTGCTGACTAGGCAAACAGCCCGGGTGGACCGGTTCGCCCGCGTGGCCCTGACCTTTTAGCTCTCCTGAGGTCGAATGCAGGCGCAGGCCCTCATTGCCCCGCAAGGTGAGCGGGGAGCGCTTACTCATCGCGCAAGGCAACCATAGGATCGACGTGTGCAGCCCGGCGCGCAGGCAGCAGGCATGACAAGGTAGCTGCCAGCAACAGGACAGCGACCGCTCCCGCTGCAATTGCAGGATCGTAGGCGCTCACCTCAAACAGCAGGCTGGCAAGGAGCCGCGCAGAACCGTACGCCACCGCTACTCCCGCAACTGCTCCGATCATTACGGGCGACAGACCTTCGCGCAGCACCTGCGCATAGATGTTGCGCCGCTGTGCGCCGAGCGCGATGCGAAGTCCAATCTCCTGCCGCCGCTGTGTCACGGAATAGGTGACCACGCCGTAGACGCCCAACCCCGCCAGCAGCAGCGCGCTGATGGCAAAGAGCAGCAGCAAATCCGTCTCAAATCGGCGATTGGCCACTGAGTCCGCAGCTACGCCGCCCAGAGTGCTCACCGAGGGTACCGCTACGGCCGGATCAGCGCTCCAGACCGCTTTGCGAATGGAGCCAGCCATCTCTGCCGGGTTCTTCTTCGTGCGAACGACCAATCCGGCTGTGGTATCGGCGCGATACCAGTACGGAACGTAAATCACCATGGGATCGGGTTCGGCAAGCGAAATTGTTCGCGCATTGCCGACGATGCCGATCACGGTGAACGGAGCCTCCCCGGTGACACCTGCTCGACTGAACTGCTGGCCGATGGGGTCTTTGCCGTGCCAGAGTGTTCTGGCGGTCAGTTGGGAGATGACCGCGTAGTTCTTGCCTTCATCTCCTTTGCTCAAAAGGCGTCCCGCCAGCAGCGGCAGATGAATGGTCTGGAAATATCCGGGACTTACCCAGCGAAAGTGCTCGGCCGGCAACTGCATGATGGATCGAGCATCCCCTGGAAGTTTGGCCATATCGATCCATTCATCGCCGCCAAGCGGAACTTCGCTTATCAGCGCGACGCGTTCCACTCCAGGCAAAAGCTGGAGCCGCTCCAGGACTGCCTTGTAAACCGCCGCAGCCCGTTGTTGCTTGGAGTAC
>DASSZI010000242.1:0-3483 GCA_035713565.1 Acidobacteriaceae bacterium | reverse complement strand
TTCGGCATGATCGGCACATAGCCAGCCGGAACATGGATCGACGGGTTGAGAATCTTCTCTCTCAGGTAAGCTTCATTGGCAACCATGGTGGACCCGTCGGTCATGCGGACGCGAGAGTTATAAAGTCCAAAGAGATTCGGTCCCCGCGCCTGGGAAGTTCCCGTGTGGCACGCATTGCACCCCATGACGGCGAAGAGCCTTTCCCCGTTCTGCGCCAGCGACGCGCCGCTCGTACTGCCTGCGGCCCAGGCGCGATAGTCGTCCGGTGCCATTACGTAAACCCAGCCCACCATCCCGGAGTGGTCGGTACCGCAATACTGTGTGCAGAATAGATGGTATTTGCCGGGCCGCGTGGCCTGGAAGAACACCGTAGTGTAGCGACCCGGAATGGCTTCCCTCTTGACGCGGAAGGCGGGGATGGAAAAGCTGTGGAACACGTCCTGGGAAATCAGCGTAACTTGAATGGGGATGCCCGCTGGAATATGTAACGCGTTAATCTCGTGCTGACCACCAGGATGCTCCACCTTCCACATCCATTGTTTACCGACAACATAAACGTTCATCGCGTTGGGCGGCGCGTTGTAGATGCGAAAGTAGAGCAGCGCGCCCCATACGAAGAAAACCAGGAAGATGCCCAGCGGAATCAGAGTCCAGGTTGCTTCCAGCACGGTCGATCCCTCGATTTGGACGGCATCGGGATGGCGATCCTTGCGATATCGGATGGAAAAGATGGTGACCATGGCAAAAACAAGAATCAGGCCAGTGATGGTCATCCCCACCAGTGCAAAGTAAAGCGCGTCCGCATACGGAGCAATGGTGGACGCCTCCGGTGGGAACACCGCGAAGTTTTTGAACCAATTGACCAGAAACTCCCAAAGGACAGGACTGATATGCGACATTTATATTTACCCGTTCGCCTTTTTAGCAGCCCCGGCGCTGCCACCATTCAATGCATCCTGCCGGAGCGAAATCAAAATGAAAGAACCCAACGCAAGCACCGTCAGCAAGCAGCTGATCTGGGTGATGCGTACAACCAGCATGCTGTTCTTGGCCGTGTGTGGATCGTAGCGGTAGCAGTACGTGTAGATGAGGTCCACAGGGGAGCCGATCTGGCCATGGGACGCTTCCACAAGCCCGGCCCTCATATCGCGTGAGGAGTATTCCACGCCAAGGTAGTACTGGGAGATCTTCCCTTCCGGAGTGACCAATTCAATGGAGCTGGCGTGTGCGAACTGGTCCAGCTTTCCATCAGGACCAGGGACACGGACATAGCCAAAGCCGACCGCGCGCGTAAGGGCCGTAATGGAGGATTGCGGACCTGTCAGAAAATGCCAGCCTGCCGCCGTTTCGGGGCGGCCATACCGTTTGAGATACAGGGCTTTTTCCGAGGCGGCCAGAGCGGGCCATTCTGCCGGATCGATGCTGGCCACGATGACGTCGAAATCCTTGCCAGGCGTAAACTTCAACATCTCCAATGCGCCCACAAGGCCGTTCAACTCCTCCGAACAGAGCATGGGGCACTTGTAATACACAAGCGCCAGAATCGCAGGGCGCTTGCCAAAATATTGTCCCAGCCGAACCTCATGTCCGGCTTCATCACGGAACGCAGCTCCCAAAGGAAGCTGCTGGTTCAGGTGCTGCTGAATCGTCGCTTTCTGCAAAATCGCCGGAAGAGCGGTTGGCGCAGGGTCTCCCATTGACTTTTCCCCAACAGGCGCAACCTGCGCGTGGCCCGCAGACGCGCTTAGCGCCAGAGCGCATCCCAGGAGCAGCGCCACAGAAATCCGACTGCAAGGCAAATGCCGGGGGGATCGTGTTATTGGCTTGCGGTCCATCGTATCGGGTGTACTACCTTCAGCTTCCATGGTTATTCAGTTGCTACTTGCGAGGCCATACTGCGAGAGCCTCGTTCTTATGTCGTGGGCATCTGTTGATGTTTACCGGATCAGTGCAGCGGTTGCACCTTTTCCGGCGGTCCTTCCCCGGACCCAGTCTCCATGCGCTGCTGCTGGGTCTGGATCAACCTGAGTTCCGGACCTGTTCGAGCAAAGCCGTCCGTCAAGGGAGGAGTCACTGTGTTCACTGCGTCCCCAAACATAGGCTGCTCCTGCTGCGCGGCAGATTGCGCCTGGGTTGAGGTTGTGTGTTTTCCGCGAGATCCGGATGCAACCGTGGGCTGCTGACCTTCCACCGGCAAACCTCGTTGTGCCAGCAATTCCATGGCCCGGTCAATCGGAATTCTGACGACCTGATGTTTGGCATCGACCCAGGAGTAGTGGTTCAAAAACATATCTTCGCGCGCATGCATCCGCGCCACTTGCATATTGCCATCATCGCGTTGCACGCGAGGCGTGGGGAAGCGCGCGACCATCTGCTGCAGCTGCTGTTGCTCCATCTGAGGGTTCGATTCCATGTTACCGGGCTTGACGCCAGCCAGCTCACTCCACCTGGTGGGCGGGCCATCCTGCCGGCTCACTTCCATATTGATCAACTTGCCGATGCCGAAGGCGAGCACAAAAACGACCACGACAGCAGCGCTCAGAACAACGAGAAACGTTGCCGCCCCTTTGACGTTCGCATCGGCCAGCTCGTAGCCAGCTCTCATGCTGTCATCATCACTGCCTTGATGCAGGGTCATGAAATCATCGGACGGAGCATTGTGCGTTGTACCCGGCAAATCCGGTCCTGTTGGGCCTTTCGGATTGTTCGGATCGTTCGGTCTATGCGTGGGCATGGTCAGGCTCCAGAATCTGAGACAGGTGTGGATCGTTCTGCGGAATCAGAGCGCGCGTCCGGAGTTGCGTAAAGAAGTAAGCCGCCCACAGACCTGTCATCGCAGCGGGTACAAAGATGTACTGCAGCATCCCCAGGCTGAAGTGCAGGTTGTGGCGTTGATCGGGGAATGACGGCGCAATGAGCCACCATGTGTCCCAATATCGGGCGAACAACATGATGCAGCAGACTGTGGCAAGCTTCCGCTTATTGCGTTTGATGTCGCGTGAAAGCAAGAGAGAGAACGGGATGACCCAATGGAAGAGAAAATCCAGTCCCGCGACCGGTCCCCACCCGCCCATCGTGCGATCCATATACCAGCGGATTTCGTTGGGAAGGTTACCGGACCAGATGATCAGGTACTGGGAGAATGCGATATAGATATTCAGCATTACGAAGGCGAACATCAGCTTGCCGAGATCGTGCTGCTCGGTGACTCGCATGATCGCATTCACCGGCTCATATTGCGAGAGAGCGAGGATCACAAGCACTACCAGAGCGAGAGCGGCATAGCCCTGGGACACGATAAACAGAAAGCCGAACATGGAGGAAAACCAGGTTGGATCGAGGGACATGACCCAGTCCACACACATTCCGGTAAGCACGAGTGAGTACACGACCAGACCTGCGCCGCTGATATTTTCAAATCGCTTCTGCCAGGTCCATGGGCTGAAGCGGGTGTCTGTGTCCCGCTGTAGAGACCAGCGGTTC
>DASSZI010000241.1:0-21800 GCA_035713565.1 Acidobacteriaceae bacterium | reverse complement strand
GATCGGCATCCTTGAACCGCGCAGGCTTCTTGCTGATACAGCTTAGGCATGCTCGTGCCCAGAGACGATCCACGCGTCATCGGCCACACGTTCAAAGCAAGTGCATGAGAAGGAGATTTTCTTTCGATTAGAGAGTGATTTTGGAGCAGGCTTTTGCTTGATTTGATTGGTTGCGGGGGTAGGATTTGAACCTACGACCTTTGGGTTATGAGCCCAACGAGCTACCGGGCTGCTCCACCCCGCAAAATGATGATAACTTGCGGCGGCGGATCGGGTCAAATCTTCGCCGTCCGGTTTGCGTTGTAGATCCATACGCCGAAATCCCAAGAATCGTCAGTGCGCGAGGGATGATTGGGTTCCTGATTTTTCACCGACAGCCTGAGAAGACGGATGAGGTTGCATGCTGAGCAGAACTTCCAGAAGCTGCCGCTGATGATCTGAAAACTGGCTCTTGTATTCAGGAGAGTTCAAAATACTTTCCCGCTGCTCCTGCGGAAGCGGGATCAGCGTATGGAACGCCTGGCGCATCATGCTTCGCTTTTCCGGTGGCAGTTTGCCCACCTCCTGAATCACGTTGCGAATCTTATTCCGATCCTGCGGAGATAGCCTTTCCAGCGCTTCGATGCGATCTAACGTGCGCTGACGCTGCTGCGGAGGCATCGCATTCAGTTGCTGCAGGCGCAGCAGCAATTTCTTCTGCTGTGCGGCCGGCAGGCGATTAAAGCCAGGCTCATTGCGCAACGCGCGTTCCTGCTCCTGTGGCGACATGCCCCGGTGCTGCTCAAGCCATTGCCCCAGATGAGGACGTGAGGGCGGCTGATCTGCATGCGCTGCTTTGCCTTCGCTTGGCGGCGCGGCTCCGGTGCTGTTCTCATTCGCAGGCGCGTTTTGGGGAGCACGAGTTGCGGCATAACATTCAAAATGCGAACCGCAGGCGAACGCGAGAGTCATCCACAAGACCGCGCACAGGCGAGCCCACCGTTGTGGATATCGATTACTATGCCTCACCGCGTGGTGCCCAATCGACCGGAGCCCAGGCTCTCCGCAATTTGCAACCTGCCGCTTCATGCTAGCGGCTCTCATTGGAAAATTGCCCCTGGTTGGCGCCAGGATCATCAAACGCAGCGAACTGCTGCAGGGTCTGCGCATTGGAGTCCAATAGCTCCAGATCTGTCACTGTGGCCGAGACCGTCTGCGATGGAGGAACGGTGCGGTTCAGGCTTTCGAATCCTGCATACGAGCCGCCGGTCACGATCAGTAGCAACGCAAACCCACTGGCCAGGGCAGGGCGCAGCTTGCGGTCGCTCCCGTACAGCAGGCGCATGCGAATGCGTTCCAGCCAGTTGGCAGAACCCAGCTCCTTCTGCTCCTGAATGCGCGCCGCCAGCCGGGTGGCAAAATAAGGGCTCGGCTCAGGTACTTGCCACGTATCCAGCAGGCTCATGGTATTTCGCCATTCATTCCACTCCAACTCGCAACGGGAGCAGTCGCGGAGATGCCGGCGGACATCCGCGGATACGCAAGCAGGATCCATCAGCATATCTGGAAGTGCTTTCTGTAGCTTTTCACAGGTCATTCCATCTCCTCTCCTTTCGTAATCCTTCACGCAAAGTCCTTCAACCGCTCTCGTAGAGTCTGATATGCGCGGAACAGCAGCGATTTGGTCGCCGATTCGCTCAGCTTCAGCACGGTGCCGATCTGCTTGTAGTCCATCTCCTGGTACTTGTGCATAATCACTGCCGCCCGCTGCCGTTCAGGGAGCGCCATCACCTGATCTCGAATGTGACGCATCCGCTCGTCCCGCAGCATCCCCTGCTCGGCCAGGGGACGCGAATCCGCCACATCCGGCGTAGTTCCTGTCTCTTCATCCACCTCATCCAGGTAAACGCTGGAGGAGCCTCGTTCCGCCTTCGTATCGCGCGCGTGATTGATGGCGGTGTTCGACGCAATACGATAGAGCCAGGTGGTGAAGCGTGCGTCCGCCCGGTAGCTTGCCCGGGCCCGGTAGATACGGAGAAACACTTCCTGAGCGAGCTCCTCCGCGATCGCCTGGTTATGAACCATGCGATACATAAAGCTGATGATGGGCCGCCGATACTTGGCTGCAAGGTACTCGAAACATCCGTCATCCCCCGCGCCAGCCCGCAACATGATTTCGGCGTCGGCTAGCTGGCCGAAGCCCTCATTCCGGCGGGTGCTCATGTTCAGGCCAGCGGACCCCTGGTGCAAGCGCTCTGCCGGAAATCTCTCCAGCGCAATCGTGCCCATATCTTTCCCGACACCTTCAGGAGAGGTAAGTTGCGATCCGAAGGCCAAAATTTCATAATTTTTTTCAGCGTTTTCGTCGTGTGGTTCGGCGTTGCTTTTAATTTCCCCAGCGGGCGCTACTTGGACAGTGTCCTCGACAGGTTGCTGGAGATATTCACAGGCGTTCTGACTTGTTCCCTTCAGAGCAGGCGGAAGCGTTTGAGGCACTTCCTGCTTGTACGGGGAGCACTCCTGCGACGAACGCCGGAAATCTTTCTGCCGATCACCTGAAAATTCCGGCTCATCTTTGTTCCACATTCTCATCCGAAATCCGTACCTGGGTCGTGCTCGGATTGTAGCGTATGCTAAGGCTTTCCAGAACGTAGTCTGACGTGGTGCTTGTGAAGCTGAAAACATTTCCCGAATTCGACATCGCCCTCTACAGCACCGACGGGACCGTACTCCCCATCTATGCCCGCCAGCCCAGTGTCGGGCTTTCCTATTTCAGCGGCGGCGGAGAGACCGGCGCCCAGGCCTTCGTCGAGCGCTCCAACCAGCCCGGCGACTCGGAGTTTCCCCAGGGCACCACCACCTACTACCAGAACGACCAGATCGGCTCGGCCCGGATGCAGACCGCCGGCGGCGGCTGGCCCGTCTCGCAGGACGTCTATTATCCCTACGGCGTGGAGCCCACGCCTCCGGCCGACGCCAACCACTATAAATTCGCCACCCTCGAACGCGACGCCGAGACCGGCCTCGACCACGCCTGGTTCCGCCAGTACGCCTCCCAGATGGGACGCTGGCTCTCCCCCGACCCCTCCAACGCCAGCTACGACCTCGCCAACCCCCAAAGCTTCAACCGCTATGCCTACGTCGGCAACCGCCCCCTCAGCTTTATCGATCCTTTGGGACTGAGGCCTGCCAATTGCTACATTGCCCAATCTGAATGCTGGGGCCGCGGCGAACCGAGCGGAACCAGTGGTGGTGGCGACGGCGAATTCACCACTTATAACTGGGTGTCTGGAGATAATGGAGCATACGGTTATTCCTCCGATACTTGGAGCAATATGATGCAAGACGGATATGGAGGAGGCATTACAGATGGATATGGCGGTGCATTGCTGTCCGCCGATGGACAAATAGTTGGATATACCTGGATGACACTCTCCCCCCTGATGAGCGGTCCATCTTCCCTCATACCCTCAGGAACGGTTGCCATTGGCGGCGGTTATAGCACTGCCCCAAATAACGGCCTGCCGACGCCATCAAAGTTCAAGGCCACGATTCCAGGTACAAATTACTGCGGTCCGGGCGGCAGTGGCACGCCAACAGATCAAACAGATGCCGCTTGTGCTGCGCACGATCTCTGCTATCAGAACGCCGGGGCCACGTTCAGAAACAATATTCCCTTTTGGCCAACAAGCGCCCAGCAACGTGCGGCGATGCAGGCCTGCGACGGAAACCTCTGTAGCACTCTAAATAGCAACTATTCGCCGACATCGGCTGAGGCGGGTCAGGCTACGCTTGTCGAAACATACTTCGGGTGCAGCGGTGGATACAGCCTGAGGTAGCGGAGCAGGCGCGGAGGACCGTATGAAATACCTCAAGGTTGCCGGGATAGTGTGGGGCTTTGCGTACTTCTTATTCGGTGCTTGGTCGAGCTTTACGCTCAATAGCATCGACTTCTGGAGTTCGGTGACTCTGCTCTTTTGCCTTTTTTTGCTGCCGTTTCCAATCGCGATCATGGGCGTGTGGCTCCCTCGCGCCGCTGGCATAGCGCTGCTCGGATGCATCTTGGTTAACGTTGGCTCTGTAGCGTCCGTGGTGATCGCGCATCGTGCTCTTTCCTTCGCTGGCATCTCGGGGTATGGACTTTTCGTAGCGGTATGGGACATCCCGCATCTCTTGTTCGGATCGGGGTACATCTTCCTGGCGCGAGTGCGAAAGAGCAACGCCGCTAAAGCGGCGGCTGAAGGGTGACACGTCACCCAAAATTGGATTATTTGTGTCGGTTTGTTCTTTCCTGCCTGCCCGGAATAGTGGAAAGTTTTTGCGCGGGTCTCAGCGAAGCCGGTCAAGGCGCGTGCCCGCGTGAGCGGCGACCTTCAGGTCGGCCTTGACCGGGTTCGCGCCCGCGCTACGCTCTCATTGTCCGGGGCAGGCAGGTTCTACAGGCCGATTTCGAGACCTGGCCCCCGGCTCATGCCGTGGCCCGATCTCCCGCTGGGGCACGATGGACGGTTCGGGATTGTGCTCCAGCGTGGGCGCACTATGATTCTGGCTTGGCGGCCGCGATCGGTCTTCAGCAGCCAGTGGATCCCGGCCGGTTGGCGTGGAAACTGCTTTCCAGATACGCGATCAGGTAATGACGCTGGAACGGCTTCAGGGTGACCCGAAACCATCCCGCCATGGTCAGCGCCAGCAGCAGTTCGATAGGGTCGGCGCCACGCTGGCGGGTGGCCCAGGTCTGAACGAGGGTGCCCCACGTCTCGCGTTTGAGACGTGGGATTAAGATGTATCCGTGCCTAACTCTCTTGTCCGTTATCAAAATTCCGGGGTCTTCATTTTGTCACGTTCAGTTGTCATCGACGCCAGCAGCATCTTGGATCGGCAGGGGCGAGGGAGCTTTTCGAACGTTCGTTGGAGACGATGCGGGTCAGGTACGATTTCTTCGTAAGCGGGTACGTCGTGATGCCGGAGCATGTACATCTATTGCTCAGCGAACCGAAGAGAGCAGCGCTGGCCAAGGCGCTGCAGGCCTTGAAGCTTTCGGTCGCGGTGCAGCGAACCGAACGTCCGTTCTGGCAGGCCCGGTATTACGCTTTCAATGTATTCACGTATCGCAAGCGCATCGAGAAGCTGAAGTATATGCACCGCAACCCGGTGACTCGCGGGCTTGTGGCAGAGCCGGAGAATTGGGCGTGGTCAAGTTTCCGGCATTCCAGTTCTGGCGAGCGGGGAGTTGTCGAAATTGAGTCGCCGTGGGCAGCTACGGCCGGGAGCGTGCTGCCAACTCCCACATCTCAGAAGCGAGATGTGGGGCACCCTCGTGTTGAACCAGCCAGGGGGGATGTGGGCCACCCGCCTGTTCTTTACGATTAACGCAGTCCGTTGAACACCGCTCGCAGCCTGCGTTCGCGTCTTGGCGTCTTCCCGGCACAAAGCCAGATACCCCGCCACCAATCCCCACTCCTCATCGTTCACATCACTCGGAGACCCGGCCTGCTTCCCCATCCTTTCATGCTGCGTGAGCACAAACCCACTCCAACATGAAATTCAACCCCAGGAACAAAGTTCATAACAGGCTCTAGACTGCGAAATTTGATAGATCGAGAGCGAGTTTCCATAGTGATAGTGCACCGGCCATATTCAACGATTCATGCGCACGATATGGCGGGCGATCATTCGATCTTCCTGCGCGGGCAGCACATACACTGCAACGCGGGATTCCTGCCTACTGATGAGCCGGGCCTTAGGTTGCGTGATATTGTTCTGTCCTGAATCGATTGCGATTCCAAAGACCTCCAGTCCGGCACAGACCTGAGAACGCGTCCGTGCATCATGCTCGCCAATCCCGCCGGTAAAGACAAGAGCGTCCAGGCCGCCCATCAGGGCTCCGAAGCCGCCAATCGCTTTTTTGACACTGAATACAAATGCGTCGATAGCGAGGTTCGCCCGTGAGTTTCCATCGGCTGAGGCTTCGCGCAGCACGCGCATGTCGTTGGACAAACCCGAAAGTGCAAGCAGGCCGGAATGCTGATTCAACATCCTCTCGACGGCATCCGTTCTATCTTCAGAGCTGCCCGCATGCATCCGCAGCAGGAAGAAGATGAGACCGGGATCAAGATCTCCAGGGCGCGTGCCCATGAGAATCCCGCCGCAAGGTGTGAGGCCCATCGTAGTATCGATCGATTGCCCATGATGCATGGCAGTCACACTGGCCCCGCTGCCCAGATGGGCAACAATCAGCCGTGCGGGCACAGGTTTGCCGGGCTGCGTTCCAGGCGTCGCTCTATCGTGCAATTGCTGGAGGATGGACTCGCAGGAAAGGCCATGAAAACCGTAGCGATGGACACCTTGCTCGCGGATATCCTTTGGCAGAGGATAAATCGACGCAGCTTCCGGCAATCCATGGTGAAAGATCGTATCGAAACATGCGTAGTTTTCGATACCTGGAAAGTGATGCATTGCCTCACGAATGATCTCGAGCGCAATAGGTTCATGTAATGGTGCGAAGGAGGTTGCCTGTTCGATGTCTGCCAACACTTCCGGCGTGATGCGCTGATGCGAGGTCAGTTTTGGCCCTGAGTGAACTACGCGATGGCCGATGGCCGCTGGGCGTGGAACTCCCGGTTGATCGAGCGTTTCAGCAATTTTCCGGACAGCATCGCGGAACGAGCTAAGTTCTTCCGGCCTGGTTGCAGAGAGCAGTTGTTGATGGACTCCGCCGCGAATCGCGTGAAACTCAAAGCGCGCCTTCGAGGTTCCAATGCCACTGGCCTCGCCTTCGTAGAGCAACGTGAGCGAATCGGCCATATAGACGGAACATTTGATGGAAGAGGAGCCTCCATTCAGAACAAGGATGGGTAAGTTTGACATTAACAAAGATTCGCTTTCCCTAAAAAGGCCATTTCCAGTTTCGGATTTCCTCGCGATCAATCCCATTCTCATGGGCATAGCGAATCGCATCCGTGACCTGGTCCTTCAGCCACTCCTTCGTGTGCGCGCCTGCAGCTCTCAATTTCGGAACTCTGTCGATTACATCGATCGACAAGTTGAATCGGTCCACCTGATTGAGAATGGCAAGTTCCAAAGGCGTGTTGATATTGCCCTTTTCTTTATAACCGCGTACATGCAGATTTTCGTGGTTTGTCCGTCGATAGGTGAGCTTGTGGATGAGCGATGCATAGCCGTGAAAATTGAAGATGACCGGCCTGTTTTGGGTAAACAGCGAATCGAAATCGCGGTCGGACAATCCATGCGGATGTTCCGTATCCGGTTGTAGCTTGAAAAGATCGACAACGTTTACAAAGCGAACTTTCAAAGCTGGAAAATGTTCCCGCAGGATGGCTGCGCAAGCCAGAGATTCCATGGTCGCAATGTCTCCGGCGCAGGCCAACACGACATCGGGATCTTCTCCCTGATCGTTACTGGCCCAGTTCCAAATCCCAATACCTTTCGTGCAGTGCAGCACTGCCGCGTCTATATCCAGATACTGTAGATGGGACTGCTTGTCTGCCACGATTACGTTGACGTAATTTACAGTGCGCAAACAATGGTCGGCAACACTCAAGAGGCAATTGGCGTCAGGCGGCAAATAGATGCGCGTGATTTCCGCGCTCTTATTCGTGACAACATCCAGAAACCCAGGGTCCTGATGTGTGAAGCCGTTGTGATCCTGACGCCAGACCAACGAAGTGATCAAGATGTTGAGCGAAGAAATGGGAGCGCGCCATGTTGCCTCCAACTTCGATTTCTCCAGCCACTTTGCATGTTGATTGAACATGGAGTCGATTACGTGGACGAACGCCTCATAGGTGGAGAACAGTCCGTGTCGCCCGGTAAGGACATAGCCCTCGAACCAACCTTCCAAAGTGTGTTCGCTGAGCATTTCCATAACACGGCCATCCGGCGCAAGCTCTCCTCCGTCAAGGTCTTCGGGTTTGAATCCCGCGAGCCATGTTTTCTTACTGGCCTCGTAAATTGCCTGGAGCCGGTTTGAGGCGGTTTCATCCGGACCGAAAACCCGGAAGGTGTCCATATTCTGTCGCATGGTTTCCGCAAGAAAGTGCGCCAAGACTTCGGTCGGGCCGACTTCGGATGTGCCCGGCTTTGTTACCTCGACTCGGAAGTCCGTGAACTGAGGCAGGCGCAATGCTTTGCGAAGAATTCCTCCATTCGCGTGTGGATTGGCGCTCAGGCGGCGGTTGCCCTGCGGGGGGAGTGCCTTCAGTTCGGGAACCAACTGGCCATTCGCATCGAACAGTTCTTCTGGTTTGTAGCTGCGCATCCAGTCCTCCAGCAGACGAAGGTGCGCAGGATTGGTGGTGACGTCGAGGATGGGAACCTGGTGCGCCCGCCAGAATCCTTCGATCTTGTGTCCATCCAGTTCCTTCGGTCCAGTCCAGCCTTTCGGACTTCTCAAGACGATCATCGGCCATCGTGGTCGCTCGAATGTATTGGTATCCCGGGCCTGTTTTTGAATAGAACGAATCTCCTGAATGCAATGCTCCAATGTCGCCGCCATCTTCTGGTGCATGACCTCTGGATCATCACCCTCGACGACATAGGGTGTCCATCCGTAGCCTTGGAGCAGGTGCTCCAGTTCTTCGGCGGAGATCCTCGCGAGGATCGTGGGATTAGCGATCTTGTATCCATTCAAATGGAGAATAGGGAGGACGGCTCCGTCTCGAACCGGATTCAGGAATTTATTCGAATGCCACGAGGTTGCTAGAGGGCCAGTCTCCGCCTCTCCATCTCCGACGATCACCGTCGCGATCAGGCCAGGATTGTCAAACGCCGCCCCAAACGCGTGCGAGATGCTGTAGCCAAGCTCTCCGCCCTCATGGATGGAGCCGGGCGTTTCCGGTGTGCAATGGCTACCGATTCCTCCAGGAAAAGAAAACTGCTGGAAGAATTTCAGCAGCCCCTCTTCATCCTGGCTCTTGTCGGGATAGATCTCGGAATAGGTTCCCTCCAAGTAAGCATTCGAGAGGGTTGCAGGAGCGCCGTGACCAGGCCCCGAAATATAAATCATATCGAGGTCATACTTCTTGATGAGGCGATTCAGATGTACCCAGGTAAATGTCTGACCAGGATCCGATCCTCAGTGCCCCAGGAGACGATGTTTAATGTGCTCCGCTTTCAGCGGCTTCTTGAGGAGTGGGTTCTCGCGCAGATAAAGCATACCGACGCAGAGATAATTGCAGGCACGCCAATACGCATTCATCTTCCGTATTTCTTCCGTCGAAAGTGGCGGAAAGTCTGGCGCTTTGTTTGAACCTGGGGTAAAGCGAGTGGCTGAGAGATCGGGCTGTTCTGGATTCATGGATTCCTCGATTCTGTATTGCTTACATGGATGCGACTTGCTGCAATCGAGCTCCCTCGCGTTAGTAGTAGAGTTTCAGAGCAATTTCACTCCTGAAGGATCAAAGCGGCTCTGTTGCCCTTTAATCTCCATGCGCTTCCGTTGCTGTGGCAATCTTGCCGCGAAACATGCGATGGACGAATACGAAATAGCCGATTGCCAGCAGGATACCGAAAGACCTCCAGACCAGGCCAACAGCCAGTCCGTCGTGGCGATCACGCCCGCAATCACGCCAACGCGCACAAAAACGCGGCCGTATTTCGAGAATTGGTCCTCCAACAAGTAATACGCGCCGACGGCACACATCACGAATGCGCCGGTGATGACCACCCCGCCCATATTGTGTGTGCATATTGCAGGAGCGCCCAACGATTGAGCAGCAACTTCCAGAATTTGGTCACCTCATAGGAACCGTTCGGCAGCACGCGATAGGTGACCGGTTGCTGTATCCAGGCGTCGGTCACGATGATGAATAATCCGGAGATCGAGGAGCCGAGAAAAACGAGAAACGCTGCTGCCCAGTGCCCCCACCTTGGAAGTCGATTTTCCCCCTAAAGAAAAAGGTCTTGAAATGCCGACTCCAGGAAAAAGGAAACATGGCGAGCGGCTGTCTGATAACGCCTCCGGTCATCCATCAATTTCGTAATGGGCGTCGTCACCGGCATTCTCAGGGAGTTTCAGTCGGGACCAACTGGTCGCAGTTTTCGCGGTGCAGCAGCAATGTGTTGGACATTCGACTCCTCTATGTCAGAACGATATGGAGGATAGCGCCGCATCTCTGTGACAGAAATCACAGCCGTTTTCCAATTCATTTACGCGAGAAGTTGACGCGGTGCTCCAAATCACTCTGGACGATTGCGGGGGAGAGTTCGATCAGCTTCGGAGTGGCGGCTGAGTTACCGCCCGATGATCCTGTCCGATGTTTATACATCTACGAACTGGGGGGTGTGAGTTTCATCACTGCGGTATCTCTTCCTGTCTTCTACCTTGGATGTTGGAGGCGCCAATGGTCAGTCATTGTGCCAACCCAGAATGCCGTGCCGAGTTCAAATTTCTCAACTCAGGCAATCTATATGCTTTCGAAGGGCAATCCGCAGCCACGGAATTCTTTTGGCTTTGCTCGGAATGCGTTCCGCGTCTCGCACTGTATCTTGATGCCAACGGACGTGTCGCAGGGAGATTGCGATCCGAATCGGCACCTCAATCTCCGTCTAAATCGATGGGCTGCCTGCGACTGATTTATAGCGTTACAGGCTCGATATCGCCGTTTTCGATCGGACCAGTCCATGAATCTGCGCTCGTCAATCAGCCATCGGCGTCTTCGTATTCTTCATCATAACGATGCCGGGTGAGTCTCGCTGTGATTGCGGTACACATGCGACTGCGAATCGAGCAGTGGTTCACAAACCTTCTTTGGCGGTTTCTAAACTTCTTCTCTAAGCAAAGCGAGGGACCTTCGATGAATTTCAAGCGCATTCTGGTGGCTGTGGATGATACCTCCATTGCCGCACATGCTGCGGATGTGGGGATAGGATTGGCTAAGTTGCTGGGTGTGGATCTGGCATTCTTCCATGCTATCGACACGGCCACCCAGGGGTCGGGGGAGGGCATTCCAGCCGACGAACTCGCAAAGATGGCCGAACGGGACGGTCGAGAGTTGCTCGACGCATTCCGGCAACGTGCGGGCACCACACCGCAGGCTCTCGGCTTTCTCGAATTTGGTAAACCGGCGACAAAGATTCTGGAAGGAGCGAAGAACTGGTCCGCTGACATTATCGTGATCGGAAGTCATGGTCGTGGTCGAGTTGGATCGCTGCTGCTGGGCAGCGTGGCCGAGGGTGTCCTGCGTCATGCGAGCTGCCCGGTTTTGATAGTGCGTGCAGCTAATTCGTGATGTTCGCTTTCCTTCTGAAGTTCTGAAATCTGCTGGGGCCGAATGAGGCCCGCAAGGGACTGGTGAATCACGTACGGAGATCCGTAGGTTTCCGCAGACTGCTGACGGAGGAGACGAAAACCGCATTATTTGCCGAAGGAAACTTGGCGTTTGGTAGCTCCGGAGGAAGAAACGGTAATGTAATGTCTGCGCAAATTCGGAGCGTTGCAAAACCCTCCGCAAAACAAATCAACAACGAGTGAGTCTAACTCGGTTTTACTCCCGTTTACTCTCCAATTAGAAAATTGACATTTTAGGTGCTCGCTTTTCAGCGTCCTTAGGTATGCCTGCCGTGATGATCAGCCAACCGAGCTTCTCCTGGTCGGCCTCGGTGCGATAGCTACCGAGCCATGTTAATGGAAGTCATGCGAAGTTAGCTTTAAGCGGCCAGCGTAGCTCTCCACCGAGAGTTCCTCGAAGGACCTTGCCATCACATGAATAATCGGGCCCTCCTTCTGAAGCGGCCCCTCGACAGCGATGAATTTCGCACGCGTGATGGCACGGCGGTTCTGCTCGAAGAAATCTGGAGCGACGAATACGTTGAAGACTCCAGTCTCGTCAGAAACGGAAAGGAAGACGACGCCTGAAGCCGTGCCGGGACGTTGCTTGACGATGGCAAGTCCTGCAGCTCTCACATATTCTCCGTCCCTACGTTTGGCGAGGTCTGCCGCACGAAGATAGCCTCTGCGATCCAGTTCCTTACGACGGAACCACATGGGATGAGGCCCCGTCGTCACGCTGCTCACAGCGTAATCTGCGACAAGCCGCTCTTCGGCGGTCATTAAGTGAAGTGGAGCTTCAGCAGTATCTTCACGTAGCCAGTCGCTATGTTGCATAAACAAAGGCCCCTCCAATTTACCGGCGCGCTCGATCTGCCACAGCGCATCCCGTCGATGTTCCACTGCATTTAGGCTGTTAAGCGCCCCCACGTTCGCGAGTAGAGTAAGTTCCTTGCGATTAAGTTGAGGAACGCGCAGCACCAGGTCATCGACAGACTGGAATCGATCTACAGCACGGGCTTTGACAATGGCTTCTGCACACTGGCTTCGCAGGCCACGCACATATCCCAGGCCCAACCGCAGCGACAAGGAATAGTCGCTCTCGTGTTCTAGCGTGCAGGGCCAGTCCGAATAGTGGATGTTGATGGGCTTGACGCGCAAGCCGTGGCGTCGTGCATCTTCGATAATGACGGCGGGGCTATAGAAGCCCATGGGTTGATTGTTCATCATTGCGCAGGTAAAGGCCGCTAGGTACTTCACCTTGATGTAGGCCGAGGCATACGCGATGAGTGCGAAGCTGGCGGCATGGCTCTCTGGAAAACCATACAAGGCGAAGGAACTGATGTTCTGGATGATCTTCTCCTGCGTCGCGTCATCCAATCCGTTGGCAGTCATACCGGTACGGAGCCGTCCTTCCAGATTTTTCATGCGTTCCCAGGAGCGACGCATTCCCACGGCGCGCCGAAGTTCTTCAGCCTCGGACCCGTTGAAGTTAGCTACCACCATCGCCATGCGTAAGAGCTGCTCCTGAAAGAGTGGCACGCCCAGCGTCCTCTTCAGAGTGGATTCGAGCGACGGATGCGGATACGTAACGTCTTCCTGCTTCTGGCGACGGCGCATATATGGGTGCATCATCTTGCCCACAATCGGACCGGGCCTGATGATCGCCACCTGTACGACGAGGTCGTAGAATTTTTCAGGCCGGTTTTTTGGCAGGGATGACATCTGCGCGCGGCTCTCCACTTGGAACATTCCGATGGTGTCGGCGCATTGCAGCGTTCGATAGACTTCCTCGTCCTCGGATAATTGAGCGAGATCGAGCGGTTCGCCGTAGTGCTTCGGAACAAGTGTCAGGCAGTCCTTGAGCACGGCCATCATGCCCAGGCCCAGAAGATCGACCTTGATAATGCCCAGATTCGCGCAGTCCTCCTTGTCCCACTGGACGACGGTGCGTCCGGGCATGGAGGCACGCTCCAGTGGAACGACCTTATCAAGCTGTCCCTGGCAGATCACCATGCCGCCGGAGTGTTGTCCCAGATGGCGCGGAAAATCCTGCACGCGCATACAGAGTTCAAGGTACTTAGCGATACGTGGATGATCGATGTCGAAGCCCGCGTTTTGGAAGGTGCGAGCCATTGTGTCATTTGGCCCCTTCCATTCGTAGTTCGCCACCAGGGTTGAAAGACGTTGCAAGGATTCCGGATCGAAGCCCAGCGCCTTGCCGACCTCGCGTGCAGCGGACTTGCCGCGATAGGTGATGACATTGGCCGTCATGGCCGCGCCGAGTTCGCCATAGCGGCGATACACATACTGGATCGCCTGCTCCCGCATTTCTTCTGAGGGGAGATCAATGTCGATATCGGGCCACTCGCCGCGATTTTCCGATAGAAAGCGCTCGAAGAGCAGCTCCATGCCCACCGGATCAATCGCGGTGATCTCCAATGCGTAGCAGACTGCGGAGTTTGCCGCGCTCCCTCGGCCCTGAATCAAAATGCCGTGCCGCTTGCAATACTCCACGATGTCCCAGACGATCAGGAAATATCCGGCGAAGCCCAGCTTTGCGATCAGTCTAAGTTCGTGCGCAACCTGCTTCTTCGCGCGTTCAAGCAGGCTAGCATCGCGCTTCGGACCATAGCGCCTAACAACGCCTTCTTCCACGCGCTTCGTGAGAAAGCTGTCCATCGTCTCGTCCTCTGGAACGGGATAGCGAGGAAACTCATAGCCGAGGTCGGAGAGTTGAAACTGTAGCCTAGAAGAGAGTTCCACCGTGTTCTCCACCGCGCCGGGAATATCCCTGAACAGCGCGACCATCGTATCCGGAGCCCGAAGATGCTTCTGGTTGTTCAGCGCTAACAGGCGTCCCGCATGGTCGAGCTGCGTGTGATTTCGTATGGCTGTGAACAGATCGGCAATCTCGCGGTCATACTTGCTCGCGTAACTTACTCCATTTGTCGCCAAGATGGGCAGATGCAGCGATTCGGCAATCCGCAGTGCGGCTTGATTTCTCCACTCCTGATCCCTTTGTCGATGTCGCTGCACCTCGATGTAAACATTCGTCGCGCCAAAGATGCATACGAGTTTTTTGACAACTTCACGACCGGCAGCTTCGCCTCCGGAGACGAGCGCAGAAGCCAGCGGTCCTTCTTCTCCGCCTGTGAGGCAGACCAGTCCCCGGCTGTATTCGGCAAGATCATTCAGCTTGGCCGTGCCTTCCTGCTTGCCTACCTCGCGCATTTTGAAGTGTGTGATGAGCTGGCAGAGATTCCGGTAGCCGACGCGGCTTTCGCAAAGCAGGGGCAGCCGCGCCGGTTCAGCCAGGTGCTGGTGAGGCAACCAGACGGGAGGCGTCAGGCGATTGCCTAGTCCCACGACGGAGACCTCTGCTCCAACATGCGCCTGGATGCCGTTTCCTTCCGCAAACTTGTGAAACCGCGCGGAGCCATAAAATCCATTTCGATCGAGTAATGCCATCGCGGGCATTTCCAGCGCGTGCGCTCGTTCAGCAAGCGCCTCGGGTTGCGAGCCTCCTTCGAGGAAGGAGAAGGCACTCTTTGCGTGGAGTTCGATATAGCGGCTAGTCATAGAGGGCCGCCACCCGCCAGTCATTCTGCACAAAGTCACGCGCTAGCCTGCACACAAGCATGGCGCTGTCCGTGGCTTTGCCAATAACATCCCACTGTTCGTTGCCCCAGATTGCCTCGTTCCACCAGTCACCACCGCTCAGCCATGGGCCATACGCCTGCTCTACGTGATAGGCGCGGGAACGAAAATGGATTTGAGATGGAACACCTCGCCGTATTTCTACCTTGCTGGGTTCGGGAGGACGAAGCATCCGTAGGCACAGTGGAGACCCCGTTCCGGGTTCACGCGGTTCCTTCGAGGTGATGGTGAACACTTCGACATGGAAGTCGTTGGTTCGATGTGTGTCATGAAGGACAGCCTGCCCCACGTTGCCTTCGCCAACGATCGCAGCGATGCGAGCTAGTGTGATCTCAAGCCTGCCCGGCTCAGGAAGCTTCGGGGAAAAGAGTCCAAGTTGAACCCTGCTCTTCGCGCCTGGTTCCGCGCAAATATGCACACCGAGGATTGACGACGATGGCGCATTGCTTTCGAGATCGAGATGAAGCAGCTTGAGCCAGAGCTGCTTTTCGTTGGTGGGAACGCGGGGGCTTACCTTACGTTTGTGTGAGCCTCCACCATGGAGATGCAGCTTGAGGGTAACAGTTGCCAGTGCCAGCACACGCGATTTCGCACGGATGATGAGTTGTTCCAGCATCGCCGATAGGCCGAAAAGTAGCGACTCCAGATCATTCAACGGAGAGTCGAGTTCGACTATCTCTTCCAAAACAAACGGTACGTCGATGGGCTGAAAAAGGTGGGCGCGAACACCACGGGCGAGTTCCAGCAGCCGTTTCGCATCCTGCCCCAACCGTGCGATAAGGGCCTTTTCCGGCAATGCCGCCAGCGCTGCGACAGTTCGGATGCCCCACAGTCGGAAGATTTCCGCTTGTGTGTCGGTCATCTCCAGCACGGCGACGGGGAGCGGGGCGAGTGACTTGGCCTCTTCTCCGCGCGGAACAACGTAAATTGTTACGTCTGTTCGTAATCCTCGTGCTAGGCAGATGGCGGTATGAAGGTTCGTGCTCAACGTGACAGAAGCCACAATGCCAACCGAGCGGACGCGCTGCCGCAGTTTCTTAGCCAGTTGATGCGGAGGACCAAAGAGCGCTTCCGTTCCTGCCGCGTCCACCGCGCAAAGAAAAATTCCGTCCTGGGTTCGGTCTTCGATACGCGGCGAGAACGCTCCTGCGCATTCAAGCAGAATGGCGCGGACAGCAGCTTCCGTCTTTGAGGAGCGGTGCAGGATGATGACGCTCTCGAAGGTCTCTACCTCCACCTTCGTCATTCTTTGGCGAAGGCCGAGCAGCCGGGCTCGCGTGTTCAGAGAACATACCGTTTGTACCGGCGGTTCGCCGTCGAGCACCACGCACGGTTTGTCATGGAGTTCGGGGCGCAAGCGCAGCAGAGCCTGTGCCGGGAATTCCCGCACATACACACATGCGTAGAGTTCGGCGGGATGGCTCATCTCGGGCCCGCCCATCGCGCGCGGTGCGTCCAGCGCGCTTCGCCGGCGGCTCTTTGCGGCGGCTTTCGCATCGGCACGAGGTTGCTATGTGTCTGCGCAAAGCGCTGGCGTAGCACCTCGGCTCTGGCGCTTAGGCCTGTGAAGACAGTACGTTCCTCGCGGGTATCTTCCAATGGCGCCAAGCGCAGTTGCAGCTCTGAGCTACTCTTCGCACAGGCATACTGCGATAGAAGCAGGATGCTCGCCTGCATCTGCTCCGAAGCGACGCGATATCTGTGCCAGGTGGAGAGTTCGATTCGCGAAACTACCTCCTTGGCAATCTCTCCCAAGTCGAGCACAATGGCGCTGAAGCCACCTGTCTGGATCAGGAGGTCGGTGCTGCGCAACGCCTGCTCGACAGCATCGTAGACACGTGCGCGGCATGGCGTGCGAACCGAGGTCGAAGCTGGTTGCAAATTAGAGGTGAACTCCTGTGAAGCCGGTTGCGGTTTGGAGATTGGTTCCGCGCAACAGGTGCTCACAGCCTCGTTATTCAGAAATCTGTCCACGGCAGAGGAAAGCCCTCTCGCCTCGGAACGCGGATGTGTGCCGTGTCCCCCTCCATGCAAGCCTTTCGGCGGAGTTTTTCGTATAAGACATGCGGCAGGCAGTGCAAATTGGCGCGTCTCCTGCTCTGTCAAGGACTCACGTACGCCGCATCGTACCCACAGAAGCCGTTTGAGATCGACGCCCGCTCCGGCCGCTGAAGCGGGATGGAACGTGTCCGAGGCGTCGATCCAGGCGCACACATTTCCTGCTGACGTGATCTGCGCAAGAAACGAGAGCGCGACCGACATTCGTCCCGAACAGGATTCACCGAACATTTCGGTGAGTGCGCCTAACGGCAGGCCGCCGTGAAGCAGATCGTCCAGAGCGCCAATACCAGAAGACACCACGTGGCGTACCGTCCGTGTTTGAGGCGTTAAAGCGGATGGGTATTTTTTTTCGAGAGCCGACTCGATCTGGATCCGGATTGTGGCGCTCGTAGGCATTTATATATTCGCCTTATTTTCGCCTATCTGGATAGGAGTCAGTCAAGCACTCATTGCACCAATATCGCTGCAAATGCTCTTAATTTATTAATTTTCTGCTACTTGGTTTGCCCGAATCTGTGCATCGTAGATTCAAATCACGCGCCATGGGAGACGAAATCTCCCCGGATAATGTGGCCGCGTGGGATATGGAGGTTTGGGATGAGCACAATCCTCCATATCCGGCATGGAAAATTGTGCTTATCGAGAGTCTGAAGGTGTGGGTAAAGAGCGGATGTATGCGACGATGGCCTTCATGTTCTGCGCGTTCATGTTAGTCAGCGGCATGCCACCTTCCTGCATTTGGATACTGTGATGGCGCAGCAGGTTTTCCAGCACTTTGGCTGGAAGCAGGGAAGCGGTACCCGCCAATGGTGGCGCGGCGATGGTCCCATGCAAGCCTCCGATACCGTGACATGTCTCACACGAGTATCGTTGGAAAATCTTTTTGCCTGCAAGGGCCTCTGCGCTTAGCGGGGGTGCGGCCGCAGGTGAAACGGCTGAAGGTGCTGTGTTTAAACTTTGTCCTGCAGAGTTCGATGGCCGTGCTGGATTTTTTGCTTCGGCGGTATTGGTCGTCGTGGCGGTAGCAGCAGGCGCTGATGGCGTTCCAAGGCTGCCCAAATATGCGACGAGGTGCTGCATATCTGCCCCGTGAATTTTAAAGGTCGGCATGCCGCCGTCGCGCATTTTGCTGGTGGGGTGGTGGATGAGATAAGGCAATTTCTCTCCGGGAAATTTATTCGTAATCCCGACCAATGAAGGTGCAAAGTGGGTTCCTGTTCCCTGTTGACCATGACAGGCAGCGCATCCATTTGTTACAAAAACTGCGCGACCTTCTGCCACTGGAGACTCCGGCGGCTCCGCTGCTGCTGCAGGCTTCGCGACAGGTTCTGCAAGTGGCTGAGCGGGAGGCGGAGGGGCAGGGGGAGTATTGGCTTCGTTCCCGATAGTTGGCGCAACTCTGGCCGCCTCAAATTTGGTACTGGCTGACTTTCTAACAGTTAGGCTTTGGATATATGCAATCAGCGACGTTTCTTCGCTCTCCGACCCAGTAAAAGGAGGCATACCTCCGGCCATCATCTTCGCATCAGGATGGTGGAGAAGTTTCGAT
Organism: Acidobacteriaceae bacterium; assembly: GCA_035713565.1. GTDB lineage: Bacteria > Acidobacteriota > Terriglobia > Terriglobales > Acidobacteriaceae > JAKAAZ01. Next base: position 3,264 of record DASSZI010000241.1, on the reverse strand, counting down.
AGCTGGAGGGCCGACTTTCCGGCAACTAAACCTGCCAGCGGAGGCACCCGTCCTGTCCCGGCGCCTGCCTGGCCATGGCAAGCAAAGCACGCATGCGCCTCAAAAACCTTTTCTCCCGCTGCCACAGATGCAGAGTTTGATGCGGCAGAATTTGCGGGCGGGGCCACTTTGCTTTCGGGCGATTTAGCACGAGATATGGCTGGTGCAGGACTGCCCTCAGGCACAGCCGGAGTATCGCTGGCTGTTGTAGCCGACGTACTTCCGCCACTTGTTCCTAAACTGCCCAGATAAGTAAAAAGCGCAGTCGCGTCTGCGGCAGATAGATCGAAGGAAGGCATATGGCCCGCGCGCATTGCTGGATTGGGGTGATGCAGCAGGTCGCTAAATTTGGGCAAAGGATATCTGGCTGTAATTCCGACGAGGCTGGGAGCGGCCGCTGTGCCAATCGCGTCGGCTCCGTGGCAACCGGAACAACCGTTGGATTCAAAAACGCTCTTTCCTTTGGCAACCAGCGGATTGACGGCTGCGGCTGCAAGAGGCTTGCCACTGGCGGACTCCATTCGTGGATGGAATGGGGCCTTGGTGTAATCTCTGGCCTGCTGATCCTGGAATGCCAGTTGTTTGGCAATCGTGCTGTCGCGTAAATCGTCCAGGTGGCTTTTGAAGCCGAGAAAAATCATTCCTACCAAAACAGCTGTGACGGCAAGAAGGGGAATCGGCCTGCGCCACGGCCTGCGTTCAAGGTTGCGATCCAAAAATGGCAGCAGGAAGAATATCAACGCTAGGATACCGGGGATGACGACGACGGCGAACACTTCCATGCGGCTGGACCAGAACTTCAGCCATTCAAACATTGGCAGGTAATACCACTCCGGCCTTGGAACGAACTGCGTATTCGAAGGATCAGCAATCGGACCGAGCAGGACTGGCCGGAGGTAGGCAAGAAACCCCAAGCCGACCATGATCAGCAACGCAAACGCCATGTCCATGATTACCTGCCGGGGATAAAAACTTTCCGGAGGTAGCTTCGGATGAATTGGATCTTCGTCGATTGGGCCCGCTGGACCTGCTTTGCGGAAAAGCGCAATATGAATGCCTATGAACAGGAAGATCATCCCTGGAATGAGAAATACATGGGCAAAATAAAAGCGCGATAATGTGAGCGTTCCCAGTGTGTCGCCGCCGCGCAACATACTGGTAAGCCACTGACCGATCCAAGGGACTTCTCCGACGATATTGGTACCGACGGCCGTGGCGAAGTAGGAGCTCTGGTCCCAAGGCAGAAGATAGCCGGTGAAACCCATGCCTAGGACTAAGAAAGAGAGGAATGCGCCGGAGATCCAGAGCAATTCCCGGCGGCCTTTAAAGGAACCATAGAGAAACGTCTGGAGAAAATGCAGGGCCAGCACAATAATCATTGCACTGGAGCCGTAGTAATGAAGGCTACGGAGAAATTGTCCGGCCGCGACCTGTTTCGTGATGTAAGCGACGCTAAGATGCGCCGACTCCGCAGAAGGTACGTAATAGAGAGCAAGGCAAAGGCCGGTAATTACCTGGGAGATAAAGATGAAGAGCAGTCCGGAACCAAAGACATAAGCCAGGCGTGCGCCACCAGGAATTGGCTCGTCCAGGGAAGCCTTCATCAGGCTGTTGATGCCGGTGCGCTTATTGAACCAACTATAAACGCGCGCAGGCCTACTTTTGGGCGGTAGTTTGGGTTCTACAGGTGCATGCACAAGGTCACCTAGCTCAATACTTCTTGGTTGGGAACGTTTTCTCGGAAGTACTCGAACTTGACCATCAGCTTTCCGTCAACCACTTTGTGCGGAAGTGTGTCGAGACCGCGTGGCGACGGGCCGGAGACATGCTTGCCATCGGCCTTGAAAATACTTCCGTGGCAAGGGCATAAAAAGTCGTCATGTCCTTTGCGCCAGGACACGCTGCAACCTAGATGCGGGCAGATCGAGGAAAATACTTCGAGTTTTCCGTTTGCTGCCTTGGTAACGTAGACGCTCTGAGAGGAATCCACTTCTCGCCATCCGTCTATCTGTTTTAAGTCGAGAGGTTTTTTAACTGGCGTTGAAATGCTGGAAAACTCTTCTATTGCACCTACTGCTGTCCATACGTTTTTGCTCGTCTTGGCATACAGCGGATATAGGACATAGCGGAGAACTGGGACAGCCAGCATTGCTCCCATTCCGGCTGTACCAATACTAAGCAGGGCGGCAAAAAAAGATCGCCTGTTAATGACGATGACATCCTGGTTCGAGACCAATTCCTGTGTGTGCTTCTCCTGTTCCATGCCGTCTCCTAAAAATTGAGCCATAAGGCGATATACGTGGTGTTATTATCGGAGGCGTTGCGATGAGCTCCATCATAATTCGTGGTCGCTCCATTGAACTTCACGTATCCGGTGTAGGCAACGCTGATATCAATGTTCTGCACGGGCCAGTAGCCGAATTGTGCGATATAGCCTTTCGTGTCGGGATGGCCATTCCTGCTGCCGGTCAAGGCCCCGGGTGCGTAGAGTAGCGGGTCCGCATTTCCAGTGGTTGAAAACAGTGCTCCGGTCGCGGTATACCGGTAGTTCCAATGAAAAGTGCTGTCCAGCCGCAAGGTGTTCAGCGAGTTGGATCTCGTGGTCGCTCCTCCAGAACGGAACGTAGCTCCAAGGTCGGACGATTGATGAATATAGGTTCCGTGAGCGTCCAGCAAGTTGGCCCCAAACGGGCGTTCATATTGGAAGTCTACGGAAGGATCGGCGTAGCTGTCCTGCGGTCCTGAGATCGCTCCCGGAAAAGAATTGAGGAAGATTCCGTACGTCCCGACTTCCAGGTAATTGTCTCCGAACGTCTGCTGCCATGCTGCCCTCCAGTAAGGAGCTACACCGCTGATGTTGTAGGAATAGTTGGTGCCGGTCACAGGAACGGGACCACCGGCATGCTCCGATCGGTAAACCGTAAGGTCGCCATAGAGATGGTTATTCCACATTCCGTACCCACCTACTCCGGCGACATCCTCTCCCAATGCGCCCTGGATCACAGGAGAGGCGATAGGACCCACTCCGGAGGAGGTAGAAAGCCACGGAAAGCCCCATGCAGGGGTGCTGTTCCAAACGTCCTCCACGGTGGGATTGTTGTTGGCAGTAATCCCGTACCACCAGTTTTTTCCAGCAAGTTTTCCCTGGTTGGCATAGCGCAGGTCCGTGTTGTCCATCCCGAAATGGTCGCTGGAATGCGTGTAGGTGACCTGAGCCAGCCCACC
>DASSZI010000240.1:0-16790 GCA_035713565.1 Acidobacteriaceae bacterium | reverse complement strand
GTCGGGCGCGCCCAAAGGCGCTGCAGCACGGAGAAATCCGGCTCGCCGGTCAAGGCGGCGGAGCCAACTTCATGACGCAAAAATTCCTGTTCATCGAACGGCAAGGAGCGCCACGCCGCGAGTTCCTCGGCGGAGGGATCCTGCACATCATCATAGATTCCGGGTATCAGAATGCGACCGTCACCGCTCTTCAGTTGCGCCAGCACCTGACACAGCGCAAAGAAAGGATTGGGAGCAGCGCCCCCATACATGCCGGAGTGCAGATCGGTAGCTGCGCCCCGCGCTTCAATCTCTGTATAGATCATGCCGCGCAAGCCCACGCAGAGGGTAGGCAGGTCGGGCGCAAACATTTCGGTATCGGAGATTAATGCAAAGTCCGCCTGTAACTGCTCCGGATGGTTTTGCACAAACGAGGCGATACCTTCGCCGCCCACCTCTTCTTCGCCTTCCAGAATCACTCGAACATTGATTGGCAATCGTCGGCCCTGCACCTGCAGCAGACTTTCAATCGCCTTGATGTGAATGTACATCTGCCCTTTGTCATCCACCGCGCCACGAGCATACAGGCTGCCGTTGCGCTCGGTTGGTTCGAACGGCGGCGTGATCCATTCTTCAAGCGGGTCCGGCGGTTGAACGTCATAGTGGCCATAGCAGAGGCACGTCGGTTTGCCGGGCGCGTGCAGCCAGTCCGCATAGACAAGCGGATGGCCTTCCGTCTCGATCAAGGCAACATGTTCCAGTCCGATACGTTCAAGCTCCGCCGCCAGAACTTCAGCCGCACGCCTCACATCCTCGCGATGCTCCGGCAATGTGGAGACGGAGGGGATGCGCAGCAGGTCTTTCAACTGTTCCAGAAATCGGGGCTGGTTATCGCGCGCAAACTGAATTGCAGAGCTTGGCATGGATCTCCTTGAGTTTGATCGGGATTTCAGTAACGCGGGACGCTGGGATCCACCTTTTGGGACCAAGCATCAATACCGCCAGCCATGGACTGAGCCCGGGTAAAGCCCTGCTCCCGAAGCCAGACTGTGGCGCTGAGCGAGCGTGCGCCGTGATGGCAATAGACGACGATGTGGGCGTCAGGATCGAGTTCCTGATGCGCTCGCGATGGCAGGTCTCCCATCGGAATGAGACGCGCACCCGGGATTGTTCCCAGGGAAGTCTCCCACGGTTCGCGAACATCCAGCAGACAGAATTCAGATGCGCTTGCCTCAAACGGGGCGGCCTGCATCTTTTGCTTCAGAGCTTCGGCGGAGATCTCATATTCCATAACGAGCCAGCATACATCGGCAGCAGATCTGACTACCAATCGCCCTTACGGTTTTCCGCCTATGTCTCACGAACGGCACCAAATCTCCAGCCATGGTACAAACAGAAAGGGATGACTTCACGCTGAGCCGCCGTCTGGCTAGTATCCCGTTGGTGCAGGACCTGATCCACCCCCCCCTGGACTGGTCCTTTGTTTTGCTGCACCAGCGATTGTCCACTCTATGGATCAAAAAGTACTGATCGTCGAAGATGAACGAAACGCCCGCATGGGCCTGGCCGAGCTTATCTCCGGCTGGGGCTACTCTACGGCTGTGGCGCAGGATGGGGTGGAAGCTCTGGAACGTCTGCAGGAGTGGAATCCCACGATTCTGGTGTCGGATTTAAAGATGCCGCGAATGGACGGACTGACACTGCTGCGTCACTTGGGCGAACTGGAACAAAAGCTGGCCGTTATCATGCTTACCGCCCAGGGCAGCATCGAAAGCGCCGTAGAATCCATGAAGCTTGGTGCGTTCGATTACATTCAAAAGCCGGTAGACCCGGTACGGCTCAAGCGCATATTGAGCAGCGCCAGCTCGCAGCAGGAGGCGGAACACTACATCGACACCGTTCGCAGCAACAGCCGGCAGACGGGCGTGCTGGGATCTCTTGTTGGAAAATCCGCCCACATGCAGGAAATCTTTACGCTGATCGAGCGCATTGCTCCGAACAACGTTTCCGTGCTGATCACCGGCGAGAGTGGCACCGGCAAGGAAGTAGTGGCGCGGACCCTGCATGATTTGAGCGGGCGAAGCAATAAACCCTTTGTTGCGGTCAATTGTGCTGCAATCCCGGAAACGCTGATCGAAAGTGAAATCTTCGGCCATGAGCGAGGCGCATTTACGGGAGCCGTGGAACGGCGGGCCGGGTGTTTCGAACTGGCTGAGGAAGGTACTCTGCTGCTGGACGAGATCGGAGAAATGCCGATTGCAACGCAGGCGAAGCTGCTGCGCGTGCTGGAAGATCGCACTCTGCGAAGGCTAGGCAGCAAAGTAGAAACCCCCATCAACGTGCGAGTTCTGGCCGCTACGAACAAGGATCCGCTGACCGCGATCGAAGAGGGCCACCTGCGCAATGACCTTTTCTACCGGCTTAATGTGTTCAACATTCATATGCCTGCGTTGCGCGAGCATCGCGAGGACATTCCCCTGATAACCGAGTTTATGATCCGCACCATGAATGAGCGGCACGGCTGCAAGGTGAACGGAGTGGAACCTGCGGTACTGCAGGAGTTCGAAACCTACAACTGGCCCGGAAATGTGCGGGAACTGCGCAATGTACTGGAACGCGCTGTCGTCCTGTGCGGCAGTGGAACCCTGAGACCACAGCACCTGCCGCGGGGATTCGGAGCCGTCCGCAACGCGGTGACCAAAGATCCGGACAAGGTCCAGATGCCGGTGGGCACTACCGTTGACGAAGCGGAAAAGCGCCTGATTGTACGGACGCTGGAATTTACGGGGAACAATAAGACCCGCGCTGCGGACATTTTGGGAATCAGCTTGAAAACTCTACACAACAAGCTGAAGGAGTATGGCGGGTCAGCCAGCTCCAGCGACTGACCCGCCCCCTGCTCCGCAGAACTCAATGCGACTGCCCCCACTTGCTCCGAATCAACGTCGAGGCTCGCTTGCCGCCCAACGGGTATTCTAGACACCAGAGTTCTAGATGAGAATCCGCGTCAAGCTCGTACTGGCAATCACCGGAATGGTTTCCGGGCTGGTTGTTCTGCTGTCGACACTTTATCTTGCGCAGCTACTTTCAGAGCGAATCCAGCAGAGCTATCGCCACAACGATATTGCGGCGCACCAGGTGCTTCTGGCAGTACAAACCGCAGTGGAACGTGGAATGAGCCACGTCACACTCGCACCTCACGATCCAAACGCGCTGGACAATGCCCTGGCTCGCGTGTTGCAGAAGGACAGCGCGCTTCAGCTCACGCTGGTTTCCTTCATCCGCTACTCACCCACGATCTACGACATCAACGTAGCAGACAGCCAGAACAAGATTTTGATCAGCACCGATCCACACTTTCAGGGCAAGCCGCTGCCCCAGGAGCCGTTCTTCACCTCCCTGCAAAAGCAGACTGCGTGGCGAAAGTTCCGCATCATTTTTGGCCGCCCCACCGTCTACGCCGTGGACGCACGTCTGGATCGTAAGATCGCCGGGAAGCCGGTCCGTTTCCTGACGGTGCGCGTCGGGGTGCGGACTACCTTTCTCCGCAGCGAACTGGCTCCATGGCTGCGGGCCGAGCTCGTCATCGTCATGCTTTCGATGCTGGTGACAATCCTCCTTGCCGCCCTGCTCTCCAACATGGCACTCCACCCGCTAGAGTTGATCAGCAACCGGTTGGACCAGTTTATGGCTGCCGAGCCACAATCCCCTCCCTCCCTAACATCTCTGCGCCTGGACGAGGTCTCCAACGTTTCCAACAAAATTGAACGGATAGGACAGCGCATCCGCAGTGTGGAGGAGGTGTTTACTGCCCTCCAGGAAAATCTGAACCAGGTGTTGGAAAACCTGCAGGACGGAGTGATGCTGTTCACCCGGGATGGACGCGTGGTGATGGTCAGCGATTCGGTCGAACATTTCCTTGGCCTGACGCGGACCCAGATGCTCGGCATGGAAATCCATGACATTTTCGTGGCCCAGACCTCCCTTGGTCAGGTGGTGCGGCGTGCGTATCACGCCCGAGCTACGCTTATGCAGGAAGAAATCACAACGGAAACCGGAAGGCGCCTGCAGGTCTCGCTGGATTTCATTCAGGATGACGACCCTAAAACGCCATACGGAACGCTGGGGACTCTGCTGACGCTGCATGACAGCGAATCCATGCGCCAGATTGAAAACGAGCTGGAGCTGTCGCGGCGGCTCGCAGACCTGGGCCGGCTTACTTCCGGGGTTGGCCATGAGGTGAAAAATCCCATCAATGCGATCGTGGTACATCTGGAGCTGCTGCGGGAGAAGCTTGCCCGGCGGGACAGCAGCGCCGACCGGCACGTGGACGTCATTCAGAACGAGATTCGCCGTCTTGACCGGGTAGTACAGACACTTATCGATTTCTCCAGGCCGGTAGAGCTCGATCTTGCAGTCCATGACCTCCGCTCGCTGGTCACATCCGTCCTGACTCTGGCAGCTCCCGATTTGGAGCAGCGCGCGGTACGTGTGGTGAGCACCATGCCGGATCACCCTGTCTGTGCACGGGTCGATGCGGACCTGATCCAGCAGGCCCTATTGAACGTTCTGCTGAATGGCGCGCAGGCCATGGCCGACGGCGGCGAACTGACTGTGGAACTCCGCCAGCAGGGACACGAACTCAGAATCAAAATCAGCGATCATGGGTGCGGTATCCCACGCGAGATACTTGACCGGATTTTCAATCTCTATTTCACGACCAAACGGGACGGAAGCGGTATCGGGTTAGCCATGACCTATCGCATCCTCCACCTGCATAACGGCTCCATTCAAGTAGAATCTGAAATGGACAGGGGGACGCAGTTCACGCTTCGACTTCCAGTCGCTTCCTCAGTGGAGACAAAGATCAGCCTGCAGTCCAGTGTCAGCTGAACCACCTGGGTTGAAAGCATCGTCACCGTCCATCAAGAACCGCACCGAAACGGCAGCATGACCGAAGAGAAGAGTGCAGGGTGCCGAATGAAGCGTTTGCGCCTGTTGTATGTCGTACTTCTGCTGAATTTGGCCATTACGGGTTGTCATCGGAAGGTCGTGCCTGTGGTGCCTCCGCCGCAGGCCCAGGTTCCAATTATCAGTACGATGCCCGCACTTCCAGGTCCGACACTCCCAACCGTGACGCTGGCAAGTCCGATACCTGCTGCACCGGTCGTTGCTGTCGCACCGGCTCCGCCCTCTCCAACGAAGAAAGTTCGAGCGCATCATCACCGGCCCAGCAGGCCTGGCACAACGAGGGGCGCCAATGCGACGACCGAAACGGCCCCGCCGGCAAGCAGCAGCTCGCCCATCGGGCAGCTCTCTGCAGAAGATACAAATGTCAACCCAAAGCAGGCGGAGCGAACCAGGCGTCTCATCGACGCGATACATAAGCGTCTGAAGCATCTTCCCAGCTCCGAGCAGGTGGCACGTAAAGATGACATTGCCGCCGTAAATGCTTTTCTGGCGCAGGCAAAACAAGCCCTCAATTCCAACGACTTAGTAGGGGCGGAGACGCTCGTGCAAAAAGCTAAGATCGTGCTCGATGAATTACTGAAGTGACTCCTATGCTTCGCTCCATTTCAGCTTGGCGCGTAAAACATCAAAAAAACTGCTGCCTCGCATACGGATAAGGCGGATGGTGTATTGCGACCGGCAGCAATGGATCTCATCGCCAAGCCGCAGTTCGATGGCTTCCTGTCCGTCCACGGTCAGAAATGTCTGCTCCGGCACGCCTTCAATGCTAAGGCAGATCTCCGCATCTCCCCGAACGACCAGGGGACGTACGTTCAGCTGATGGGGGCAGACGGCGGTCAAAATCATGCCGTCAATGTCGGGAGCCAAAATCGGGCCATTGGCCGCGAGGTTGTAGGCCGTCGAGCCCGTAGGGGTGGAGAGAATCACCCCATCTCCACGGAACTGGGCCACTTTCTGGCGTCCCATGCTTACCAGAATGTTCACCATCCTGGCGATCGTTCCCTTGGTGATGACTACGTCGTTGAGCGCTTCGAATTCCCGATAAATTTCGCCCTCCCGGCGCACCTCCGCGTGCAGCATGGAGCGCTCGTCTATTGTGCATCCGTCTTCAGTGCACCCCTTTTCACACCAGGAAGCGAGGGTGGGATAAAGATCGGCCAGCGAAACCTCGGCAAGAAAGCCAAGCGACCCAAGGTTGACACTCAGGATCGGAATCTGTGTGCGCGCAAACGCCCGAGCTGCGGCCAGCAGAGTGCCATCCCCCCCAAGGACGATAACCAACTCCGGGTTGTGAAGATACATCCGGTGACGGGGCACCGTTTCCGCCACGCCCATATAACTGGCGCTGATCGGATCGAGGATTGGTTCATAGCCGCGCTTTTTGAGCCAGCCCGCCAGCTCAGGAACTATGCTGCAGAGTTCCGGCTTCTGCGGCTTGGACATGATTGCGATCAATCGCATTCCAGTTTCCCCCATCCCGTCCCGTTAGAAACGAGCGTACAGCAAGAACTCGCGATTTCCATCGCCGCCCAGAATCGGAGAATCTATGACGTCGATCCGCTGCGCACCCTGCGCGTTCACGGTTGCTTGTACACGCTCCACCGCAGCGCGATGGGCGGACGCGCTGCGAACGATTCCGCCCTTCCCCACAAATTGCCGGCCAGCTTCAAACTGCGGCTTGACCAGGATTACGGCCTCACGAAGTGAGCTGGTTGCCTTTTCCTCCCGCTGCGGAAATGCGGAGGCCACGACCGCAGGCAAGACGAGGGATGCAGCAATAAAAGAAACATCGATAGCCAGGAAGCAGATTGCTTCCGGTAGCAGGGAAGGCGTAAGGTATCGCGCGTTAGTCCGCTCCAGTAGATGAAGGCGCGGTTCTGTTCGCAAGGCCGCCGACAGCTGGCTGTGCCCACTATCCACTCCGATGACCTGCGCGGCACCGCGCCTCAACATGCAATCGGCGAATCCGCCAGTGGAAATGCCGATGTCAAGGCATACGCGGCCCTGCAGATTGATTTGCCAGTGATCGAGCGCGGCAGCAAGTTTCTGGCCCCCGCGACTGGCGAACGCAGAAATTTCAGGAGTCACGAGGATGGCCTGGTGCGACTCGACCTCAAACGCGGCTCTGTTGATCACGGTTCCATCAACGGAGACGCGACCGGCAACAATGTGCCGCTGCGCCAGACTGCGCGTCGGGGCAAGATTTCGCTCCACTATCAGCTTGTCCAGACGCATGGCGTTGAGGAGACCGTTTCGAGGTTGCTCAGGGCGCTGTAACGCGAACCTGCGCTCCGTTACCAGTGAGCTCGACATTGGTGTAAACCGTATCGTTGTCTGTCCGGATCACAGTCATCATGTTTGTGTCTGGCGAAACGACATACACCTTGCCCAGAGGTTGACCCGTTGTAGCCGCGATAGAAATGGGATGCACTTTGCACAGCACGCCTGGCTGGCTGGCCACGCAGGGCTGCGGCGGCAGAGGAATCGTCTTGAGGACCGTGTTGCTGAACAGGCTGACCACGCTCACTGTTCCGTCGTTACGGTTCGCCACATAGGCACGGGTGCCGTCCTGCAGGATTGAGACGGAGGATGGTCCGCTGCCGACGGGAACTGTAGCAATGGTTTTGCCGAAATCCTGTGTGTCATTGCCGAACGAATCTACGCTAATGTTGATCAGGCTGAGTGTATTCGATAGTGAGTTGGCCACGGCCAGGATGGAGCCATTTTGATACAGATCGGCCCAGATTGGCCCCTTCCCGACAGTGATGGTGCCGGTGCCCCCGTTCAAATTCGGGTTCTTGTCGATCTGATTCTGCTCTGAGTCGATCACTGTAATGGTGCCGCTGCCCTGGTTGAGAATGAATGCGCGGCGTTGATCCCTGGTCATTACGCCGTAGATCGGACAAACACCAAGAGGCAGAACGGAGGAAATGGTATTGGTGGCGATTTCAATGCCGGTCGCGCTCCCAGTGGAGCCGCTAGTGGGGCAGTTTGCCGCATTGCCACCTTGGCTGATTGCATAGATTCTCTGGCCGCTTGACCGGCCAACTAAATTGACAGGGTTCTGGGGCACTGTCGGAGCCGCGGGATTTGTAATCGGAATCTCAAGAACGGCGCTTGGTGCGCTGCTGGAACTGAGGGGCTGAAGAACTGCAATGGAGCTGCGGCCAGGCTGGGAAACGTACAGATAATTAGCAGTCGAGAGCAGGGTGTTCGGTGCGGCGCCCGCGAGCAGCGTGCTCGTATTTACGTTATTCGTCTCCGTGCTGTTCTGGATGAAGAACGAATTGATTGTGCCGTCCGTATTCGGAATATAGGCCGTCAGCCCGGCGCTATCGAGACCCAGCCAGCGCGGGCCAGTACCCAGGTTCACGCGAACCATCAGCGAGTCTCCAGAAAAATCCACGATGGAGGCCAGACCTGGGGCCGTGCTCCCCGTACATACCTGATCGATGTAGATGGCCGCAGGATTCGCGTTATTGCCGCATGTGATCACGACGGCATACTTCGTCGGCTGGGGAGCAGGCTGAACGGGAGGAACATTGGTTACGATGGGCCGATAAAGGTCACCACAGCCCAGCACAGAAGCAAATACAAGAATCGATCCCAGCACTAACCATGGGCTTCGACGCCCAAAACCTGACAACACTCGTGAATACCCCATGATTTCCAGCTGTCGACTGAATCTAGAGTCGATTGTAAATCAGCAGCCGCTCTTTTCGGGCTTAGCAGCGGGGAATGTTTGTCTTGCAGGCGAGCCGTCTACTACGCCGTGGGCTTATCGGGCACGGGTTGCGCTGCGTAGAAGTCATTCATGAATCGCTGACTGTACTCCGTAAGCAGTTCGGCTACGCGAGCGGGATCTGGGGAGCGCACGATCAAGCCGGCGTGGTGGTGTTGTCTCATGCGATAGACCACTTCTGGCGCGTCGTAATGGGAGGTATCCGGTTCCGGCGTTCGAGCGAGACAAAGTACGCTGCCGGCGTAGTCATCCCGCAGCGGTGGCAGGGTGTAGACTTCGTCGCGCATGGCTGCGACTTCCAGCTTCGCCCATTCTGCCCATAGGTTCAGGCCGTAGGTCTGCTCCACAACTTCTGCGATGAAGGCACCCCCGACGCGAGCGGCAATCTCCAGGAAATAGAACTCGCCCGTCCCCCGCGATCGGATGAATTCCGTATGGGTGATGCCGCGGACCAGACCCAGCCCCGCAACGAGTTCCTGATGAATTCGCCTCATCTCCCTGTCGGCCGCCGAGTCCCGCTCAATGGCCCTGGTGGTAAAGACGCCCCCTTCGTGCATCACCTGCATGGGGGGATGGCCGTACTGGTGTGAGGCTGCAAACAGCACCTTTTTCTCGCTGACGATTCCGTCGATGTGGAAGATATCACCCGGGACAAACTGCTCCAGCAGAAAATAGCTCTGCCGGTCGCCAAGCTCCTCCAGTGCGCGCCAGACTTCCTCCGGTTCGTGCAGCTTGCGGATACCGATTGCGGAAGCTTCGCTACGCGGCTTCAACAGCCACGGAGAAGAAATCGACTTCATGAAGCTCCGCAGGTCGTCGTAATTGAATACCGGTGTAAAGTAAGGTACGCGTATGCCGAGCCTGGCAGCACTCGTTCGCATGGCCAGCTTGTCGCGAAATAGCTGAGTGGTCGTCAGACCCATTCCAGGAATGCGAAGATGCTCGCGCAGCGCGGCGGCCGTTTCCATGTCAAATTCATCCAGAGCAATGATGCGGGAGAACTTGCGTGAACGCGAGAGATACGCCACCGTATGGATAATCTGCTGCTGCGTCAGATCTCCGGGCATCGTATGGAGTTCATCGAGGATCTCTCGCGGCCAATCCGCGCGGGCAAGGCCTTCCACTGTGAGGAGAACGACGCGGCAACCAAGGCGCGCCAGTTCTTTCATCAGCGCGTGGCCTTTTTCATAACTCGTCAAGCAGAGAATTGTTTCGTCGCCATTGCTAGTTTTGCGCATATCGCCGTCAGTATAGCGCCCCTGCATTTCACCCGGAAACGATTCGGGCCGCCGCGACGAAACTCAAATGCGTATCATGTCTTTCATGGATTGCGCCGTCAGGCCGGAGGGAGCGCGGATCGTGGCGCTCTATGAGAAATGGACAATGGACTGGCACGAACACTCCTGCGTTCCTCCAGACGCTTCTGTGAGTGTCAGCAAACCGAACGATCTAGAAGTGGAATTGAGGGAATTGCATGCCGCGAATTTTGCGCTCTGGCATGAGGAGGACAAGGCGCGCGACCCCAGCGCCAGCGATGCTGAAATTTCCGCCGCAAAGCGAACCATCGACCGCGTGAACCAATTGCGTAACGACCAGATGGAGAGATGCGACACCATCCTTCTGCAATCGCTTGCACAAGCAGGACTGCTGAATCCCGACGCTGAACCGCATTCTGAAACACCGGGCCTGATGATGGATCGTCTTTCCATCCTGAGCCTGAAGCACTACCACACGCGGGAGGAACTGGCTCGCGCGGGCGCTCCCCGTGGCCACGCGGAACGCAACCTGGATCGTTTGCGGATTCTGACATTGCAACGTGACGAATTGGCCGCCAACCTGGACCGGCTGTGGCGCAGAGTGCTCGACGGAGAGCGCACGTTCCGCGTATATCGTCAGCTAAAGATGTACAACGATCCGGACTTGAACCCAGTGCTGTACAGAACCTCCGCGCAATAGCAGTGGTGTCCATGACTTCAGCAAAGACTTCAGCAAAAAAGCCGGGAGCGGCATGCCCCCGGCTGCACTGAGGAGTACGGCTGGGCCTTTACTGCTGCGGTTGCGGAGTTGTCTGCTGGGCGGGTTGCGGGGTGCTCTGGCCCTGTGCTTCCGGCGCGGTTGAGTTCCCTGTTCCCTGTTGTCCACCGGGCTCAGCGGAATTGCCCGTCTGCGGCGCGTTCGAGAGTAACTGAACCTGTACCCGGCGATTTTGCGCACGACCTTTGGCATCGCGATTGCTTGCTACTTCAACATCCTTGCCTATGCCAATCAAATAGAACTTGTGCGCTGGAACCTTGTACTTGGACGCTAGATACTGCGCAACGTTTTCCGCGCGTCGTTCGCTGAGTTGATAGTTGTACGCCTTGTTGCCGACAGAGTCGGTGCCGCCTGTGATTTCGAGGATGTACGACTTGGTGTTTTCAAACTGCTGGGCAAATGTATCGAGTTCCTGTTTGTCCTGGGAAGTCAGCGTGTCCTTGTTGAACCCGAAATGCACCTCGGTGCTTGCGACCTGGTGGTAGGTGTCCAGATTGCCCACCACACTGGCGAGCGAATCGGCGTGATTGAGCGCGTCCTGCGCAGCCTGCTGTGCCTGAGTTGCACTCTGTCCAGCCGCCAGCGCCTTCTGATCCGCTGCGCTTGCAGCCGTTTTCGCCTGTTCAATGCCCTGCTGCGCTCGCGTATTCACATCTCCGATATTGCGATGATTTGCCGCAGCCTGGTCTTCCAATTCATTCGTGTGCTGGACAATAGGTGCCGTCTGATTACGGACATATTTCTTGCTGGCGCAACCTGTGGCCAAAGTCAGCAACAAGGCGGCGCTGATGGCGGCGAGAACTCGCTTTCCTGCAATGATTTCTTCCATATTTATATCTTCCTTCCGTGGCGCCCCGTTGCCGATCGCCATCACTCAATGGGATAGATGCACTTTGTAAGCCATTAGAATCTCACCGGATTATCTTAGCTGGTATCCCACCCTTGTACCACTCGAAGGACAAAACGCGTGCAAGCAGGGACTAAACTACGAGAAGACTTGCCTCCTTATGGACCTTCACGAGAAAATCCGTACCCTGCCGACCGGGCCGGGAGTCTACCTGTATCGCAATGCGGACGGTGACGTGATCTACGTCGGCAAGGCGAAGAACTTGCGCTCGCGTGTGCGCTCCTATTTCCTTGAGGCTTCCCAGGCCAATGCCAAGACAGGCTCTCTGATGCGGGAGGCGGTAGACCTGGATTACATTCTGGTCGCCAATGAGCATGAGGCGCTCGCCCTGGAAAACAACCTTATTAAGCAGCGCAAACCCCGCTTCAACGTTCTGCTGCGCGACGACAAAACCTATCCCTACGTCAAGCTGACCCTGGGCGACCGCTACCCAAAGATCCTTGTCACCCGACGCGTACGCCAAGACGGTGCGCTGTATTACGGACCTTATTTTCCCGGCAATCTGGCCTACCGCATCGCCGACTTGATCCACCGCACGTTCCTTGTTCCCAGCTGCAAAGTGGACTTGTCGCGCTACTATCCCCGACCCTGCCTGCAGTACTACATTCACCGCTGCCTCGGCCCTTGCGTGGACGGATTGACGACGCCTGACATTTACGCCGAAGCAATCCGGGATGTGCGTCTGATGTTGGAGGGACACGCCGCGGAACTGGAAAAATCCCTGGAACACAGAATGCACGCCGCGGCTGCCGGCGAGCAGTTCGAACTGGCGGGACGATATCGCGACCTGCTGATCACGCTTCAGCAATTACAGGAGAAGCAGCGGATTGCAGCCGCGTCTGATGACGATGCCGACATTTTTGGATTTCACTTTGAGAATGACATGCTGGCAGCCAATTTGTTCCACGTACGAAATGGAAAAATCGTCGACCGGCGTGAGTTTTTCTGGGAAGACCTCCCGGAATTTCCTGAGGTGCAGGCAGGTGCCGAGGAGGTTTCCACCTCACAGTTGGACAACACCCCAAATGTCAATCCTGAAAAGCCTGAAGCACCCGGTACGCCGGGAATTGAGACCTTTGCGAAATTTCACCCCTCCGCCTTCTTCTCTGCATTGCTCAAGCAGTTATACATCGACCAGCACTATGTGCCGCGCAGCATTTACGTTCCGGTAGACTTTCTCGACCGCGCCGCATTGACCGAACTGCTCTGCGAACGCACTGGCCACAAAGTGGAGATCGCCGTGCCGCAGCGCGGAGACAAGCGTTCCCTGCTCGATCTGGCGGGGCAGAATGCCAAGCAGTCGTACGACCAGCGGTTCCGCGTTTTGAAACCCAGCATCGAAGCGACCCAGTCCGCACTGCAGGATGCGCTGAACCTGCCCGAACTGCCGGAGCGCATCGAGTGTTTCGACATCTCGCACATCCAGGGGGCGGAGACCGTCGCGTCCATGGTGGTCTGGGAAAAAGGCGCGATGAACAAGTCGCAATATCGCAAATTCCAGGTGAAGACCGTCGAAGGAGTAGACGATTTTGCCAGTATGCGTGAAGTTGTGCTGCGCCACTATCGACGCCTGCAGGAAGAGCATCGCCCAATGCCCAGTCTGGTTCTGATCGATGGCGGATTGGGTCAGTTGCACGCGGCAGCATCCGCGCTGGAAGAGTTGAGTTTCACGAGCCAGCCGCTGGCTGCTATCGCCAAGCGCGAAGAAGTGATTTACGTCTACGGCCAGGAAGAGGAACCCGTCGTACTCGACCGGCGCTCGCCCGTCCTGCATCTCATCCAGCGCATCCGCGATGAATCGCATCGTTTCGCCGTAACGTACCATCGCAAACGCCGCGAAATGCGCGACCGCGACTCTGACCTGCTGCATATTCCGGGAGTGGGCGCACAGACCCGCACGCGCCTGATCACACATTTCGGCAGTCTACGGGCCATTCAGTCCGCCTCGTTAGAAGCGCTGCAGTCCGTAGTACCGCGTAAGATCGCCCAATCAATTTGTACGCATTTTCAGGGCACCGTCTCTTCGCCCGCAACTCCTGCCGAGCGGAAACTTCATCCCGAGCGCGATGAAGACCCTATCTGCCCCTAGGAACATTTCATCCTTCCTGTGCGTATTGTGAGTGACAGGTATGCCCGGCGGTTCTGCGTATGCAAGTACAGATGTCCTCTCCCGGCTATTCTCAGCATTGTGCTCCCGCTCCCATGCCAGCGGGCTTGCAGCAGGCGGTGCGTCTCGGCTTGCTGCTGGCCGTTGTCAAACTGACTGTCGAGTTCACCGGCAATCTTGTTGCGCAGCACTTTGGATACGGCATTTTCCGCGATGAGATGTATTACGTAGTTTGTGGACGGCATCTTGCCTGGGGTTATGTGGATCAAGCCCCCATGGTCGCGGTGCAGGCGCGCGTTGCCGGGACGCTGTTTGGCATTCACAACCTCGCAATGTTCCGCCTGTTTGCCGCCCTCGCAGGTGCCGCCAAACTTTTTTTGACAGGTCTGCTCGCATGGTCGCTGGGAGGCAAGCGCATGGCGCAGATTCTGGCCATGATCGGAGTGTTGATCGCGCCCGTCTATCTGGGCATCGACAGCTACCTTTCCATGAACGCGTTCGAGCCTGTCTTCTGGATGGGCTGCATGCTCGCAATCATTCTGATGGTTCGTGGAGCAAGTCCACGCTGGTGGATTCTCTTCGGATTGCTCGGCGGACTTGGGCTGCTGAACAAACCATCTACAACCTTTTTTCTTGTTGCCGTGTTGTTCGGTTTGCTGCTAACTCCACAGCGTCGCATCCTCTGGAGCCGATGGACACTTGTGGCGGTTGCCTTGATCGTGCTGCTTCCCTCCCCTTATCTGTTGTGGCAAATGCATCACCGCTGGCCCACGCTGGAATGGCTCCAAAACGTGAACCATAGCCACAAAAATGTAAAACTCGGCCCCGTCGCATTCGTTGGGCAGCAAATCCTGACGCTCCACCCTCTGAGCATTTTCCTCCTCCTCCCCGGCCTGCTCTGGCTGTTCGTATCGAAGCGGGCGCGCGACTTCCGCTGGATCGGCGTGGCCTATGTCCTGCTGCTCGCGATTATGATTCACCTGTACGCCAAAGATTATTACGTCGCACCCATCTATCCGGTCTTGTTTGCGGCTGGAGCACTTGCCTGGCAAACCGCATTTTCCGCTTCGCGCAGGACGGCATGGTTGCTGCCTGCATGGTGCGTTGTTCTGATCGTCTTTGGCGTCATCACGCTGCCGATGGCGATTCCCGTTCTTCCGCCCTGCACGTGGATTCGCTACACCACTGCCATGCACCTGAAGAGCGGGAAGACTGAAAACGCAAATACCGGTCCACTGCCCCAGTTCTATGCCGACAGATTTGGCTGGCAAGCAATGGTGGCCAAAGTCTCGGGCATTTACAACTCCTTGCCGCCAGCCGACCGCGCCAAAGCCGGCATCTTTTGCAACAACTACGGCGAGGCCAGCGCGATCGACATCTACGGCCCAAAATATGGTTTGCCGCAGGCGATCAGCGGACATCAGAATTATTTCTACTGGGGACCGCGCGGCTACAGCGGCCAGGTGTTGATCGTCGTCGGGGAATCGAAAAAAGATGTTCAGCAGTATTGTCCCTCCGTACAGGAGATTGGACGCACGTACAATCCGCTGGCCATGCCGTATGAGAATCGCCCAATCTACCTATGCCGTGGAGGAAGGATTCCTCTCGCCGAATATTGGCCGCACGTAAAGCTCTGGTACTGAGATACAGTAGCCTTCATGCAGCCGGCACACCCGCGTGGTTCTTCCGACCCAACGACGCACCAACTTCCGCGCGTGCTGGGCCCATGGCAGGCGACGTCCATCGTGGCCGGAACCATCATCGGCAGCGGAATTTTTCTTGTACCGCACGAGATGATGCAAGCCGCCGGATCCTTCAGCCTGGTGTATCTGGCGTGGATTGCAGCCGGCCTGCTTTCCCTGTTCGGCGCGATGACCTATGCTGAGCTGGCCGCCATGCGCCCTTTTGCAGGCGGCGAATATGTCTATCTGCGCGACGCTTATGGCGAGCTGCCCTCGTTCCTCTACATGTGGACCTGGTTTTCCGTAGCCAAGCCCGCCTCCATTGCGAGCAGTGCCATCGGCGTCGTTCGCGTAGTTGGAACGTTCGCCGCGCTGGGCTGGATGAACGCGCCCATTCTGCTGCATCCGCTGCGTCTGGAATGGGGACAGCTTGTCGCTATTGCCCTCGCGTGGCTGGTCACCGGGCTGAACTATCTGGGCTTGCGCCGCGCCGGAGAATTTCAACTCATCTTTACCATTTTGAAAGTAGCCCTGATCGCAGGGATTGTATTTTTCTGTTTCAGCAGCCCGCTCGGCCACAGCAGCAATTTTTCTACTGTCTTCGCAGGCGGAAAAGGCGGCGTGACCGGATTTACGGTGGCGATGATTGCGGCCCTGTGGGCCTACGATGGGTGGAACGATCTCAACATGGTCGCGGGAGAAATCAAACGTCCGGAACGCAGTATTCCGCTGGCCCTGATCGTGGGCGTGGGCCTGGTTGCCGTGCTTTACATGGCGACTAACGCCGCCGTGCAATACATGCTGCCTGCGAGCGCCATTGCGCACTCACCACGTCCGGCGGGGGACGCAATGCGGCTTGCGGTGGGTGTATGGGGCGCAGGATTGGTTTCTCTCGGCATGGCCATCAGCATTTTGGCTTCGTTGAACGGGACAATTTTATCCGGCGCGCGCATCCCCTTCGCCGCCGCGCGCGACGGCATCTTTTTTCGCTCGATGGGCCATATCCATTCTCGCTTTGAGAGTCCTTCGGTGTCACTGGTCGTACAGGCGCTCATGTCGACCGGGCTGCTTGTTCTGGTCGGAAAATTCCAGGCGCTGTTTGAGCTTGCGCTGTTGTCGGAATGGCTCTTCTATATGCTGACAGCTACCACGATCTTCGTCTTCCGCAAACGGGAACCCAACCGGGATAGGCCCTATCGTGTGCCTTTTTATCCATGGCTTCCAGCATTTTTCATCGCCGCTGCCGCAGTCGTGATCGCCTATATCCTGGGCAACAATTTGCGCAACTCTCTTGGTGGAGTTGCCGTCATCGCACTGGGATTGCCCATGTACGCCTGGATGGCGCGACGACGAAAGCAGTCCATCTGA
>DASSZI010000239.1:0-5763 GCA_035713565.1 Acidobacteriaceae bacterium | reverse complement strand
TTCCTTGAGCTTGTTCGTGCTGTGGACTTCGCAGGCGAGTCCCTGCTCTTTGCACATGGCCGCGGCACGCTGCCCAAGAACGGTGGGCGTCAACACGTTGCCAGGCTCGTTCACCAGAGAGCGTGCGAAATTCTGCGACTCGCCAAGCACGACACCTTCGCGGAATGCGCCTTCAACAGCCTTGTTGCCGGAAGCGCCAGCAGCGACTACGGTAAATTGCTCCATGGTCCGGTCTTTCCGGTCCGAGCGATAGACGTCTGGATCGAAATCGCCAACGAACGCGCCCTCCACGGCTGCGCGTGCCGCCCCGTCCTGGGGCACGGAAGCGAGATCCGGGAGCGCAAGGGTAATTTGACGCAGCCCACGCGACTTGGCAAAGCGAACTGCCGTTCCCGCCGCCTTGCGGACTGCCTGAAGCGATATCTTAGATTGTTTCCCTAAACCAATGACCAGCAGCCGCTTAGCCTGCAATCCGCCAGGCGCATGAAGCAGCAGCGTCTCCCAGGCACTCGCCCGGAATTCTCCGGTGGTCAACACATTTTGAACGGCCTGTTCGAACGCTGAATTCTTAGTGAGCAGCACTGGCTGACTCGCGGCGTTCGCATCGTTGGAGGTAGAGGCATCGGCCGCAAGCACAACCAGCAACTCGGCAGGCACGTTTACGGCAGAGTCGAACTTCAGTTCAGTTTTCATTCGCTTAATCAGTCCCTTTCAGGTTTCCGTACTCTTCAGCTTATGCGTTACGCCGCTTACTTGCGGCTATGGCGGCCCGGGCGTCCCGATCATCTTCGCGACGCCGCTCCGTCTCGCGCTTGTCCCAGTTCTGCTTACCCTTGGCCACAGCGAGTTCGCACTTTACCCGGCCATTCCGGAAGTACAGCCGTGTGGGAATCAATGTAAGTCCCTTTTGCTGGACCTTCCCCATCAGCTTGCGGACTTCTTCGCCGTGCAACAGCAGCTTGCGGGTACGGACGGCATCGTGGTTGGTGTAGCTGCCGTGGGAGTAGGGGCCAATATGCAGATTGAGCAGAAAGGCTTCCCCGTCCTTGACCAAACCGTACGCATCTCGCAGATTCGCCTTGCCTTCGCTCACAGACTTCACTTCCGTTCCGCGCAATACCATGCCCGCCTCAAAACGGTCGGTCAAGAAATAATTATGGCCTGCCAGCCGATTTACCGCGGCATCGCGCTCGCCCGCAGCTACAGGATCGCGGGGCTTCGGCTTTTTCGGCGGATTCGGAACCAGATTGGTGGGTGGACGAGACATGTTTCAGAGGGGCTGCGGGGGTCAACCCTCCATGCTAGCATGCAGAGCGTGGCGGGAATATGGCCCGGCAGCATGGGCTCGACCCAGGGTGAGCCGATGATATACTCAAGCGAAGGCCCGCAAACCCTCGCTAGCCCCATAAAACTTCCCTCGGTTTACGTAGCTAGACGGGATGCGTCAGATGGATGCCTTGTTGCAATAACTCGTCTCTGGAAATCATGACCTTTAAACCTGCAGAAGAATCTCCGCATCTGATCACCCGCTCAGTCCCACTCCTGCGATTTCCTGCCCGGATGTATGCCGGTGCTGGTCGCGTTCGCCTATTGCTGTTGATGGTGGGTCTGATGGCCTTGCAGGGCGCGTTCTCTCCCTTGCGTGCAGAGTCGGCCGGAAAACTGTTCAAGCAGGGGCGCCGCGCCGAAACGCGGGAAGACTATATCACTGCTTATGAGAGCTACCACAAGGCGTGGGAGAAGAAGCCGCAGGATATGAAGTATAAGGAGTCGTATGAACGGCTCCGCTTTTTAGCTGCCTCTCAGTATCTCGATCTGGGCCGCAAACTGCGCAGCCAGGGCCAACTGAACGACGCCTTAACGGACTTCCTTCGTGCTCTGGCGATTGATCCCAGCTATGAGGCCGCACAGCAGGAGGCGCAACGCACCCGGGCCCAGATCAGCGGCACCAGCGAAACTCAAGTCGACCTGAACAAGTCGGCGGTGACTTCCAAGCAGGCTGCGCAGGAACTGGCGACGCTTGGCGCTCCCCTTCAGTTGAAGCCGCTTTCATCGGAGCCGATCACGATCCACATCGTGGCGGACTCTAAAGTGGTGTACCAGACGATTGGCAAAATCGCCGGCATCAATATTCTGTTTGACCCGGACTACACCTCCAAACGCATTCCGATCGACTTGAATCACGTGAGTCTGTACGACGCGTTGCGCAGTGTGTCCTTCGTATCACAGACATTCTGGCGCCCGGTGACCCCCGACACGATCTTTGTCGCGGCCGATACCCGGCAAAAACGCACCGAACTGGAACAACAGGCGGTGCAAACTTTTTATCTGGGAAATGTTACCCAGGCGAACGACCTGAACGAGATTCTGAACGCCGTCCGCAACCTGATGGACACTACGGTCAAGATGCAGGCAGTTCCAAGCCAGAGCGCGATCGTCATGCGTGGCACCCCAGACCAACTCCTGCTAGCGCAGAAAATCATCGACGATTTGGATAAGACGAAGCCCGAAGTTGTCGTTGATATTGCCGTTCTGGAGATCAACAAGGATTTGCTGCGCAACATCGGATTGCAACTACCCGGTTCCATCGGAGTCCAGCTGCAGGCGTCCACGGCGGTTGCGAATGCAACGACAACCCAGCCCATCAGCAATCCTACGACTGGACTTACCGGCACTACTGGCACGACGGGGACGGGGCCGACCCTAAATGATCTCGGAAACCTGAACGCCACCAACTTCGGAATCTCCATCGGAGCGGCGACTCTCAATATGCTGCTGACAGATTCCGACACGCGCGTTCTGCAGAATCCGCAGATGCGTGCTGTGGACGGTCAGAAGGCAACGCTCAAGATTGGCTCCAAAATTCCAATCGCCACCGGGTCGTTTTCTCCGGGCGCCGGCATTGCCGCAGCGGGTATCAGTCCACTGGTCAGCACCCAGTTTTCCTATATCGACGTTGGCGTGAACATCGAGATGCAGCCCACCATTCACTACGACGGCGACGTGTCGATGAAACTTCACATCACCGTGTCGAACATTACGAGCTACAGCAACCTGGGCGGGATTGAGCAGCCAGTTATTGGCAATCAGGAATTGCAGCAGAATGTCCGGATGAAAGAAGGTTCAGCCAATCTGCTGGGAGGCATCATCCAGCGCTCTCATGCGTTGACGATCGGCGGCACTCCCGGCCTTGGCGAGATTCCGTTGCTGAAGTACCTGTTCAGCTCACAGCAGACCGAAACTGTAGACAACGAGATCGTATTCCTGCTGATTCCGCATCTGGTGCGCCGCATTGATCTGAGTCCGCTCAACCTGCGTACGGTGGATACCGGCACGGGAACCAATGTGAGTCTGCGGCTCGACCAGCCGCTGCCAGCAACTGCGGCGGCGATTACCCGGAACGGCCGCCCTCCTTTGACATTTGAGCCAAGCACACCGCCAGCTACAGCGGCCCAGGCAGTCACTCAGGCTGCAGGTCAAATGCTGCAGAATTCGCAAAATGCAGGCCAGAATCCTCGACCTGGCGTACCCCCTGCCAATGCGGCAACAGGTGCGCCGCTGCAGCTCTCGCTGACGCCTCAGCAGTCCACCGCAAAGGTGGGAAGCACGTTCCAGGTGAAAACGTATCTGACCGGGGGCACAGACGTCTTTTCGGTTCCGATGCAATTGCATTACGACCCGAAGGTGCTTTCACTTGTCAACGTGGACACAGGTGACCTGCTGGCCAGAGATGGACAGACGACCGCCCTGGTGCATCGCGACGACCCGACCAGCGGCGATGTAACCATCAGCGCCTCTCGGCCGCCGGGTGCCCACGGAGTGACGGGCAACGGGGACGTTTCAGTTCTGACGTTCCAGGCCAAAGCTCCCGGAGACGCTACCGTGCAGATCATCAAATCGGCTGCGCGCAGCAGTACCCAGACGATCCTCCCCATTCTGGCAGGCTCTCCTGCGGTCGTGCATGTCGAGTAAACCGCGCCTGCGCGGCTGGGGCAGGTGGATCACACATGCTGGACAATGAGAGAAGGCAACAACGACACGACATTTTTCATGAACAGAATTTCTCGACAGCACGGACTAACACTTGTTGAACTGATCGTCACGATTGCCATACTTGCTATCCTGGCCTCGGTCGCATACCCGGTCACTCGGTTTGCAATTCAGCGGCAGAAAGAACAGGTGCTTCGCAGTGACCTGTGGGAGATGCGGCGGTCCATTGACAAGTACAAGGATGCTGCCGACCGAGGGGCGATCGCCGGCCTTTCTGTCGATGCGTTTGGCTATCCCCCCGATTTGGAAACGCTCGTCAAAGGAGTGGACATTCA
Organism: Acidobacteriaceae bacterium; assembly: GCA_035713565.1. GTDB lineage: Bacteria > Acidobacteriota > Terriglobia > Terriglobales > Acidobacteriaceae > JAKAAZ01. The sequence goes on along the minus strand of DASSZI010000239.1, from coordinate 1,438 downwards.
GGGCCACAAAGTAAAATTCCTGCGGGCAATTCCCGTAGATCCCATGACCGGCAAGCAGGACTGGGTCTTGCGCTCCATGCAGGACGATCCCGATAGTGATTCCTGGGGCGGCCAAAACGTGTTCGACGTTCATTCGAACTCACAGGGCACAGGTCTGGATGGGACAAAATACAACACATGGTAGCCGTGCAGCCGCCCATCCCGAGGAAGCGGAGCACGGGTTGTCTTGCCTGCTTGCTATCTCGCCGACGTATGTTCCGCCACAGCCAGGCACGCCAGCGGGGCTTTACCCTGGTGGAACTGATGGTGGTCATGCTCATTATGTCCATCCTGCTTGCGATTGCTGTGCCCAGTTTCGTTGCCGCCATCAGGACAGCACGGGAGGCAGCGCTCCGTCAGGACCTGCACACCATGCGCGACGCCATTGAGCAGTACACGGAAGACAAGCAGGCGGCGCCCCAGTCTCTCGACGACCTGGTACAGGCTGGCTATCTGAAGGCCCTCCCCGTCGATCCCATGACCCATCGGAACGATACATGGGTGCCCGATCAGTCGGACTCTTTAACCAGCGTCGACCAGTCCCAGCCAGGCATTGACAATGTTCACAGCGGTTCGGATCAGCAAGGCAGTGATGGCGTTCCCTACTCGCAGTGGTGAATCCCGTCGTGGATCGTAGCTTGAAGTGCGCTCCACAATGCTGGAACGCCTCGTCGCTCTTTTGCCGAACAGACCATAATTTCATCAATTTGCAGAGCTTCGCGAAGCTTCTTTACGGCCACCGTGCGCTGGTTGCCGGACAGTTTGTCCGCCTTCGTGCCGACCACGATCCGCCGCCTTCCAATGCTGTCCAGGTACTCTGCCAGCAACACGTCGCCGGGCTGCGGAGGCACATTCAGATCCACTAGGCAGACGCAGGCAGCCAGTGTCTCACGGTTCGCCAGATAAGGATTGATAAAGGATGGCCATTCCGCGCTGATGGAGCGGGAGAGTTTGGCGTATCCATAGCCCGGAAGGTCGGCCAGGATCAGTTCCGGCCTGGCCTGCGACTGCACATGCAAGGCAAAGAAGTTGATGGCCCGCGTGCGGCCAGGCGTGGAAGAAACACGCGCCGCACTTTCTCCTAACAATGCATTGATCAGGCTGGATTTGCCTACATTGGAACGGCCCAGGAAAGCAATCTCAGGGACGTTCGCCGGCGGAAACTGAGCGGCACCCGTTGCGGAAAGAAGAAAGGTGGTCTGGTATCGCGGCATAGATCGGTGGAGTTCAGCTAACTCTAATGTACGTGATGAGGAGAGGACGCGGGCTCTTCCATGCAAGTTCCCGTAATCACGCAATTACGGCCGGCCTGTTTGGCGGCGTACAGCGCTCGGTCGGCCGCTTCCACCAGCACGTCCGCCCGGAAATTGGTATCAGGAATTTGAGCCGCCACTCCAAC
>DASSZI010000238.1:0-32718 GCA_035713565.1 Acidobacteriaceae bacterium | reverse complement strand
CATTTCAGGAAGCGCTTCAGCCTGACTTCAAGTTGTACGCCGAACAGATTCTCGCGAATGCAAAGGCGCTGGCCGCGTCGCTGATGGCCGAAGGATATCGCGTGATCTCCGGCGGAACGGATACGCATCTGATGCTGATTGATGTTTTCTCCAAAGGCATCTTGGGCAGCGAGGCGGAAAAAACGCTGGGTGAAGCCGGTATTACTGTCAACAAAAACGCAATTCCGTTCGATACGAATCCGCCGCTCAAGCCGAGCGGCATTCGCCTGGGAACGCCTGCGCTGACGACACGCGGGATGAGAGAAGCTGAAATGCAAGTGATCGCCCGCTGGATTGTGGAAGCGCTGGAGCATCGTTCGGATTCCAAACGGCTGGCCAAGATTCGCGGCCAGGTGCTGGAGATGGCGGAGCGGTTTCCGCTGTATGGCTGGTTGCGCGAGCCTGCGAGTGCGGCGCGGTAATCGTCACTCCAAGTTTGCTAGCGCTGAGCAACCACGCGTCCTACAAAATCTCCATGTTCTTCCTTGGCTCATCAGCGGCCAGGGCAACGCGCTGACGAATTCCTACGTCTGATTCGGTACTCCCCCGCTACAATTCAGTTCGGCTAATAAAAGATCACGGCGGCGTGTTGCGTTTTGCTAATCGCGCCCGGAACGGCTCAAAGGGAGATCATGTCGGACAATATTGTTCCCGTGCTTTTGATTGCTTTTTGTCTGGGGAGCTTTACCGGGCTGCGTACCTTTACACCGATGACCGTACTTTCCTGGACCCTTCACCTGCACAAAATGAGCATCCTTGGAAGCTCTTTGCATTTCCTGCATACGACACCTGCCGTGATCGTGCTGACCATGTTTGCGATCGGGGAGTTGATCGGCGACAAAATGCCGCGAATGCCGAGCCGCTTGAAAGCGCCGGGACTGGTGGGTCGCATCATTTTTGGGTTTATGTGCGGCGCGATCTCCGGGCAGGCATGGGGCGCAAACTGGGAGCTGACTGCGGCAGCCGGACTGGTGGGGGCCATCGCCGGCGCACTGCTGGGCTATGAGGTGCGAAAAGGCTGGCGCCATGCCTTTCACACGCCGGACCCTGTGGTCGCGCTGATTGAGGATCTCGTCGCGGTCGGGGGCAGCATACTTGTGGTTTCGCGCGCGATTTACCTATCTTTCTGAGTGAGGGAGAAGGACAAGCGCGCAGCAACACCTCGAGCATCACATTTAAGCCCGAAAGCTCTGGCATTCCTTGACAAATAAGTTGCAGGCGGCCTGTAAGCCGAATTCTGTCGAGGACGATCATTCCTCTAGGCGGCGCATTGCTGCGCACGCTCATAGCGACCTACCCGCGAGTTTGGCGCGCCGGGCCAGCACGCGCTTTTCGAGCTTGCGCCCGCAAAGCTTCCCGCCTATTTGGTCTTGCTCCGTGTGGGGTTTACCCTGCCATGCGCCTTACGACGCACGCGGTGCGCTCTTACCGCACCTTTTCACCCTTACCCTGCTCTTGCGAGCGGGCGGTATTTTCTCTGTGGCACTTGCCGTCCCAAAGCCTTGACGCTTTGGTCCCGGACGTTATCCGGCACACTGCCCTGCGGAGTTCGGACTTTCCTCCCCCGATTCACATTGCTGTAGAACCGGCAGCGATCGCCCAGCCACCTGCCATCTCCAATCGTACTCCAACAAAATAAATACGCGCTGCTGAATCTCTGCATCGTAATCAGCAAGCTGCCCAACCTGGGGGTGCAGTAATGCTGCGTTTCATTTTTCTCGCGTTGTATTCGTCTAAATACGTTTGCTTCTGAACCACAGTGAACCGCTCCCAATTTGGAATGCGAAAGGGATCTCTTCTCATATCCACTTTCGGTAGGTACTGATTTAGAGTTAGATCAGTCAGAGCTGCTTTTTGATCTGCAGGAGTACGTTTCACACCAGAACTCGTGAAGTGGACAATGCTGTGACATCCATCGCAGCGTCGACACTTGTTCTCATCGCGAAGAAGAATGCGCTGCATAATCATCTCTTTCCATAGTCTGGTCTTTCTGTAGTCTTCGTAATCCAACGAGAGAGGATCAACCTTGTTTCTCCAACCACGTTGCTTCTTCTGTGCACTGAGGAAGTCAAGATGCATATTGGCGATTCGCCTGCTTAATTCTTCTTCGGTCATCATTGTCACGACACCACGCGACATTCTTATCATTCTTCCCTACTTGCATCCAAATGCCGCAACAGCCGAATGCCCATTCCCTCGCGCATCCTTGTGTTTGCGACGAGTGGGGGATCAACGCTACCTTGCCAACATGACTATTTCCTGACCGGATCATCTTTTCGTCATGGCAAAAATGCGCCAAGAGTCACGCACCAAATCTCGAGCATTCCTTCATCCAATAAAAACCACTACAATTGCTTACCAAATCCGCAGGAGAAAATAATGGCTTTGTATTTAGTGACTGGTGCTGCCGGTTTTATCGGATCGTGGTTGACGCAGGCACTGGTGGAGCGAGGCGAAACCGTACGCGCGCTCGACAACTTCGCCACCGGAAAGCGCGAGAACCTTGCTCCCTGGCTCGATAGGCTTGAATTGCTGGAAATAGACCTGCGCGACGGGCAGGCCGTCGCCCAGGCGTGCGAGGGCGTGGAGATCATCTTCCATGAAGGCGCATTGCCTTCCGTTCCGCTTTCCGTAAAAGACCCGCGCACCAGCCATACGGCAAATGTTGACGGCACGTTCAATCTGCTGGAGGGCGCGCGACACGCTGGCGTGAAGCGTGTGGTTTACGCAGCATCTTCTTCCGCCTATGGCAATAAAAATCCGCTGCCGCAAAAAGAATCCATGCTGCCGGGGCCATTGTCTCCGTATGCGGTGCAGAAGCTGGCCGGTGAGCTCTATTTGCGCAGCTACTACGAGGTCTACGGACTGGAGACTGTGGCGCTTCGCTACTTCAATATCTTTGGTCCGCGCCAGGCACCGGACTCACCCTACAGCGGCGTCATGGCCAAATTCGCCACGGCGATGCTTGAGGGCGATCAGCCGGTCATCCACGGTGATGGCGAGCAGAGCCGGGATTTTACCTATATAGAAAACGTGGTCCAGGCGAACCTGAAGGCGGCGGTTGCTCCCGCGGAAAAGGTGAGCGGGCGAATGTTCAACTGCGCTTGCGGTAAGCCCTACACGTTGAACGAGACCTACAAGAGGATGGCGGAAATTATCGGTTATAAAAATCCGCCGCAGTACGGCCCCCCCCGGCCCGGCGACATCAAGCATTCCTACGCAGACATCACTGCGGCGCGCGAGGCGCTGGGTTATGAGCCCGCAGTCGATTTTCAGGAGGGACTGCGTCGCACTGTCGCCTGGTATGCCGAACGATACAAGGCAAAGGCGATCGGAAACGGCATTCTTGCACCAGCATGAATGCATATGCGTTCAGGAACGGGAGGAGTGCCGCTCGTGCGGGGGCGCGTAGTTCTCGTGAATGTCTTGAGCTGTGATTCGAATGCTGGAACTCTCGGCCACAAGACCCGCGATCTGCTCGTCGCTGCAGCCCTGCTTGCGCAGGCCCTCGATTTCATCGCTGAACATTCCCACCAGAGCTTGGATTGGGAACTGCTCCGGCTCCAGTCCCGCAGCTTTCCGCAACGCCTGTTGAGCTTTCAATGCTTCTTCCACGGGATAAGTCTTGCCGTTTTGATGGTCATCCATAAATAATCCTTAGAGGATACTCCTCTGGTAGTTCTCGAATCCTCCAACATTAGAGCGATTTCTGCTCGTCCCATGACTAAAGTGTTGACTCGGCTGCAAAACGCTCGCATGATTAAGAAAAATCATTTGCCTATCCTTCCGGGTATTGGATGCTTGCACTTGTTTGGCGCGCGGCATGTTGCGTTGCGCTTTTTCTGCCGACGGTCCTCGACGCGCAAGCGCCTGCGCGTCCGGTTGTCCAAAGTTATCGGGCAACCACGGTTGCAACGGATCTGCTGGCTGCGCCCGCACCGGCATCGCACGGCAATAGTTTGCAGCAGCATGCCCGGTCTTTCCTTGCGTCCCGGTTGGTTAAGGGGCAGTCCACAGCGACGTTGCGAGCTCGGGGAATGGGGCAGCGTCTGGCGGTTCCTCTGCTCACTGCTGGAAACACAGCATGGAAGCCGGTTGGTCCGAGCCACGTAGTCACTCCGCAGTTCGGCAGCGTGACCGGGCGTGTCACCTCAGTTGCAGTCGCGTCCTGGGACGCATCAGGCAACACGGTCTTTTTGGGCGCCACCGGCGGAGGAGTTTGGAAATCTTCTAACGCGGCGGCGACCGATCCGTCTACGATCACTTGGCAGCCCCTTACGGATGAGCTTGCGGCGTATTCGGGCGTGAATACAACCTCGCTCAGCATTGGGGCGGTGAGTGTACAGCCGGGGAACAGCGTCAACGGCGTGGTGCTCGCAGGAACGGGCGATCCCAACGATGTGCTCGACTCGTATTACGGAGCCGGGATTCTGCGCTCCGGCGACGGCGGTGGAACCTGGCAATTGATTACTCAAAGCCAGGACGCCTTTTCCGGCGGCCTGACCAACTACAGTTTCGTTGGAGAAGCCTTCTCCGGATTTGCCTGGAGTACGGGAAATCCCGGCTTGGTCGTTGGGGCGGTCACCAGTTCCTACGATGCCTTCGTCAACAACATCGCCGACATTAACACGCTCAATACGTCGGAAACGGGGCTGTATTATTCGACCGATGCCGGCCAGAGCTGGCATCTCTCCACGATCCAGGACGGTAGCAACCAGGTTATCCAGTCGGCCCAGATCACGATCCCGAAGGCGTTTCCCGGGGTAGCCGTCACCTCGGTCGTGTGGGATGCCCAGAGAAACTCGTTCTACGCGGCCATCCAATACCACGGCTACTATCAATCGCAGGACGGCGTTACGTGGACACGCCTGACGAATCAGCCCGGAGTCGCGCTCAGGGCGAGCAATTGCCCATTCGATACGCAGAGCAATTCTTGTCCTATCTTTCGTGGTGTATTGTCCGTTCAGCCGGTAACAGGCGACCTTTTTGCGCTTACAGTCGGTCCAACGCCTAATATGCCGAGTTCGCTGAATCAGGACCAGGGACTGTGGCGATCGGTGTGCAACGCCGGGATGAACGGCAGCTGCGCAACCCCAGAGGTGCAGCCATGGGTCCAAATTCCTGACGCAGCGCTCGATGACGCGAATGGCGACGGCACGATTCCGCAAGGAACGTACAATCTGGCGCTGTCGGCCGTCGCGAGCGCAACGGATACGCTCCTGTTCGCTGGGACGCAGGACATTTTCCGGTGCAGCCTTGCGGCGGGATGTGTGTGGCGCAATACGACGAACACGACGAGCTGTGTGTCGGCACGAGTCGCTCCCGCGCAGCACGCCATTGCATCGCTTGGAGCACCGGCTGGAGGCACGCTGCCTTTGCTCTACTTTGGAAATGACAGTGGAATCTGGCGATCAGCGGACGGAGTGGATGAGACGGGCCAGACGTGTTCTGTCACCGACGCGACACATTACCAAAATCTCAACAATGGCTTGGGTTCGCTTGCTGAAGTGAGCGGAATGGCCAATAGTCTAAGCGATCCCGAAGTCATGCTGGCTGGATTTGGAGTGAACGGAAGTGCAGCTTCGCCGGCCAGCAGCCTGGGCGTTTGGATCCAGTTGTTGAGCGGCGAAGGCGGCCAGACCGCCATTGACCCGGCGAATGGAAGCAACTGGTATGCGACCCTCGGCCCCGGCGTAGCAATCGGACAGTGCACTCAAGGGGCGAGTTGCACGACGGCAGACTTTGGCATCCATCCGGTCATCGGCGCGGCCGAAACGAGCAACGATCAGTCTTTGCTCACGGCTCCTTATGCGCTCGATTTTGCCAACACCCAGAACATGCTGGTCGGAACCTGCCGCGTCTGGCGCGGGCCAGCCAGCGGAGGCAGCGCCTGGAGCACGACCAATGCAATCAGCCCCATGCTGGACGGGAATTCCCAGCCAAGCTGCAGCGGAAATGCGCTGATTCGTTCGCTCGCCTCTGGAGGTCCGAATGCAACGCCTGGAGCAGGAAGCGTAAACGCCGCGGCTAACACAGGTTCTCAACTCATCTATGCAGGCATGGCTGGGCAACTCGATGGCGGCGGTGCTTATGTGGGCGGTCATGTGTTCGCCACGCAGACAGCGAATACCGCGAACGGAACGGCGAAGTGGAAAGATCTGGCGCTTTCTCCGGTTGCCGGGGAGCAGAGCTATAACGGGGTGTTTAACCCCTATCAGTTTGATGTTGCCTCGCTTTACGTCGACCCTCATGATCCGACGGGCGACACTGTGTACGCGGCCATTCAAGGCTTTGGTGTGCCGCATCTTTATCTGTCCACCAATGGCGGAACAAACTGGCTGAATATATCGAAAAACCTTCCCGACTTGCCGCTGAACTCCGTGCTGGTCGATCCGAATAATGCGAGCGTGGTCTACGTGGCGTCAGATGGCGGCGTATTCGTCTCGCCCAACGTTGCCAATTGCGAAACGATAGGTGGGCAATGCTGGAATCTGATGGGAACCGGATTGCCGCTCGCGCCCGCCGTGACGTTGACGGCTACCCCGGCAAGCGGAGGAGTTCTGCGCGTCGGCACCTATGGCCGCGGTATCTGGGAGACTCCGCTCCTGACCAGCATTCCGTTAACGACAATGACGCTCACGCCGTCGGCATTGACCTTCGGAAGCCAGGAGGTGCAGACCTCGAGTAGTGCGCAGACAGTTGCCGTGACGAATACCGGCTCCGGCAATCTGACGCTCGGAACCATCGTCGTGACGGGGGACTTTCTGGAACAGAACAATTGCCCGGCAGCGTTGTCCCCGGGAGCAGCTTGCCAGATCTCAGTTACCTTCACGCCTGGAACTACGGGGACTCGGAATGGAACGATGACCGTCCCGGGCAACATCTCCGGCGGCCAGGAGAGCGTCAGCCTGTCCGGTACTGGAACGACACAGTCCGCCATTGTTGTGCTCCCGAACGTCGTCTCGTTCGGTGGTCAGCAGATCAACACAGTCTCGGCCGCACAGCAGGTAACGATCTCGAACACCAGCGGCAGTCCTGTCGGGTTGACATCGGAAAACGTCAGCGGGCCTTTCACAATTACGGTCAACAGTTGTTCCGGCTCACTCTCTGCAAATACCGGGTGTACCGTTGCTATTGCCTTTCAGCCGACGCAGACCGGGGCGGCCAGCGGGTTACTGACGGTGGTGAGCGGACAGGGGACGGAACAGATTGGACTGAATGGAACGGGCGAAAATCCTCCAACAGATACGCTGACTCCGCTCTCACTTGTATTTCCGCCCACGATGGAAAATACTGCGAGTGCGCCACAGTCAGTGACTCTGACCAATTCAGGAGGCACTCCCCTGACCAGCCTTCAGGTGCAGGCGACTGGAGATTTTACAGTCGTGAACGGCTGTGGTTATTCGCTCAATGCACAGTCTGCGTGTACGCTCGCCGTGCGCTACACACCTCATTCCGCGGGTGCAGAAACCGGCGATATCACCGTGACAGATGTACTGCGTAGCCAAATTATCTCGCTGAAGGGAACCGGAACAGCCCCGGCGACCGACACCCTCTCGGCAACATCGCTGGTATTTCCGGCAACGCTCGTCGGCCAGTCTGCACCGCCTCAGACCGTTACTCTGTCCAACTCCGGGGATTCCGCTTTGACGCAACTTGCGATCCGGGTGATAGGAACTGGATTCGGCGTTTCAGACAATTGCGGCACGACGGTCGCGGCGCACTCGAGTTGTCTGCTTACAGTCACCTTCCGCGCCACGGTGGCGGGCAGCGCGACAGGACAGGTGGATGTGGCGGACGCGCTACGAACCCAAGTCATTTCGTTGAGCAGTTCGGGGGAATCGCCAACACAGGACAATCTCTCTCCGCTGACGCTGAACTTTGGCAGACAAAACATCGGCACAGACAGTGCTCCCCAGACCGTCATATTGAGCAATAACGGGCAGGGTACGTTGACGGCCATAGGGTTGAAGGTGAGCAACCCGGATTACGTGTTCACCACCGGCTGCCGTGCATCTCTGTCGCAGGGTAGTTCCTGCGGAATTCGAGTGGTCTTCAATCCTTCCAAATCGGGCTCAGATCAAGGCACCTTGTCGGTGACGGATGCTGTCCGGACTCAAAACGTTCCACTGACTGGTTACGGAACGTTGCCCAACGTGACACTAGGTCCGGCGGTAATCAACTTTGGCTCCGTGGGTGTGGAGACCTCTTCTCCAGCGCAGACGCTGTTTCTGAAGAATGGGAGCACAGGTACGTTAACCGGAATCTCTCTCGCGACGCAGGGGCCGTATTCCGAGACCAATGATTGCGCGACCAATCTGGCCCCCGGAGCTGGCTGCTCGATCGCGGTAGTCTTCAATCCGAATGCAACGGGGTCTCAGGTGGGCAGCGTGATCATGTCGGCGACGAATGCTTCCACGGTTTCGTCCCAGCTGACCGGAAACGGGATTTCCTTTGAACTGCTGCCTACGAGCGCGACCTCGGTAACGGTGAAAAGCGGTACAGCCGCGAGCTACTCTCTGGAGCTGATGCCCGTGAGCGGCTCAATTGGGAACGCGAGCTTGAGTTGCAGCAGCGTTCCGCCAAACTCCAGATGCACGGTAAATCCCTCGATTGCATCCTTAAATGGGCCAACAAACATCCAGGTGGCGGTTGCAACCGGCGCGGGACCTGCTGCACAATTGCGTCGCGCGGGGGTGGGCTCGGGTTCCCTGGCTAGGGTCAAGCTTCAGCAGTGGGCATTCGGATCGGCCATCCTTATTCTGCCGTTCTGGATTCGCCTTCGTGCCCGGACGATTTCGATAACGTGGAGGTCTTGTCAGGGAAGTTCCATCCACCGGGGAATCCTCATGCTGCTCGTCGTGGTGATTGTGGCCGGGGTGGGTGCCTGCGGAAAAGGCGGCGGCCCACTTGGTTTGACCACCCAGAATCCGCTGCCCAATAATTTGCTTACGCCGCCGGGAACTTACACGTTCTCCGTGACTGCTGCGGCGGGCGGTCTGCAAAAGAGCGCGACGTTGACCGTTATTGTGCAGTGACCCGTTTCGAGAGAAAGAGCAGTTTCCGGCCTTGTAGCGGAAGCTGTTGAAGTACCCTAGGGTTGCTAACATAGATGCGGGGACTGCGTTTACACTAGAGTCATCTCCAATGCTGCGTAAATTCTTCTTTTTGGCAATTCTCTTGTCCTGTCTAGGGACCACGGTGGTCCACGCCCAGTTTTCCGGAACGGATAGTGGGTCGCAAGGGACGGATTGCTCAAGCCCGCAGAATGCCTCTTCTCCAGCATGTAGCGGCGCAGGTGCGTTTCAGACGACTCCCGGCTATGGTCAAGGGCAGGGTGCTTATGGCTCAGAGCAAGGTGGCTACGGGCCGGGAGGCTACTCGCAGCAGATGCCGTACGGTGCCAATGCGCTTGGAGGTGCAACAGGGTTAAACATTCCTGTCCCCACCTACTCCGACCAGGTTCTCTACGGCCGGCAGCCCTATGGCGCCTATCGCAACCCCTACAACCCATATGCGGGGTTTAATCGAAGGGAGCCGCTGACGGACTTTCAGCGTACCGTGGCTGGGTCGGTCGGAGCCATTTTGCCGATATTCGGAGCCGACCTATTCTCCGATCTTTCGGCACCTTTCGTGCCCATCGACCGCACGCCCGTCACGGCCGACTACGTCGTGGGTACAGGCGATCAGCTGCTGATACGCGTCTGGGGTCAAGTTAACTTTAATTCTCATGTGACGGTAGACCGCGCCGGTGACATCTACATTCCCCAGGTGGGCAACATTGAAGTTGCCGGGCTCCACTTTGAGCAGTTGGACGGCTATCTTAAGAAGCAACTTGGGCGCGTTTTCCGTAACTTTGATTTAAGCGTCAACATGGGCCAGTTGCGCTCCATTCAGGTCTATGTCGTAGGAAATGCCCGACGTCCCGGGAGCTATACGCTGAGTTCGCTCAGCACTCTGGTGAATGCCTTATTCTCCTCCGGCGGGCCCTCGTCAGAAGGGTCGATGCGGCAGATCCAATTGAAACGTGGAGGCCAGGTCGTCACCACGTTCGATCTTTACGATCTTCTGATCAAGGGCGACAAATCTCACGATGCGCCGCTGCTTCCTGGGGACGTGATTTATATCCCGGCGGTCGGCCCCCAGATTGCCGTCGCAGGCAGCGTGCATATCCCGGCAATTTATGAATTGATCGGTACAGAAACGGCAGGCCAGGTCATCGAGCTCGCCGGCGGCTTGACCAACATGGCTTCCAGGGAGCAGGCGCAATTGGAACGCACGGGCATGCAGGATTCCCGTCAAGCCGTGCAGATAGCGCTGGATAAAGCAGGGTTGGACACTCCCCTGCGGGACGGCGACATCCTAAGGATACCTTCCATTGAACGTCGTCTGGAACGCACTGTCACGCTGCGAGGCAACGTAGCGAATCCGGGACTGTATCGGTGGAAACCGGGCATGCGGATTACCGATCTGATTCCCAACAAGGATGCGCTTGAAACCCGTGGCTATTGGCAGAGGAGAATTGCGCTGGGCCTGCCCGCCCCGGAATACACGCCGCTGTTCTCGTCCTATCGCGCCAATCTTCCCAACCCCCTCAACCTGACGGGCCAGACGAATCCGAATGAGCCGCAGCCCTACGTCACCGGAAGTTCGCTAGCGGGTTCGCAGAACGGCGAATACGACGCGCAGCAACAGCAGTCAAGCGAGCAAGTGCAGGAGCTTCCTCCCGCGAACAACGCGAACGGTTCCGCAAATTCTACGAATGCCGCAAACGGATCGGCTGCGCCGGATGCGTCCGGCACAACGCCGGGCACTTCAGCCCAGCAGTCCCGGCAAGGTCCTCGGCAGACGGTCTGGCAGAGTCAGAACCATTTTCCCGGTTCCAAGAATATGGCGAATCCCAGGAATGGAGAGGTGCCACAGCTTCGTTATTACCCGCCCGGATCGCGCTTCTCGCAAGGCCAGTTTCCCATTCAGAACGAGATTCTTCGAATCGCTCCCACGATTGATTGGAGCTATGCCGCAGTGGAACGTACGGATCCCCACACGCTCGCCACGACTCTAATTCCATTCAGTCCTGGCAAGGCCATTCTGGACCATGATCCCACGCAGAATCTGCAGCTTGAGTCAGGGGATATCGTCACGATATTCTCTACAGCGGACATTCACGTTCCGCAGGCGCAGCAGGTGAAATATGTTCGGCTGGAGGGCGAGGTAGTCCACGCGGGCATTTATAGCGTGGGGCCGGGCGAAACGTTGCGCGATGTGGTGCGGCGGGCCGGAGGGCTGACGCCAAAGGCATATCTCTATGGGTCGGAGTTTCTGCGAGAATCCGCACAGAGGCTCCAGCAGGAGAGACTTAACGAATACGTGAACTCAATTGAACGGGACATTCAACTGACATCAGCAAACGCAGCGGGAACGCTTGTTAATGCAAATGGCGTGGCTGCGCTGGGTACCAGCTTGCAGAGTCAGCAGCAGTTAATTACTACACTGCGGCGTATGAGGGCAACAGGTCGCATCGTTCTCAATCTAACGCCCTATAGTCAAGGTGTAGCTTCGCTGCCCGATCTGCCGCTGGAAGACGGTGATCGCTTTGTCGTTCCTGTTACTCCTGCGAGCGTCAGCGTCGTGGGGGCGGTTTATGACCAGAATTCCTTTATTTACCGGCGCGGAAACCATATTGGAGATTACCTCCGCATTTCGGGCGGCAGCAATAAGAATGCGGATAGACGCCATGAGTTTGTCATTCGCGCCGATGGGTCCGTACTCAGCAAGCAGACCTCGGGCGGACGTGTATTCGGCGGTGGATTTGACAGCAAGCTGGTTTATCCCGGCGACACCGTGGTAGTCCCTGACAATGTCAGCAAGACGAGTGTGCTGCGCAATCTGACGGACATCTCCGCTGTCTTTGGTCAATTTGGACTTGGGATCGCGGCATTAACACTATTCGGACTGTAGCCGCCAATTTATGACAGTCACTGATATGAGATCGGAGGATGCCAGGTCCGTAGGAGCTCCTGCAGGCGGATCTCCAGCGTACTTCCATACCCGTGAGGCGCCGGAGGAACCTGTCGAGCTTCTCGACTTTGCTTTGGTTCTGGCGAGCCGTAAGGGATTCATCCTGCTCTTTACCTTTTTGGCTGCGATCATTACGGCAGCTATCTCACTTGTATTGCCTTCAGTATTTACTGCTACCACCACCATGCTGCCTCCTCAGCAGAGCAGTTCTTCTTCAGCACTTCTCGGCCAACTGGGAGGCTTGGCATCTCTGGCCGGCGGAGGAGGCGGTGCCGCGAGTATGCTCGGCCTCAAAAATCCCGCCGACCTCTACATCGGCCTTTTACAAAGTGAAACAATCACGGACGGGATCGTTCAACGTTTTCACCTGATGAAGGTCTACCATGTTAAGAAGCTTGACGATGCTAGGGGGGCTCTGAAAGGCAGCACAAAGATTGTGTCGGAGAAAAGTTCCTTAATTAGAGTCTCCGTCAGCGACCGAGACCCGCAAAGGGCCGCCGCACTCGCCAACGGATACATTGTGGAACTGCATTCCTTGATGTCGCACCTTGCGGTCACAGACGCAGCGCAGCGCCGCTTGTTCTTCGAACAACAACTCGAGAAAGAAAAAGACAAGCTGGCGGATGCTGAAGTTGCTCTGGAAACGACCGAACTTAAGACGGGCATCATCCAGCCGCAGGGTCAGGCAGGTGCGGTGATCATGACAATTGCTCAACTGCGCGCCCAAATTTCCGCTGACGAGGTGGAATTAGCCGCTCTCCGGACATCGGCGACGGACGAGAATTCCAATGTTGTGACGTTGCAGTCCCAAATCCAGGGGTTGCGAGCACAATTAAAAGAATTTGAGAAGGGGCATCCGGGTGCCGCAGCAAGCGTCCTCACTCCGACATCGCAGGTTCCTGCAGCCAGTTTGGAATATATTCGCCGCCTGCGCGATGTGAAATACCACGAGACGCTGTTCCAATTACTTGCTCGTCAATACGAGATGGCCAAGGTGGACGAGGCCAAACAGGGACAGATGATCCAGGTGGTTGACCCGGCGTTGGTGCCGGAAAGGCGCTCTTGGCCACAGCGGAGCCTTCTGACGCTTGGCGCGCTTATCCTTGGTTTTTGTATTTCCAGCCTATGGGTGATCCTGCATGCCTCGTACCAGGAAAAGATGGAAAATCCTGAAACTGCCGCCAAGGTCGTAAGATTGCGCACAGCTCTTCGCTTACGAGGCGCCAAAGCCGGTTAGCTGGAACGCGGGGGTTGTTTGGAAAACAAGGCGGTTCGGCGGCATCTAAGCAAGAAAGTGATCGATTGGGAGGTCAGGGAAATGCGGCAGATTATTGCAGACGAACTCAATCAGACCATTGGCGTGTTGCAGAAAGTAGCTCGGGATGAAGATCTGCACAATTTGCTTATCCAGGCTTCGGAGATCACTGCTGCAGCTCTGTTGCACGGCCGCAAACTGATGGTCGCAGGAAACGGAGGCAGCGCGGCCGATGCGCAGCACCTCGTCGCCGAATTTGTGAGCAGACTCGTTCAGGACCGACCGGCCATGCGCGCCGTAGCGCTCACTACTGATACTTCAATCCTAACCGCTGTCGGGAATGATTACGGTTTTGAATGCGTGTTCAATCGCCAGTTGGAAGCGCTCGGACAATCCGGAGATGTATTTTTAGCGATTTCCACCTCGGGGAACTCGCCTAACATTCTGCGGGCGCTTGAGCACGCGCGCACGCTTGACATAACCACCATCGGGCTCACCGGTTTCGAAGGTGGCCGAATGGCAGCACTATGCGACGTTTGCCTGAGAGTCCCGTCTGGCGTAACAATGAAAATCCAGGAATCCCACCTGGCTCTTGAGCACATTTTTTGCCTACTCGTGGAGCAAATTTACTTTCGTTCAGCTATTTCCGGGGATTCAGAAAGCACCCCTGACTTTATAAAGAGTTGGTAATGGAGCCCTTTGGGAAAGCTCTGTTCCTTGATAGAGATGGCGTGGTAAACCGGGAAATTAGCTATCTTTGGCAGGCAGAGCACACCGAGTTCACCCCGGGCATATTCGATCTCTGTCGGGTCGCTCAAGGGCGAGGGTACAAGCTGATTATCCTTACCAATCAGTCCGGCATCGCCCGTGAAATGTATTCCGAAGGGAACTTCCACGACTTTATGCTTTGGATGGCATCGCAGTTTAAACAACAGGACATTGAGCTCGATGCGTACTACTATTGCCCCCACCATCCCATCCATGGGAAGGGAAAATACCACAAAGACTGTGCCGATCGGAAACCCAACCCCGGAATGCTACTCCGTGCGTCTGAAGACCACCTCGTCGACCTCGCCCGATCCATTTTCATCGGAGATCGCTGCTCGGATGCATGTGCAGGTACTGCCGCCTCCATCGGAACTATGATTTTGATGCAAAATGGCCACTCCGCATGGTGCCCGCGTGAAAAATTTCACGCTCGAATCGCAAATCTCTTGGACGCAATCCCTTTGCTGGTTCCTGCGGCCGACCCGGAGCCGTGATTCCTGAATACGAGCTGCGATCTCCAGGGGTATCGGCATCCCAAATAAGTGAGGCAATCCACTTTAGGAAGGATCCGGGCCGAAACGATATGTTTTCCCAGCTGATGCGAAGATTCCCGGATTGGGATGTACCCGTCCACTTTGGAATCCCCCCCGCTCTAAAAGTCCCAAATCATTGTGGAACTCATTCGGTTCACCGGCTATACTCATGAAAGATAAAGAGACCAAAACTTTTTTGCCCGTGACGCGTTCTATCAAAGAAGTCGAAACTTGGTCGCATCTGTCGGTTTATACAAAATCAAGTTCCCGGGTCTTTGAATGCGTATTCATGCCTGCGGGGGCGAAACTACTTCTGCGCGTGAGTTTTCCATGATTACCGATGTTGGCACGCTGTTAGCAATCCAAATTGAGCGATCAGAACTTGGAAACACCCGGAGAATGTAGCCTTGAGTACAGAATTTTATCTCCCTCAAATGTCGAAACCAGCGACCCTCTCTCATACGCGCGCAGTCTCAAAAGATGTGCTATGGAATGGATCAGTTGCGAATCGCATAGATAATTTTCACGAATATTTCGCCGAGTCCCGGAGTTTCAGATTTAGCGCATGGTGTGCCTCCCCTTGGAAGCGCGTCTTTGACCTCCTCTGTGTCACGCCAGCTTTGATTTTGCTGTCCCCTCTACTGCTGGCCGTCGCAATCGCTGTGCGTCTCACGTCTCGGGGGCCTGTCGTCTTTCGCCAAAGACGCGCCGGCCAGAACCGAAAGCTCTTTACCATTTACAAATTTCGCACCATGGTCCAGAACTCTGAGTCGATTGGTCCCCGTCACACCGCAAAAGGCGACCCTCGGATCACTGCTATTGGCTGCCTGCTTCGTCGGTTCAAGCTCGACGAACTTCCCCAGTTGTACAATGTCCTGCGTGGGGATATGAGCCTTGTCGGACCCCGTCCCAAATTGCCGGAGCATGAACATACCCAGATGATATGTCGGCCTGGCGTCACCGGAGCTGCTACTCTAGCTTTCCGTGAGGAGCAACATATTCTGTGCGAAGTGCCGACCGAACGCCTCGAGGCTTTCTACAGAGAACACCTCGTCCCGCTCAAAATAAAGCTCGACGCCGAATACATGCAAAAGGCAACTTTCCTGAGCGACCTAAGTGTCTTATTCTCTACATTATTCCGCGACAAAAGCTTTCACAACCTTCAGGAACTGATGCTGGTGTCCAGCCGCCAAGTTCAATCGGCAAGCTCGCATCTCCGCTTGGTTGCCGAGCCAACTGGCGATTAGACCGTCCCTGCGCGAGATGTGCTGCAGTCCTGCCAGCTATCGCTTCAAGTAATCCACCATGATGTGCGTAGCAGATAACAGCACGAATACCACCCCGATAATCCCTTTCATTCGTTGCATGTAAACTTCGTGGCGTTCTAGCCTCTGCTCCAGCGTGTGAAGCCTTCCCGGCTGGCCGAGTCCGAGCAATGCGCCCATTTGGCTCTTCAACGCAGCAAGGTCGGAGAGAACCGTCGATTCGAAATCATCCATTGCAATGCACCCGTCGTTTTCAGTGGAGACGCTAAGAAGTTGGAATGTTTGTGAATATGCAACTGGAAAGCTGCGAATAAAGCGGAGGAGTGGATCCATCATACATACGGATGTAAAACTGCTCCTCATCTGCGGATCTTGTTATCGTAAAATTCGGCACGGCACTTCGCAGGACAAGAAACTCGTGAATCGCGGAGCCGAAAGTATACTCGCGGCTTCGTACCTCAAACCCTCCACCCGTCGGGGGGGTGGCATTGGCATTCACCTGAATCTGGGTTGAAGTAATGCTGACAACCTCCAACGCGTTCAGGTTATCTAAATATGCCCCCGGGGCGACTGCTGGCTCAAGTGGAAGAAGCACTTCCGGCGGAATCGCATCCGAGAGAGTCATCGAGATCGCTTCCGCCCAGTCGTTTGCGAATTCGAGGGTATAGTTCAGGACTTCCGGGCAACTGCTAGTCGCTTCTAGAATCACTTTGCGCACGATCACGTTGGCGTTCAAACCGCTCCCTGCGGAGCCGAAGTCCAGCGCGTCGCCAGGCCAGATGTCCTGTTGATCCTGCAGGTTGTAATACTTGTAAGTACCTTTCCAGGCTGCCGACGAGTTTGCGGAGAAATTCAGAAGTGCGCGGCAGGCACTCTCGCAGTCGACCGAACTGCGCGCTGGTGGCCGCACCACATGCCCAACAAATTGCGAAGCGGTGGGCGCACCTGTCCCACCTTGCATGCCTATGCTACTGTCCGCCAGTCGCCACACGGAAGGCGCAGCGACTCGATATGTCACGCTAATCAGTTCACCTGGCTGCGGAGTTCCGAGTTTGTAAAAATGTATGAATCCGTCCCGGAGTACGTTGCAATCCGCGCCTTGATTCGCCAGCCCGATGCGGCGCGTGTAAGGAGTTCCTCCCGACGGCGTACTTACAATCCAGACTGTTCCGGGTTGAGTGATTCTGAAATACCCAATACTCCCCAGTAGTTGAATGCTATCCACGCATCCGAACGTGGCAATGGCTGGAGAAGTCGGAATCGATCCATCGTACAGAATGGTCGATCCAATGTTGACGTAAGGCAGCAGCGCCATGTCCTGTAATTCGAACAGGAGTTGTAAGGGGGATTGCACCGTTCCCCCGCCAAAAACGGCCGGCCCGCTGCTTCCATACGAGAAATAGCTGTTCAGCATTCGGTGCAGTTCACTGCTATGCACCCTGAGCCGCAGGATATAGCTATGCCCAGTTTCCAGGGTGAAGCTTGTACCTACCAGGTTCCCTTGCACCAGGGGAGTCACAGTTGTGTTTGTTCCGCTAGTCTGGACGCGAAATCCTGCGATGCAGTTTCCTATCTGTACCGGCCCAGCGTATAAGCCGCACACCACACCATCACTGCCGCTGTTCAACTGTACAAAGCCAGCTTCAATAACGATTTCGCCGCCCAGCTCAACCGGATCGATGCTTGCCAGTGCTGTCGCTCCGTCGACGCCCGTTCCTCCTGACAGCGCAAGACCTGCGCCGCTCACGCTTAAATAACCGCCCGGATCGTTCACGTTCCAGACTGAGGTGTTCAGAGTGGTGGTTTGGAATTCCTCGTCCAACAGAATCGGACGTACGATATGAAAAGGGTTTCTCTGAAGTTCGAAAAGAACCGTCGCGCCATCTCCCTCGAACAATTCGGTCACGTACTCCATCGGCTGGCTCAAACCCGTCAGAGTCACATCGCTCACGATCTGCTTCGCGTTTTTCGCACTGAGTGCCGAATAATCCAGCTTGCCTAATGTGTCGCTCATGTCATGGACTGTCGATCCGACAGGAGCCATGGTCAGCTGTCCATTCAACACGCGATACGCTGCCCTCGCCTGGTTGGCCAGAGCGGCAATGTTCTGAGACCATGAGCGATTTGGCATTGATTGAAAGAAACCGACGGTTCCTACATCTTCCAGCCCATTCATTTGCACCAGCGTGGGATTCACCCGGTTCGTCAGGATCCGTGCCATTTCACCGGCGGTCTGGCCTAGGAGTGGAGCAGTCTGAGGCAGAGCTTCTCGATTCAGCAGCCAATCTTCGCTCAGTGCATTCACAATCACTCGATAATTCGGCCCGGCGGAGCCGTACCCGAGAAAGATCGGCTCGGGTGCAGAAGGAACATATCCGGTGAAAAGGTATGTGCCGTTGTCCGCGACGATCACAACCCAAGCGTTCACCGCAGGAGTTGCAAGGTCATGGTTGGCACAATCCATTTGCAGCCTGGCGAGGGTAGGTTCGTTCAGGCTGCGCGTAATTACCAATGCTTTCTCTGTCGCCCCGTCCGCGCAGACAGCCGGCGAATAATCGAGCGGCCCTTTGCCATCCTGATTGTCAATCGTGACCTTCATTGCCACTCCTTATCGAGCTAGCCCAAAATACGCTTTCTGCCGCTTGGCGCGGTGAATCCGAGGATGGTTCTCCTGCATGGAACTAAGTGCAACCCACTCACCACACGTTGCATGCCGCTGCCGGGATGTAGCTGCGGAAGCAGACCACCTGGGCTCCGTCATTAGCGTCGACCACTGGCAACGCACGAAATTCTGCCACTTGCGCTACTCGGTTCAGAGTTACAGTCTTCTCAAGCGGCGCAACCAAAGGCTTGATCGATTCCATCCCGCTCGACGCGATCTGCAGCCGGGGATAGTGCAGGAAAATTCGATCGCCTTGCTCGCCATGGATCACAAACAAGCCGGACCATTCGTGAAAGAAATTACTTCCCTCTCGATCAACAAACCCGACAATTTGCTGCACCGCCATGCCCGAGGTTGGCGCTCCTGCGATCAGCGGTTGGGCCAGTTGTAAGCCGGTGGAGGTCACACCTGAAATCCGGCCAACATTAAAGGTGACCCGCCGGATGTAGTTCACGTCCGGTTGAATCGAGGGCGTGGTGCTCACATAGGCGCCACTCACGCCACTTCCCACATAGCCGGTCTGTCCTGTGTAATCCACATCTACAGCCACAAGCTGTCCAGCAGAGAAGTTCGCGATCTGACTCGCAGTAAGACTCAGAAAACTCGCGGTGCTTCCGCTCTGCAGTGGTTGGGCAGTATTGCCGGGGCCGCCACTTCCATTCGCAACAGCGCCGCTTACGGTTGCTAGCAGGTTCATCTGCTCAGAACCCGCGGTCACGGCCATCTGCAGCTTTCCCCAGGTCAGAAAATTAACTTCGACCAGTGAATCAATTTCTGTTCTCACCTGCGACAAAGGAAATCCAGGCGCACCGCTGCGGAGTGGAATTACCTTCGTTCCCGATTTTCTTTCGAACGCGCCAAGCCACCCCAGGTCGAGCCATGGAGAGGGCGGCGAATTTAGATTAAAGCCCGCATTTTGTGCGGGATCGAAAATTACAGGGGTGCCGGCAGCCCGGTTCACTGGGGCAAAATAGGCTCGCACTCGGCGGCCAATCGGCGGAGTCAATGCTGGCGGAACGTTCGCATTTGTGCTCATTGCTCCCCCGGCTCTTCATAGCTGAATACTGTAACTGTGGCAATCCGCAGCAGGCGGTCGCGCTCTGTCCTTACAGGCTTGAATGTCGCCTCAGTCCAAAAAATTTGCGTCTCCATCGAAGTTGCTGGTGTTTGCGCGTAGCTCATTTTTTGAGCGGTATTCGGCTGCAGGAGCGAGATCAGCTCCGCGTCCATTTCGGTCAACATAGCGCCTCGATCCACGCCAAGATTTCCCGTCGAACCTTCGGTCATGTACTGAATCTCGCATTCCATCTGCACCAGAACCTCTGAAAGATACGGATCGTTGTGCAATCCCGTCCATCGCATTACGAACACATCGGAGGGCGGCTGTACGGTCACAAGTTCATTACTCTCCACCAGAATGCCCGGACGCGTCACACCCCGCAGATAAACAGTCCGGTTCGGATTCAAAGCTGCCAGGCGATCGCGCAGGCTAATGTAAAAAGTATTCTGTGCATTCTGCATGTGCGCTTTCCCTCAGGGTTAGAGCAAGATATTCTGTGGGCCTCGTAGAACCAATCTGTAAATGTACGGGCGGCCAAATGCCTCTGCTTCAGCTGCGGCCTCGATCGGCATCAACTCGCCGTCGACGAAGATTCCTGCCGCCATCGCGAATAGCTGGTCGCTCGAGCCAAGCTGCAGCAACCCGAGCTGTGCCTGGATGCAAGAAGCTGAGATCAGGAGCTCATACCGGTTTACCTTCCCCTCGCGAAGTTCCGGCCGCAGTCGGCGGAACACCGTCGGAGAGAGCGGGATATCTTCGTAGGCTGGCGTGCTTTCTCCCAGTTGCTGCGCATCGGAATTCGTCACAATATTTGTAGGCAAACGCAGCAGCACTGTCGCTCCACCAAGACAACGCAATAGCGCATCCGCAGCGCGCTGTTGCGCTGCTGTTGGATTTCGTACGCTCAAGTCCGTGCTCATCGCTCACCCCAGCATCGTTGCCACATAGGGCTGCAACATGGCCGCCACTTGTGGATCGATCAGTGAATTGGAGAAATATTGCATCTGCATGGTGTCAATCCGGCTCGACTTCACATTCAGCGCCGGTGTACTCTGAGCATTTTTGACAATCTGGGCACACGCTACTTGCACCGTATAAGGTATTGTCGCGAGTCCCGCCGTATAGGTCACAACCACTTCGTTATAAGGAAGCCCGAGGATATTCATCGGAAACGTCAGTTCGCCAGTGTTCGGAACAAAATCGACGTCTGCTACGTTCAGGTTGCTCCAGGCTCCCGGCAATCCAAATACCCACGCAATCTGTTCGTAAGAAGGGTCGATCAACTCGCCCCGCCTGGGCCGTATATATCTTGCTTGCACAGAGATCAGCGGCAGAACATTCGGAGCTACGGGCACAAGCGGCAGGTAGCTCAACCGGACGGTTTGTGCATGCGCTGTAATACGCATCCGCTCTTCATATTGCGTCGGATTCAAGCTTGGCCGATGACAATACGAGTCGATGAGCGCAGAAGCCATCGTAATCCAGTCGTCGGTCGTATCCGCCGGAAGACCATAAGTCGCGTAGTCGGTCGGCAGCAGGTATCCCATAACGTGTCCTCCGCGTGTTTGTTCAGCCTCAAGAGCAGATAGAAAAAAGTGAAGGCTGGCCCCGTTACAAGACCAGCCCTCAGATCCCTACTAACAAATGGTTCAGCTTCAGTGGATATCTGATTCTAGCGGTCGACGATCACCTGGTAGTGCGCACCTGCCGATGCCATCTTCACGACCGGCGCGCCGAACTTGACCACGACGTACTGGGAAGCCAGAGATCCAGGAACTCCGAGTTGGAACACGCGAGGATTCGGATCACTCAACCAGTGATACTCGATCAAATCTTCCGTCACGATGTAGGCAGGTAGCTGTGCCGTTCCCGATCCGGGTACACCCGTATATCCAAGCGTCCAATCCGGGATCAGCGGCAGTTCTCCAGCCTGGGTCACCAGCGTCTTGACCGTAAACCCGCCATTGACCTCCTTGGTATGCAGCACCACGTTGAATTCGGTCTTCATCTCGCGGTCGATCAGGTCGAGCAACACAGGGTTCGCATAGATCGCCGTAGGGCGAACGGCGTAGTTATTGCTGGCCACCATTTGGGCAATCGTCGACTTCAATCCATCCACAATGCTGGCTGTCGTGGCGATTGTCGTTGTAAAACCGCTCGCCGCAATCTGCGCCGCCGCTCCATAGTACTGCGGAGTCGTCGGACTGCTCAGAGAAGTGTCCGTTCCATTCCACAGTGCCAGATCGTGGGTGTGCATTACGCCTTCGATCGTGTCTGCCAGATCTTTAGCCTGCAGGTAAGCGAACTGGCTTTGTTGATTGCCCAGTTCAATATCAAACAGGTTGTAGTTGATCTGCGCGACGAGTGCCTTCAACGGCACAGCCCTTTCCACCCGGGACGGACTGACAACGGGTGCCGAAATATTCCGGGGATCCACGAAGCCGGTCGCCGCAGTCGGTTCAGGAATGGCGGTCTGTTCGAAGTATCGCGAGGGATGCCCAGTCGCTGGAACCTGCTTGATCCGCTGACCAAACAGTCCGCGGCGCCGGACAATATCTGTAATCTCCGTCTGATAAATGGGAACTTCGATTGCGCCTGGCCCGATGTAGTCTGCTGCGGCATGAATGTCATAGAAATTCGCTTGCATGAGTGTCCTTTCACTGGCCGTCTGGCCGTGGTTTGCGAAAACATGGTCCAAAGAATGGGAGCCGCAACGTTCGCAATCTTGCGAAGCATTGGCCGTACAATTTTTGGGTGCCCGGGTCGTGCAGCTAAGTGAGGCTCTTGGGTGAAGCTCCAGCTTGCCTATCCCAGTAGTCCGGCACGAAGCAACTGGGATTTCACGGCAATTCGTTGCTCCACACTCAACGCGGTCAGAGCGGCATCCAGGGAGCCAGCTTCGATCGAGTCCAGATTGGAAATGCCCTGCTTCGCAAGCAGAGACACAGTTGCCGCAGTCATTGTCTTTCGTCCGCTCGCCGCAACCGGAGTCGCCTGCGCCCGCAGGTCTGAAATCTGTTTCACCGCATCCTGCAGCTTGCGCTCCAGTTCCTGGATACGCTCTGTTTCATGACCCCGCTCATTGCTTGCGGTGTGGGATGCTCCTTGCTCGACCGTCGCTACAATCTTCTGCACCTGACCTGACATCGTTATTTGCTGCTCTTCCAGCCGGGACACCGTTTGCTCCAGCAGGCCTGCTGCTCCCGCCAGACGATCCAACGTAAGTGCAAGCGATTCCAAAGAACGTTCTGCTCCCTGTTCCATTCTGTTTTCTCCTTATAAATTTCAATGTCTCGGAGATGCAAAGCCATCTCCCGCGTCTAATAAGCACCTTTTGCGGGACTAGCATCTCGGTTTTTTCAAAGTTCGTGGGAGTTCCTTCAGGCTGCTCCGCCGTACGCCGCCATCGATGTGCCTCGCCGGCGCATCACGTGCGGCTTCAGCCGGAAAGATGTCTGACGATACGCAGCCTTATCTCGCAGCAGAATTGCCGCTCCGGTAAAGGTCACACGGCTCAGTTTCCAGATCGACGAGCGCATGTCCTCGACATGGGCGTCCGCTAGCTCATAAGACATGCCCATGCTCCCGGCGGTAAGGTTGCGCAGCTTTTCTTCCACTTCGGGGAAGTCTCGAGAATAAAGATATCCGCCGACCATCAATCGTTGGCCGACGATATCGGCGTCTGTCAGAACCCCGCATTTACTCCGGGCATCGTGGCCATCCCAGTCTGGACGAAAGTCCACTGCCATACCCAGCAGAGACGGCAGTGCAGCTTCCGCCGCCGGACGGCTCAGAATGACACGGTGTCCCCTCGATCCGCTTGGAGCGCGATCGCTCGGTACATCGACGAGTGTCAACACGCCTTCAAACGGCACCCGGTTAGGATGCCCGTGAACAGTCGGGAACTCGACCCCCATTGCGTCCAGTCTCATGTGTTCTCCCGTCCTCGTTGATTGTTGTTTGTGTGGCTATGCGGAGCAGGTTCGCAGTCCGCAGAGTGTTCGCAGGGGCGTCAGGGGTCTTGAGAATGACACCCGAATGTCGCCCTCAATCGGCGGTCTCAGTCGGCACTCCTGATTGCCTGAGAGCTCCGCCCTTCTAGCATCTGGGCATCTTGCAACGGACGTAGCCCCCGCTGAGCGCGAACTTCGTTTACAGTCAAAACTCCGGCCTGAAGCAGGGCCGTTTGAATCTGCACTTCCTGCATCTCGTCTCGTGCATTCAGTTCATTAAAGACAAATTCAAATTCGCGCCATCCTAAACGCTTTGCAAATAGATCCCTCGTGAAATGTTCGGCGAGCATGCGCGCCATGGGCGCGATGGAAGTGCGAAAAGCCTCGTCGGCAAGTTCACCGGCGGTGTTTCGGTTCACGTCCCGTTCCAGGCCAAGCATCATCGGCGGCAAACCGAAGGCATTTCCAATCATCCGGATCAGGAATTCCTGCCACTGCAGCCGCAGCTCGGCATCGGTTCCCCCGGTAAACTTCAGCACTTCCGGCTTCTGCTCACATGTCAACAGCGGTACGCGTCCAGTGCCCTCAATTTCGTCCTGCCACCACCGCAGCAGGCGATTGTGGTGGTCTGGCGTCGTCTCGTTGAGCCAAAGCGCATACTGAACAACGCTGTTGCTTGCTAATCTACCGGCGTAACGGTGTGCTGCCAGAAAGTTGTTTACCGTTTCAAACGCGACCTCCAACGGCCCCAGTCCGAACGGAGTGTGCGAGCGGGGGTTCACCCGCAAGTAGATCAGCTCGTTGTCGTAAAGAGGGATTTGGGATTCGGGCCCCACTCGGTTTGTGTTCTGTGCGTATCGGGGTGAATCGGGCTCTCCATCCCATTTTGCGTTCAACTGGATGGTTGCGCCATCCACGGCCCACAGAGCGAACGGCCGCTCCGCATCTGTCGTGAGCTCCATTTCAATTGCTCCGAAACCGCCAACCAGGGCGTCTTCCAACGCCTGCTCGATAACCGAACGTAACGAATCGGCATGGTTTGGCTCTTCCAGGGTTCGCCGAAGAATCTCCATCCGGGCATGTGCATCTGGAACCGTGGCCAGCGAATAGCCTCGTCGCAGTTGAATCTGCCAATCCATGCTGGCAATGCGATCTTTAATGATGTTGATCGCGCGCCGTGCTACCGGTGTCTCTGCAAATTTTCGCAGGTTTGCCGGCGTCCCTTTAGGCAACAACGCATTCGGCGGCCGCACCGGCCCAATGATGGAGGGAAGTGGGACAGTTTTGCGCTGTGCCCCATCGACGTTTGCAGCCGCCATACCCCCGCCAGTCCTGGTCGCCGCTTCTGCGGAGCCTCGCCAGTCGCGCCCAGTCCAGATTTCATCGAGTCTAGTTTTCCAGCTCACTGTCTCCGCCTTTCCACTTCGTTGTCGATCGCTTCGCCAACCGATCCCGTGGTTTAACATTTCATCCGCACAAAACAAAAAGCGTGGCATCGCCACGCTTTAATTTCTTCATTCTTCTCCTAAATCTATGCTGCCCTGGTTCCCTCGGCATTTGTCAAAAGACCCCGACCGTTTTTCCTTAGACCTGCAACTCCTCCCGGGCTCGTTCTGCAACGCGGGGCAAATCCGCCACCGTCAGTACACGAACATGGCTGCGCTCCATGGTCATCACTCCAAAGCGGTATTGATCCACTCGGTCCTGCTCCGCACCGTCGGCCAGGATTTGCTCCGACTCCCTTCCGAGGATGCCCCGCAACGGTTCGACTATGGCCGTCAATTCCAAATCTGCCTTCTCCACCCTCGCTACCCCGTCCGCGATCTGGGGGGCGCTGAATGCAAGCACCTTGGCCGCTTCTAAGTCTCCTTCCAGCGAAACTGCATGAAACATCCGGATTACTCCGTTAGGCCGGTAGCCGCAATCGATCCGCAGTGGGTCACCCGGCTGCGTGTAGTGGGAAGCCTGGATCCGTTTGCGCATCACATTCCATACCCCTACTGCTTCGAATTGCCGTCGCATAGAGGTTGCAATCGCCTGTCGCCCGGTTGGACGACGCGCTTCTCGTACTCTCCGGGTCTCCACATAGAGCCGGCTCAGTTGATCAATTTCTGCCGGGATGGACTCCGCCAGGCAAGCCTTCGGTTCAGTGATCTGAAGCACGTTGGAAAAGCTTTCTTCCAGTGCTTTCATCATCATGGCCGTTTCCGTCGATCCTTGGGAGACCCTGTCGCGGATTTCGTTCTCCAGCGCCTCCAGCATATCGGTGTCTGCCTCCGGGTCGACACACCGAACGCGGCTCCAGTCGCGCGTGAATCTCACCAGCGCTGTACCTGGCCGTCCCGCTTCTCGCAGCATCACCCCGATATTTACGAACTCATTCTTCACCGTGTCCGGCACATACCGAACCAGAAAGAATTCGCATTGTATGCGTTGAGAACTCACATCGTCACCTGTGGCTGCATTAGTAGAAGAGAATGGCTGGGTCTTAGGCTATCCTGTCCCCATTCACGCTCCCCATCCTTGATTCTCTATCTTCTTCTGCTCCCCAAAACCCCCATCTTCTCTTCCCGGCTCACCCCGCATCCATTTTGGAAAAGGAACTCGTGAACTCTCCCGAAATTGCACAATCAATTCCCGGATTTGTACGCGGCGGGCAAGCAAAGCGACGATGAGCCGTTCCATTTCACGCAAATCTCCGCCGTACCAGATCGGGGGCACCGCTTCAGCAATCCGCCACACTGCTTCAGGATCCAGCTTTTCTACCCGGCTCAGCCACGGATCGAAACTTTCCCACCCGTGAACATCCGCATAAACCAGGTTGCGCGCATAGACGCCGCGCAGCGGCGTATCGACAAAATTCCAGTCGCCAGCATGAAAGCAATACCCCTGGTCTACAAACGTGGCCGTGTATCGCTTTTCTCTTGGTTTACGGTGAAACACGGCCTGCCGTCCATTGCTGTTGCAGGTCCATTTGTCGATCACAAGTATCCCGGCGAACTCCGCTAGGTTCCTCACCTGGCGCAACTTCTCTTCCGGGAGATAGTCGACGACCTGCCCAGGCATAAGTCCGCCGACATACCTCGACCCGAATTGCAATCCTCTCGCGCATCGTTCCTGCTGTCGTCCCAGGTCCATTTGCAACTCAGGAGTATTCTCAATGAGCCATTCGCTGACTTCCACTACCTCGGTAGCCGGAACAGACAACCCCACCATCTCGGCGAGCCGGCTTGCAAGTAGTTCGTTCGCCAAGACCCTCAGGTGCTGCGGATTGTTCTGAAACTTCACCACATACAAGTGGCCATCCGAGCCAAGCATCAGATGACTCTGCGCCCCACCTCGCATTCGTCGTATCTGCTGCACCGCCGTTACCGCCACCTAAAACTCCGCATCGTCTCACTAAAAACTCTTCCTAATCCAACAATAGCTCATTAGCCCGATAAGATACGCCAAATGCTACGTCTGCTGCATCGACCTCAACCCTTGTCTCCGCTTCGCAGGCCGACCTGGCTATATCCCTTCCGACCTAGGCCAACTCCGTCCGCACTGCAAGGGCCATGGCCATTGCCATCAGGCAATCGTCATGGACTCCTGCCGCCGCTCCCGTCCGTCCATCTTTTTGTCGTACGAAGGTGCGGCACTCCGCCAACAATCGCGAACTTGAGAAGATTCCACCTCCGGCCGACAGCGCGGCCCCAATCTGCTCCACCATTGTGGGGCGTGAAGTTGCTGTTGTTAGCCAGCCGGACTGCCCGCGCTGTTCATACAGCTTCGGGTACCGCTCTATCATGGTGAGATAAGCCAGCACAGCCATACCGTGATTGTTGCGCTCCACCACCAATAATGCATCGTTGTATTCCCTCGCCAGGGCCGCCGCTCGCTTGGCAAGCTCACGCGGGTCCAGATGTCCGCAAAGCTCCGCGCACTGCAATCCCGACTTTTTCTCGATAACCTGTACCGCCGCATAGTCCCCGTCCGAGCCTCCACCGGCGGGATCGGCACTAACCAGATATTCGTTTCCCGCTACTGCTGGAAACCATATCCATAGCCTGCCATTCTCCCGCTTCTCCATGGGCGCACTCACTTGATGGCACCGTTTTGTAATCTCCGCCAGATCGAAGATACAATTGCCGCTCGCTATGAAACAGGCTTCCGGGTCTTCGGCGTACTCCTGCGCTGCCATACCTCGAAAACTAGTCTGCAGCTTACGCCGATAGCCAATCTGCTCCGCCGACAAACTGTGCTGTTCAGCCAGCGCGCGCTCCTCATGCGTCCAGGAGTCATGAGAGATCGCTGTTTCCACGTAGGCCGGTTCCAACCACCATGGAAAAAAGTGCGGTACCGTCCCACTCTCGGCCGCGCGCAGCCATTCCTCGTAAAACACACCATGCGCCCCGTTGGGCGTAGACTCCAGCACCAGCTCTCCATTTGGAACTAAAGCCGCCCGCAAGCTCGCCAGGATTTTTGCCGCATCTCCGCTCCAGCGCGATACCTCCGAGCAGTGGAGATTCTGCACGGTCATTCCCCTGCCGACATTCATGTCCGCTGCGCTTTCCACTCGATATTCGCTGTCGAGTGCGGGGAAATACATCTGCCCCGCGTTCATCCGCGTGGCCCGGAGCGGACCAGCTTTCAATCCATTTGGAAGATGCTCGTAAAACCGATGCACAATCGTAAATATCTGCTGCGCGGCCTCGCGGTTGTGGGCTACCTGGACTGTTAGCGTTCCTGGATGCGTTACCGTCTTCAGAAAAAAGCGTCCCGCCACCCAGGTGCTAATGCCCATTTGCCGTGCTTTCAAAACGATGTTTCTGTTGCCTCGACTCTCCTCATATTTGCATTGCGCCGCATTCGCCACCAGAGGTACGATCTCGCCATTCCTATTTCTCACCCGCAGAAGCGCACGGGCTAACCAGGTTGCAAGGTTGCAACTGCCCAGCTCCGGAGAACGGAGATCCAGACGTTTTCCCAGCCACAGCAAGCGCTCAAAATCTCCGCCGCCAGCCACTGCGGCTCTGGAACTGAACAGAGCCGCAGCTTTCCAACGCTCCTCGTTATCCATCGCACAATCCCACGCTATTTGTTGCCACTGGTTTGAGAACCGCTGGTCTTTGATTTGCCGTCTTTCGCCAACCCTATTTCGCCAGTGCGGTAGCCAGACCGCCCATTCCGCTGGAGGGCGCCGGCAGAGCATTCAGCGTAGCCACCACCGCATTCGTCCACTCCTTGATATGCGATCCGTTCGCTTCAATCCCCTGTTGCTTCAAATATGCGATAGCGATCGGTTCAATCGCCGCCGTCACTGCGGCCAGCTTGTTCGCGCCAGATCCCGTAACACTCCCTGCCGCCATCGCAGCCGTCTCTGCGGTAGCTACAGCCTGCACCGTAGCGTTGTACAGCGATCCGATTCCCGGAAATGCCATGTCAACAACGGGCTCCAGGGCCGTGGCTACATGCGTCACATCGGCAAATACAGTTTTAAAAAAGCTTCCCACATGCTGAAGAAAGGTCATCGAAACACTCGTTTCTGCCAGTCACGCTGGCGGTTGTTGTGTTGCACTCGGTTGAGCTTTCGGCTGGTGCTGGAACATCGCAATCCCGCCGCCGATCATGCCCGTGCCGGAACTCATGAAAGCTGCGCGAATGTCCCCAGCATGACACCCACATGCCATGGCGAATGTGCCCATGCCCAGCAGAATCAAAACGACTGCCCAAATCTGCGAACTGATCGCGTTCAGTGCATTGACCAGATTCATACTGTCTCCTGTCCATCAACGTTGAAGGACATTACCCTGCACGCGCCCGTTTGCCTGCCAGCTAAAAGAGTTCTCGCATGATCGCGATCCATGGATCGTGATCGTTCTGCGTCTCCCGGTCTACCACGCAGTGGATCGGGGGGCGTGCTTGGCGTTTGGATTGGAGGATTGACTCAGTGCATCGCCAGAAATTTGTAGGCTCCTGCAGGCGGAGTCACGCTGGCAGAACTGACGTTGCAGAAGTGCAATGTCAGGGTGTTTGAGGCGCTGGGATATCCGCTTAGACTTACGTTCCCCAGCGGTCCAGGTGGACTGATTGACCCTAAGTCATCCGCTACTGCGAGCCCGCTGACTGGAACAGTCTGGTCGCTGCAGCTTCCCGCCGGAACGGACACGGGAGCAATCGACGCCGTCGCGTAGTACGCGACATGGGTCACAGCAGAACTCCCTCCCACCGTGATGCTTGGCGTCGTCATGGACGTAGTGGCCACTACACTCGGGGCATTGACCGCCAATCCCGCATTCAGCACACCCACCGTAAAGGTACAATCCGTATTCCCGGTTCCGGTGCCGCAATTGATGCTGTCCGCCGTTCCCCCGCGATATAAATACCCATCGATCGATGTCGTGTTCTGCGGTCCGAATCCATACGCATAATTCGCATACCAGTTGTTGAAAACCGGGCTTCCAGGTGTGTTGGTAACCCCGATCGCGCCGCCCATATTGAACAGATAGGCTCCGCCAACGCCTACTTCCTTTGCGCTTACGTTGGCAGCGGCTGAGAAATTGTAGGCTTGCAGTGTCCCTTTGATCGGGATTGGAGGGTTTCCGTAGCCTTGAGTTCCATCCAAACCAAAAGTCCACGTGTCGGACTTCGGATCGTAGTTCAGATGATCAGCGTTCGGACCCGAAGGTCCCGGAACTCGCAGCACATCAAAGGGACTGTTAGGGCTGTTGCAGCCCACCGGATTTGGCTTACATCCACCTACGTTGATTACTGCCATTTCTGGAGCCTGAAACGTCGTGTAATCGTAGTCCCAGGAACCCTCCACCGTGTAGCCGAATCCAGGCACTTCGTGCGTGCCACCATATCGCAGATATTTGTTTTGGTCTGTAGCATTATCGATGCCGAATCCGACGAATGGCTGCCCGCTTAACAGGAAGTTGTACGTCATTCCGTACAGATATCCCGCGTTATAGAGCCGCGGCAGGTACTGGTTAACACCTCGCCCGATGTCGTGGCCCGTGTAAATCCAGGGATAATGCGGCTGCTTAACTGGATCGTTTACTGCGAAAGCCACCGGAGCGGGCATTGTGTTCATCGTTCCATCCACGTTGTTCGTGGCATGGTTTAGAACACTGTTGACGCGTACTGAGGGGTAAAGCTTGTAATTTGTATTACAGTAGCTCGTAGTTCCAGAGATTGGAACAGTGCCTGTGGGACTCGTAGCAAGATAGTAGGTAAATTCGTTCGCGTTGCCATTCAGGGCTCCCCAGCTTGCCGTAAACGTTCCATTGTAAGTGCTGTTTGAAGTTGTGATCGTCACAGGGAGACCGTTCAGGATGGAGTCGGTTCCATCGCCGAAAGGAACTACTGTGCTCACCAGAACTGTATGGTTATCGCTTTGCAACTGGAACGTTCCGGAAGAAAGATTGAAGCACTCGCCGCCGCCGGCTGTCACGCTGCCATTCTGCTCGTTGCTCACTCCCAGAACTGGTTCTGTATAGCCTAGATTGGTTCGCTGGCTGATGTAGTACAGACTTGTCGAATTAGGGGAACCTAGCACCGGAAAAACCTGGCTGATCCCATTATTATTTCCATCTCCGGTAAAGATATCGGACGCCTGCTCGACCGCATATCCACAAAGACCGCCATGTGCGAAGAAGACGCCGTTAGCATGCGGGAAGCGCAGATTTAGCAGCGTGACTGTTTGCGCCGTGGAGTCATAGGTGTAATTCACAGACTCATACTCCTGCTGATCGCTGATGCAGGCAGTTCCTGAGGCAGGTAGATAGCACCCAGCTGCGCTATTGCTCGACTGCAATGTGCTCGGAGTACAAAATCCAGCCGGAAGGCCTATATTCGGCGAAGTTGACGTGTAGGCCGCAACAACATTGGTCGTAACACTAGTTGCCGGATTGATCATATTGGGTGCGGCCGGAATAGCTCCGACCGGCTGACTGCCTGCTGTGCAACCCGCTGCGCCTCCGGCAACATTGTCGCTTCCCGGATAGCACAATTGAACCATCGTGGAGACGGGAAAATTTGCATTCGCGTCGATGGCTACATTGGGGCTGACTGCGCTGGCTCCGCTGGGGCCGGTTTTCTCTGGCCCTGCGTAGCCGCTGAAGCTGTTTCCCGTAATCACGCTGGAACTGGCTGTGTCTAGCAGCAGCCTGTCCTGTCCCTGTGTTCCGCCACCGTTCGTAGCGTTCGTCACTGCGATTGTTCCGCCTACGGCAAGCGGCGCGGCCATGATTCCCGTGTAAACGGTGGGATCTTCCTGCACATTGAAATCGCCGCCATGGCAGCCTTCGTCATTTCCGGCATTCAGTCCGCCATCGCAGGTTACGGCCGTGCTCATCGCCAGGCAGTCCCCCGTGCCATGGCAGTTCACCACGTTATCGATCGCCTGTAGCTGTCCGGCTGAGTAGTTAGTCGAGACCATATTCAGGTTCGTGTAGTAGGTCTTGAAGAAATAGTCCGGCTCTCCTCCGACAAAGTAGTTATCGAAATTATATCCACCCTCAAAGTCCGTCGTGTACAGGTATTCCGTACCCATATTGTCGGCGCTGTACGCTGGCCATTTCTGAAAGTCTAGCGTGTAAGCTGTCGCTTTCAGATCCCCGCTATTCAGGAACGGCGCAACGGAAAACGGATTCTCATAAAAATCGGCCGTCACACCATTGCGCTCATCATGCAGATGTGTGTTCATCGGCCAGCCGTAATTATGAAACGCCTGATTGTTGACTAATTGCGTCCCTTGCGGCTTCTCCTGGTTTGAATACGAAGGGTCCACCACAATCGTGCATCCGCTGGGTGCCGTCGGAGAAGCATTCGTGCAGTTGGCGCTCGCCGTCAGGTTCGCGATTCCGTTGCTTTGCCCGCCTGTTTGGAAGCCGCTTGCGTAATAACGACCCTGCAGCACGTTGGAGGATAGGTTTGTACCGGCGGGCTGCAGGATCGTTTGTGTCGAACTCGGAGCCGCGCTGACCGCCTTCGAAACGGCAGAAGCCACCGGGGCCACTGCCGCATCGACATAGCTCTTGGTTGCGGCCTGCGGGCCGGATTGCGGATCGCCTGGAAGTTGAAGCGGACCACTCAACGTCCCGCCATTGAGCGGCAGATAATTCCCTAAAAGCGTATTAACTTCTGTCGCGGTTATGGTCTGTACAGCCACGCTGG
>DASSZI010000237.1:0-5394 GCA_035713565.1 Acidobacteriaceae bacterium | reverse complement strand
TACCAGCGCACGCCGCCCGTGATGGTGACGAGTCCAAGGTTAGGCGTCGGAAGCTGGTTGGCCGGGGTCATGATTTTCACGTATCTCGATTCCACAAACAGGCTTTCGCGCCGGGTTGGATAGAGACGTCCCTGAAACCCGATGCCGAAATCGTACATCGCCTGTGTGGTGGAGTAAGAAGATCCCGTTATTTTGCCACTGCAGAAGTTTGTAAAGTTTTTATATCCAAGCCCGGAATAAATTCGGCAATTGATGGTCTTGCCGACTGGCCGGTTGAAGCTTGTATGCACAGATGAAAAGCCGCCACCCCCAACAGCATACGCGCCAAATTTTGCACCGCGATAGATGTACAGCATCGGATCGCCGGAGAGGGTGAAGGTGTTATAAGACCCGCCAGTTTCGCGCGCGGTCTGCAGCACGGACGGTGGCATTCCATTGTGGTAATAGTTTCCTTCCAAAAATATCGTCAACCTGCGGTTCAGCTTATAACCGGTGCCCAGCAGTCCTGCGAATGACGGCCTGACGTATTGGCCGTTCTGAAGACCCGCTCCGAAATTACCGCCCGCACCACCTTCAAAAACCAGGTGACCGGTAGAGATCGGCGCAGCCGCAGGTGCCGCTTGCCGCGGATTGGCATTGGATGAGGAAGTTTGTTGCGCCCGTGAGACAGCGGCGAGAGAAAAGATTGCCAGGGCTGCAAAAAGGATCGTCCGTGGGCCCGCGCTGGTCCGCGGCGATTGCGTTTGCAAATTCATGTTTCCTGCTGTCCTTATCGCATTCACTCACGGTGCAATGCGTGTTGAGATGTAGAGAAATGTCTTGTCCAGAATACCGCTATTCTCGACAAATCCGAAGTTTCCCACCAAGGACAGCACGCGCGAGAATGGGTGCGTCGTGAGGCGCAGCAAAAGCGCCCGATACATTCTCCACCCTTAGTTGAAGAAAAAAGCAAAAGGCCCCGCATTTCCGCAGGGCCTTTTGTTGCCATCCGTCCGGCCGTAGGACCGGGTTTAGTGCTTAGTACATGCCATCCATGCCGCCGCCGTGACCTCCGCCAGCCGGAGCCGCCTCTTTCTTCTCCGGAATGTCGGAAACCATGGCTTCGGTCGTCAGCATCAAGCCGGCGATGGAAGCTGCGTTCTGCAGTGCAGTCCGGGTGACCTTGGTCGGATCGATGACGCCGGCCGCAACCAGGTCTTCAAACTTTCCGGTTGCCGCGTTATAGCCGTGGTGGTCGTCCTTGCCTTCAAGGATTTTGCCCACAACGACTGCACCTTCTTCGCCAGCATTGCCGACGATCTGGCGCAGCGGCTCTTCGATGGCGCGCCGAACGATCTGAGCTCCGATCTTCTCGTCACCCTGCAGTGTGTGGATAAGGGCTTCCAGGTCCTTCGCGCTGCGAACCAGGGCCACACCGCCGCCCGGAACAATACCTTCCTCCACGGCGGCGCGGGTTGCGTGCATCGCGTCTTCCACGCGCGCCTTCTTCTCCTTCATCTCGGTTTCCGTAGCGGCACCGACCTTGATGACGGCAACGCCGCCAACCAGCTTCGCCAACCGCTCCTGCAGCTTCTCACGGTCGTAGTCGCTCGTGGTCTTGTCGATCTGGTTCCGAATTTCCTTCACGCGTCCCTGGATGTCCTCGGCCTTGCCCGCTCCATCGACAATGGTCGTGTTGTCCTTGTCAATTGTCACGCGCTTGGCGCGGCCCAGGTCCTCAAGCTTTACATTCTCCAGCTTGATTCCGAGGTCTTCGGTGATTGCCCGTCCGCCGGTCAGCTTCGCGATGTCTTCCAACATTGCCTTGCGGCGATCGCCAAAGCCCGGAGCCTTCACTGCAGCCACGTTCAGCGTGCCGCGCAGCTTGTTCACCACAAGGGTTGCCAACGCCTCTCCGTCCACATCTTCCGCGATGATGACGAGCGGCTTGGCATTCCGGGCGACCTGCTCGAGCAGTGGAAGCAGGTCCTTCATCGTGCTGATCTTCTTCTCGTGGATCAAAATGTAGGCATCTTCGAGCGCCGCTTCCATGCGATCAGGATCGGTGACGAAGTAAGGGCTCAGATAACCGCGATCGAACTGCATACCGTCAACGGTTTCCAGGTGCGTCTGCATCGTCTTCGATTCTTCAACGGTGATGACGCCGTCCTTGCCAACCTTCTCCATCGCCTGCGCAATAATCGCGCCGATTTCGTGATCGCCATTGGCGGAGATGGTGCCCACCTGCGCGATCATATCGCCGGAGACAGGCTTGGAGAACTTGCCCAGGGCGCCGGTGTGCTCAAAACCACCCTCTTTGTCGCGCTTACCAACAATCTTCTCGACTGCCTTATCGATACCGCGCTTCAGAGCCATCGGATTGGCTCCGGCTGCCACGGTCTTTACACCTTCGCGGTAAATCGCCTGCGCCAGAACGGTCGCAGTTGTCGTGCCATCACCGGCCACGTCCGAAGTCTTGGAAGCAACTTCCTTGACCATCTGCGCGCCCATATTTTCGAGCGGATTGCTCAATTCGATTTCCTTGGCGACCGTCACGCCATCCTTGGTGATGGTCGGCGAGCCGAATTTCTTCTCGATCACAACATTGCGGCCCTTAGGGCCGAGTGTCACCTTGACAGCGTCCGCAAGCGTATTCACGCCGCGCAGGATCGCCTGTCGCGAATCTTCACCATGCAAAATTTGCTTTGCCATATTTCTGCTTCTCCTAAGAGTCATTCGCTACTGATTTGAATTGCGGTATGCCCGCCAGCACAGGAAACCTGATTGGCGCGCAAAAAAACGGATCGACCGGAGTGCCCGCCTACTTCTTTCGGTTCAGAATTCCGAGCACTTCTTCTTCGCGCATGATTAGCAGGTCTTCGCCGTCAATTTTGATCTCAGTCCCGGAATACTTGCCGAATAGAACGTGATCGCCAACTTTTACATCCAGTGGAAATACCTTGCCTTCGTCGTTCGACTTTCCCTTGCCAACCGCTAGGACTTCGCCTTCCTGCGGCTTCTCCTTGGCTGAATCGGGAATGATGATGCCCCCACGGATGGTTTCGCCTTCTTCCACGCGGCGGACCACGATACGGTCATGCAGCGGGGTCAACGAACTGACTGCATTAGACTTTTCATTTGCCATAACTTACGTTTCTCCTTGATGTGAGCGGTGCGATGAAGCTGGATTCTGACAGCTTGTGCGGATGGATTCCTGCAGATCCCAATCCTGTATTCGCCGGATTGGCCGTTAGCAGTCACCGTGCCTGAGTGCTAGATTAAGCCCCTGAGGGAAAGAGTGTCAAGATTCTGAGCCAAATATTAGTCAATGTAGCTCAACTTTAATGAGCGGCGATCCCTCGACACGGAGCCGCAGTTCCGTCTCCACAAAAATCCCCCTCAAGGCGTCAGCCACCTGTAGAAGCCTTTTCGCACCCAGGGAACGGCTTCCCCGGCGACGAGGTAAAATCCGGATATGCGCAGCCTGTCTTTTGCCGTCCGTTTAGCTTCGTTCGCGCTCGCCATCGCCGTCGTCCCGCCGGTTCAGCAGGCTCACGCTTCCGAGCGGCACCCCAGAAAGTACAAAGCCCCGCCTCCAACGGCTCATGTCGAAGTCACCGTCCTGAAAGCTTCCAATGGAAAGCCGCTTTACAATGCGGCGGTTATTTTCCATCCCATGAAGCAGGACAAAGACGAAGGGAATATGGAACTTAAGACGAATGAGGAGGGCAAGGCAGTTCTCGACATGCTACCCATTGGCAGCGAAGTCCTGGTGCAGGTAATCAAGCCGGGCTATCGGACCTTCGGGCAGGAATATTCCGTTCCATCCGACAAGAAGGCCATTACGATCAAGTTGCTGCCACCCGATCAGCAATACTCGGTTTATAAACAGAAAGCCTCTAACTCCGACGGGCAGAACAATGCGCCACAACCGCAGATGGGCCATGCCGCGCCGACCGACAGCCCTTTGCTGGCACCCGCGCAGAAAAAGAAGAGTCACCCGTATTGATCTTTCATTCCCTCCACCGGAAGAACGGTTGAATCCGATATGCACTCATTAGACGGGAAAGTTGTGCTGGTCACCGGTGCTGCCCGCAGGATCGGGCGAACGCTGGCCCATACGCTGGCGGCTGCTGGTGCGGACGTCGCCATTACCTACCGCGACTCCGATGTAGCGGCGCAAGATACGTTGCGGGAACTGTCCGAATATGGACAGCGCTCCATGGCTTTGCGATGCGACATCCGGGATCCGGTGTCCGTCAAGGAATCGGTAGCCGGGGTTCTCCAGGAATTTGGCCGACTCGATGTGCTGATCAACAATGCTGGCATGTTCGCCACGGCGGCGCTGGAATCCATCACGGTAGCCGACTGGGATGCCATGTTTGAGACGAACACGCGCGGCGCATTTCTGATGGCCCAGGCAACCCACCCCCACCTGAAAGCCAGCCACGGACGCATCGTCAACATCGGCTCACTAGGCGGCTCGCATCCCTGGGCCACGCACGCCCATTACAGCACCTCCAAAGCCGCGCTGCACATGCTGACGCAGACCATGTCCAAGGCGTTCGCGCCGGAGATCAGCGTCAACTGCGTTGCGCCGGGCATGATCACCAATGGAGAAACCTCGCCGGACTACGAGCACTTCGCCGCGAAAACCCCGATGGGACGCAATGGCACGCCGGAAGAGGTCGCGGAGGCCGTGCTGTTTTTCGCCACAGGTCCACGTTTCATCACTGGACAAATTCTTGGCGTGGACGGCGGGTTGGGATTGTAGATTTCGTCCGGGCCGTTCACTGAACTGGTCACGCTATCGGCAGACCTGCCATTATTTTTTGCGCTAGCTTACGGGTTATAGCGCTGCAGCCAATCGGCGACTTCGTGCATGACGTTGAGCCTCTGCTGCCAGAGGACGGGAAAGTGCGGCGAGCCGGGATAGGTGACCATGCGTACTGTTTTTCCGTGCGCCGCCAGAATCTCAAAATACTCCCGCCCCTGATAGGTGGGGACTCGTGGATCGGCTGCGCCGTGCAGGATGAGCAGAGGCGTGGTGACATGCGTGGCGTAGTCCACCGCGGAGTAGCGGCGGAATGGCTCCGGCGTCTCCTCCGGCCAGCGCGCATCGTAATCGAATTGCGCGATATCGCTGGTCCACATGAAGCTGCCCCAGTCGGTAATGCCTGCTCCTTCGACAGCAGCGCGGTAGCGATTGGTTTGCGTTACAGTCCAGGACGTCATGAAGCCCCCGGCGCTCCATCCAAAGATAGCGAGCCGGTTGGGATCGGCCCATCCTTGGGAGATTGCGTAGTCCGTGGCGCTGTCCACGTCGCGGTAGGCGCGGCCGCCAAAGTGCTGATAGATTGCCTCCATGAAGTCTGAGCCGTAGCCGGTGGACCCGCGATACTCCGGCTGCAGGAC
>DASSZI010000236.1:0-38705 GCA_035713565.1 Acidobacteriaceae bacterium | reverse complement strand
GGGATCGGCCCATCCTTGGGAGATTGCGTAGTCCGTGGCGCTGTCCACGTCGCGGTAGGCGCGGCCGCCAAAGTGCTGATAGATTGCCTCCATGAAGTCTGAGCCGTAGCCGGTGGACCCGCGATACTCCGGCTGCAGGACCACGTAGCCCAGCCCTGCAACAATGCGCGCCATCGGATCCAGCGCAAGGTTGTCGTTAGCTTCCGGACCGCCATGGGGCAACACCAGGAAGGGGTATTTCCTGCCCGCGATGTACCCGGTGGGAAAGGTCGCGATACCTTCGAGCGGAGTTCCCTCCTTGCTGGTCCAGTGAACGACCTGCACGTTTCCCAATTCGATGGAAGCCAGTTCCTTGTCTCCTTCCGCGGTGATCTTCGCCACCTTGCCCGCGCCTGCTCCGGCAGATGCGACAGCTACATTCGACGCGTGATTCGGGTCACCCACGGTGAAAGCGAAACCGCTACTGCCTGCAGGGAACCTGGAGAACACGGGAGGGCCTTCGATGGTTCCGGCTGGCCATGTGTAGGCTGGGTTCAAGGCACCGTGGGCAAATTCATCCACTTCCCCGCGGACGCCATGATTCACCGCAACCCAGATACGTCCTTGCGGATCTCCGGTGAGTCCAATGGCGGACCCTTGCAGGGCTGGCGTGCGGTCCTTTGGGGCGCCCCCGCTGGCTGGGACAGACCAAACGTGGTCGGGAGTAAGGACGTGCGTTACGGTACTGAGGAAGACAAGGTTCTCATCTTTCCTGTCCCATGCGAGGTTCGCCGCCTGGTTGTCGATCTCCGCCACGCGGCGTGAAGTTTGGCCGCTGCATACGTCAAGGAAAGAACGGATGGAGTGATAGCCGATCTTCGGGGTGCTGGAAAGCACGGCTAGCGATCGACTGCCATTCGACCAGGCCACTTCAGAAATCTGGCTCAGGTTTGGGCACCATCGCTGTCCAGCCGTGCCGCCGGCATGGATGACATAGAGTCCGGTTTGCTCCGGCTCGATGACCGTACGCACATCCGCAAGCGGGTCGGGTGGCCGCGGATCGAAGAGAATCGCATACTGCGAACCATCCGGCGAGGGAATGACAGAACGAATGCCGCGCGGCAGCATGACCACCGTGGCCGGAGTAGCACCCGATGTGACAGCCTGCAAAGAGAACACAGCAAACTGGGTCAGCTTGCCAACCTCGTAAGAGCCATAGAGCGCGTCGCCTTCGCGGGTGAATCCAGCGGGCTTGAAGTCTTTGGGCAGGTCGAGCTTGCGCCGGCCGGATCCATCACGCGCCACGGTCCACCATTCTAGATTGGTAGGGCCCTGCTTACCTCCAAACGTGACCTGGTAGAGAACGCTACCCGTTTTTGGGGCCACATCCACCGCACGGGCACTGTGCAGCCCGGCCCAATCCATGGCGGTGAATGCATGTTTATCCGCAGGTGTCGTTTGGGCGCGCGCGACTACAGAGAATCCCGCCAGAAAATATGTAAACCACTTCGCTCGCATCATTGCCTCCAAAAGCATCCCTTGCCTTCCAAACCGCAGCTTTCCTATTCACAATCAATTACGTACACAATGCAGTTTCGGTTCACCGACGAAACATTTCGGATTTTTAAGCTCATTGCACCGACCGGCTGATACACCCAGGGATCACAGCGCATCTGACGGTGTATTGCGGGAAGAGTCCGCAGATTCCAGCCCTAAAGAGAAAACAGTTCTTGAGTAGTGCAAACATTACTTTCATCACTCGACGTCGTGCGCTGTTTTTGGGTGCGGGTCTGGCAGGCGGACTGGCCACTCCTGCAGGCTTCGGGCTCGAAGGCGGATAGCCCGATTCTCTCCTCGACTATCAATGAGCTGCCGAGGTTCGCCTTGGTAACGTGCACGTATTCTCGCTCCAGCAAACTCAAAAAGTGTATTTGAGTAGCCAGCAGCTAGCGTTCGCGGTCGTCGCGCTGCTCACTCTCACGACTTAATGGAAGATGATGTAACCCATTTGCCTCTTGAACCGATTGAGGTTTAGATGATAGGTCTATGCCAAGGGAAACCCGCTGGTGAAGCGATTCGGTTTAGCTAGAAAGGCAATTGGGTTCAATCTAAGCCTGGCTGGCCTTGTCTGGTCGGCATGGGCGCTGATCGGCGGAAGGGCCGCAATTCAGGATTTGTACACCCACTGGCAGGTTGCGCTCACGATGATCTTCGGATCTTTGGTGGGCGGCGGCACGAGTGAAGGTGGGGGCGCCGTTGCCTTTCCGGTATTCACCAAATGGCTTCATATCGATCCTGCGGATTCGCGCAACTTCTCGCTGGCGATCCAAAGCGTGGGGATGGGAGCTGCTTCCCTCAGCATTTTTTATCTGCGCATCCCCATCGAATGGCGAGCTGTGCTTTATGCAGGGGCTGCTGGGTCGATTGGCGTGGCACTCGGAACATACTTCGTCGCTCCGTTCATTCCGCCAGTCCTTGTCAGAGCGTTATTCACTGTATTGGTGAGCAGCCTTGCTATAGCGCTTCTACTGGTTAACCGCATTGAACAGGCCATGCGCAACCCGGTATGCCCGATATTCGGATACAGAGAAAAAAACATCCTTGCTGCTGCTGGGTTCGTCGGCGGAATCGTAAGCGCACTGGTAGGTTGCGGTGAAAACATCGTTGTTTTCATGGTCATCGTGCTTTTGTTTCGAATCAATGAAAAGGTCGCCACCCCTACCTCGGTTATCCTCATGACCATCGTGGCGATCGCCGGCTTTGTCTTGCATCTTTTTTTCTTGCACGAAGGCTCTGCAGCGCAGACGCAGGATAGCGGTGGGCCATCTGACAATGGTGTGTTGTCCAAGGACATTCAGAACCAGATTGAAGGCATCCTGCAGGTCAAGGGGAAGGTGTCGAACGGCCTGTTCTCCGTGACGATCGAACGAAATGATCTGACTGATGTGGAACTGAAGGGCGTGCCGATCAAGCCGGCCTTTCAGATCAACGGGCAGCTCTACTTCCAGGACCTGGGAGGTGGCCGCGCGCTGATGAATGGAGACTTCCCACTGAAGCCAACGGAACTGAACGCGTTCATCGATCAGTTGGTCGCGCATCACATCGTGATTCAGGCCGAGCATCAGCACATGTATGACTTCTCCCCAATGGTGTGGTTCATGCATTTTCGCGCCACCGGAGACCCGGTGCAGATTGCCAAAGGGATTAAGGACGCCTACGGCCTAACCACTACAAAATTCCCGCAGAACCCGGCGGCGAACCCAACGACGCCGCTGCCTGCGGAAGAGATCGGAAAGATTCTTGGCGCGAAGACGACGGTAGGAGGCGATGGAACGGTCCACCTGAATGTCCCCCGCGCGGAGGCGATCCGGCTGGGCGGAATTGCCGCGAACCCGTATTTGAACATTGCCGCTCCGATTGCGTTTCAGCCCTACGGCACCGGCCAAAATGCCGCCGCAGTGCCAGACTTTGCGATGCTGGCTTATGAGGTGAATGATGTGATGAGTGTAATGCGGCAGCAGGGTTGGGACATCGGATGTCTCTACAATCAGGAGACGGACGAGCATCCGCAGCTCTATTTTTCCCACCAGTTCAAGACCGGCGATGCGATCCAGTTGGCGCACGAAATCCGCAACGGACTGAACAAGACGAATTCCAGGTTCATGTAGGCCATTGTCCGACACGTGACCCGTTCAAGCGCAGTTTGGCTTGAGTTGGGGAAAGCTATTCTTTGAAGCGAAAAGCCTGATTCGGTGCTCGGTCGCGTTTCCCGGTACCCAATTTCAGTTTCGCGTGCATTCACGAGAAGATTCAAGCGGGGACCTGGCCGAGGGCACGATTGCCATACGGCTCATTTCTGCACGAAGAACTCCCCCATGGATGGCGCATTGGCAGCAGCGCCTGGAGGATTCGGTAATTGAAGCGCCTCCATCACGGTACACAGCATGCTTTGATGTTGATACAGCGTAGCCGAGGTCTGGGTATAGCCCACGTTGACGTTCGGACCCCAGAAGACGGGAGCGACATGACCGCCGCCGTGGCTTGAATCCGAGAATGCTCCTTCATCGAAGTCCACGATGAGAATGCCGTCGCCTCCGGGCTGGAAAGCGGGATAGCTCGATAGCTGAGCGAGCACATTATTCTGGAGCCACGCGTCGATCTGCGGCGGCGGTCCTGAATCACCATCGTGATAGTCGTTCGGGATAATGAAGGAGAATTCCGGAAGCCCGTTATCGGCCACGTCGGCGGCAAACTGGCTAAAAGGCCAGAGAACCTGATTTGCAACCGAGGCGTTGTCGGCCACATCGGAGAGCATCGCAAACGGATTGTGCTTAATGACGTAGGCACCAGTATTGCCTCCAAGATATCCCCGGCTTGCACCTTCTGCATACACTTTGAACGAGACGCCGGAAGCCAGCATACGGCGGGCGATACTGTCTACGTTCCACACCTGGGTAGATTGATCGTTCGTGGTTAACACCTGCCCGGTGGTGAGCATAAAGTAGTCGCCAATTGAGTTATGGACATTCGCGTAATAGTCAGTGGGGAGAGCTCCTTGAGTGATCAGGCGGTTGAGATTGGGCCAGACGGACGTGTTTCCGACCACGGTAGAATAGTCCTGGTTCTCCAACATCACCAGGACGACATGTTTGCTCTGCGGCACCTGGTAGCCCGCCGTTGCTGCATCCGCGCTCGGAGCTCGGCCCCCACCTCCGCAAGCGGCAACTGTCAGCAGGCACAACGAGACGCCAATCGCAGTGAGGATCCGATCCCAGGAACAGCTCCTTCGCGAATTGGAATGAAATCGGCCCACACCGGCCTCCCTTCCAAAAGCGTCTCTTGACACTTATGTGGTTAGAAGCCCGGATTCCGGCGCGGGGTTTGATCAAAGTTAAATGGCTGGCGCCGGTCTCACCTCACACTTGTAACCCAACGATGGCGGGCACGATTCTGTCCGCCTCGCATTCCAGAATTCCTATGCTGACAGGCAGGCGGAAGCGTCTGGGTCCGGCACTGCCGGGATTGAAGTACAGCACGTCATGTTTCCATGCGATTTCTGGCTGGTGGGAGTGGCCGAAGA
Organism: Acidobacteriaceae bacterium; assembly: GCA_035713565.1. GTDB lineage: Bacteria > Acidobacteriota > Terriglobia > Terriglobales > Acidobacteriaceae > JAKAAZ01. The sequence goes on along the minus strand of DASSZI010000236.1, from coordinate 33,646 downwards.
TGATGGCGGAAATCGCTGCCGCGTGGGGATTCAGATTCAGGTCTTCGCGACGATGCACCAGGTAAAAAAGCTTGCCCGCAAGCTCCACAGCTTCAGTAGCGGGGAGGGCCGCAGGCTCCGGCATGATCCACATTGCCGCGAATGGCCGTGACCGGTGCAATGCTCCCCAGCAAGTGCAGAATCTCGACGTCTCCCACATCTCCGGCGTGAAGAATGTGCGCACAGCCGCGGAGGGCCTGGATCGCCTGCGGCCGCAGCAGTCCATGAGTGTCGGAGATTACGCCGATTCGCATATCAAGGGTTCGAGGCGACGCCCACGGCGACTCGCGTGCGGGGATCGAGCTGATCGCGAAGGGCGTCCCCGATGAAATTGAAGGACAGCACGGCAAGCATAATCGCAATGGCCGGGAATGCAACCATGTGGGGCGCATCGAACAGATGCGCTCGAGCGTCGTTCAACATTACGCCCCAACTCGGCATGGGCGGCGGGACACCGAGCCCGAGGAAGCTTAGGGTTGCTTCCGCCAGAATGGTGCCGGCCATCCCGATCGCCGCCTGAACCATGACCGGCTGGATGATGTTCGGCAACAGATGCCGCGACATGATGCGCAGGTCGGTGGCACCCATGGCCCGGGCCGCCTCAACAAACTCCCGCTCCCGCACGGCCAGAACCTGCCCCCGCACTAATCGGGCGTAACCCACCCAGCCGGTGATGGAGAGAGCAAAGATAAGGTTCATCATGCCCGGCCCAAGGAACGCTACCAAAGCAATGGCGATCAGGATCCCAGGAAGCGATAGAAAAACGTTCATGACAATGGCGTTGAGTGTGATGTCCAGCCAGCCGCCGTAGTAACCCGCAAGGGAACCTAAGATCAGACCAAGGAATACTGTCGTCGCCACGACCGAGCTTGCGATCAGCAGCGAAATGCGCGCGCCAAAGACCACGCGAGACAGGATGTCCCGGCCCAGTTCATCCGTGCCAAACCAATGTGCATAGGACGGCGATTGGAGGCGCGTGTGCAGGTGAATGGCCGCCGGATCGTAAGGAGCGATTTGCGGAGCAAAGACCGCGAGCAGCACGAAGATGGCCAACAGAACCACTCCGAAAACAGCCAGGGGCTGAGTGCGAAAAGAATGCATCGAACTGATTGTACGGGAGCAGGCCCAGAGCCTAACAGAGAACAGAAATCGGCAGAATTGTTTTGCCGAAACGGGCTTCCTTTGGCTGCCGAAGCGGCTGTCAAGCGGGAATGGTATGGTGAAGAGACCAATTCCAAGTATATTGGCTGCTGCATCGATCTTCCCCAGTCGGTTCCTGTCGATCGACTGTGTTTTACCCGTTGGAGTGTAGAGGACTCGCTCGTAATGGACTGCAAACAAAAAATCATCTTAGTCTCCCCATTCTTTTATCCGGAACTTATCTCGACCGGAAAAGCAAACCAGTCGCTAGCGGAGGCATTTGCGGCGGAAGGCCATAGCGTTACGGTCGTGTGCTCGCACCCTGTATACCCTGCCTGGGTTCCTGTACGAAGCGACGAAAAACTGCCGGAGATTACGATCCTGCGTGGCGGCTCCTGGGTTCGGTATCCCAGATCCATGCCGGCGCGCAGAATGCTGCTGGAGCTTTGGTTCGCAGCTTACGCGTGCTGTCGGGTGTGGCGTTTGCGCAAACAGGCCGATCTTGTGGTGAGCGTACTTCCGCCAAGTCTGTTTGCTCTTCTGATGGATCGCGCATTGCCGCGCAGCATCCGACGAGTCGCCGTGATTCACGATTTGCAAGGATTGCTTGCGGCCCAGGAACGGAGTGTATCAAGACGCGCAATCATCCGCACGATTCATTCAGTTGAGGAACGCGTTTTCCAAAGCCAGAACCTCTGCATCTTCTTCTCCGTGGATATGGCACAGACTGCAAAAGCATCCTATCGGCTGAATCCTGAGCGCATCGCCGTGCAATATCCTTGCATTACTCTTGCATCCGAGGCGGTGCCTGGCGATAGCTCCTCCGGCGACCGGCTGGAGAGCATTTTACCGTCGGGCCGGGTGCATGTCGTGTACTCAGGCGCTCTGGGATACAAGCAGAATCCGCGACAGCTTGTTGCATTGCTGCAATCGGCTGCTCAGCACTTTCCCGACGCCCAGTTCCATGTGTTTTCTGGTGGACCATTCTTTGAGGAATTGCGTGGGGCTTACAGTTCTTCAACGCGACCGCACGTGCAATTCCATCCGCTGGTGGAAGAGCAGAATCTAGTGGAGCTCTACGCTCGTTCAGCCATCCAGGTCATTCCGCAGGCAGAAGGGACAGAAGCTGCCGCACTGCCGTCCAAACTTCCTAACCTGCTCGCAGCAGGTGTCCAGGTTCTGGCGATATGTCGTCTGGGCAGTGAGGTGGAAAGGCTGTTGCGGGAAGCGGGTACAGGGACAATTGTGGAAAAATGGGAGGAGACACTGTTTCTAAAAGGACTGAGCGATGCGCTCGATGTGATCGCGCGTGAAACTCCATCAGTGCGGCGAAATCGCGTGGCACCACTCCTGAACAGGTTTTCAATTTCTAATATGGTACGCCTGACAATTGGAAGCACAACGAATCCTGCATATGCAACTGTGACCGTTACACAAGCTGAGGCGAACTCTGCAGCCGTGCTTGCGGGGCGCGATCATGAAGGATGAACGTTCGCGTGCGGAACGACTTCGCACCTGCGTCATCTTTGGCGGAACTGGATGCATTGGGACGCACGTGGCGCTGCATTTTCTGCAGCACCCTGACGTTGAAAAGGTCTATCTGGCCGACATTCGTCCCCTGCAGCAGGACCATTACCTGCAACCGCTGCTTGCAGCAATGGAGCAGGGCCGAGTTCGCTATCTCCCATGCGATGTTCGACAGCCTCTGGAACGGCGCGACCTGCCAGAGCATTGCGATTTGATCGTCAATCTGGCGGCAATTCATCGCGAGCCAGGGCACACGGCGCGGGAATATTACGAAACGAATCTTCGCGGAGCAGAACACGTTTGTGCGTACGCTGCAAGAGCTGGTTGTCATCGGATCATCTTTACCAGCAGCATTGCTCCCTATGGTCCGAGCGATGCCATCCGGAATGAAGATTCGCTGCCTGTTCCTGAGACGCCCTATGGTGGATCGAAGCTGGTTGCAGAGCAGATGCACATTGCGTGGCAGCAAGCCGCTGCAGGCCGGAAGCTCGTTATCCTGCGCCCGGGTGTCGTGTTCGGAGCCGGGGAGCACGCCAATGTCGCACGGCTGGTTCAAAGCCTTGCTCGCGGCTATTTTTTCTACATGGGAAATCGCGACACGCGCAAGGCGGGTGTTTACGTCAAAGAGCTTTGCCAGGTGATGGAATTCGCAATGGAGCAAGAGGGAAAAAGTGATTCGATGCTGCTGTGGAACGTGTCCATGGATCCCCCGCCCAAACTTAGTGAATACGTCGATGCAATCTGCCGGGTTTCAGGGTACAAACAGCCGCGGATTTCGCTGCCTCGTCAACTGCTTCTGGCAGGAGCTCACCTGGTTGCGGGAATCTCGACCATTCTCGGCGTGCGCAACGCCATCAATCCTGTGCGGGTAAAAAAGGTGTCGCAGCCCACTTTTATCGACCCTGCCCGGCTACGGGCTGCTGGATACCGCTTCCGGTATACGCTGGAACAGGCGATGTCGGACTGGAAAAGCGATGCGCCCGATGACTTCCGTGCCTGATGCCGAATGCCGATCCAGGGGAGAATGCTGCTTGAAGATCGATACGCAAACGTCCATGCCTGCAGTTGCACCGGCGATGCGTCCTGGGGCGCGCGTGTATGTCGCGGGCCATCGTGGACTGGTTGGTTCCGCAATTGTCCGAAGACTCACCGGCGGTGGCTATCACGACCTATTGACCCGCACGCACGCAGAGCTGGACCTGACCCAGCGCTCCGCTGTCTGGCAATTTTTCGAACGCGAACTGCCCGAGTATGTCGTTCTCGCTGCAGCGAAAGTTGGAGGAATTCAGGCAAACGATTCCTGTCCGGTTGATTTCATCAGCCAGAACCTGCTGATCCAGTCCAACGTGATCGACGCCTGCTATACGTTTGGCGTGAAAAGGCTACTGTTTCTCGGCTCCAGCTGCATCTACCCCAAGCTGTGTCCGCAGCCGATTCGAGAAGAATACCTGCTAACCGGCCCACTGGAACCGACAAACCGGCCTTACGCGGTGGCGAAGATTGCTGGCATCGAGCAGTGCTGGGCCTATAACCGGCAATACGGCACAAGTTATCTGGCCGCCATGCCAACGAATCTTTACGGTCCCGGCGACAATTTTGACCTTCATTCCTCGCATGTACTGCCGGCGTTGCTGCGCAAAGTGGCCACTGCCAAGGCACTCCATTCCGGGCAGGTCCAAGTGTGGGGCACGGGAACACCACGTAGAGAGTTCCTCTACAGTGATGACCTGGCCGATGCATGTGCGTTTTTGCTGCAGCTGGATGCGGATCAACTTCGACCCATGTTGACAAGTGATGAAGCTCCGCTAGTCAACATCGGCGTGGGGTGGGATGTGACGATCCGTGAACTGGCAGAGACAATCTGCCGTGTGGTTGGATACAAAGGAGAGTTGCACTTTGATCCCTCCAGACCAGACGGTACGCCACGGAAATTGCTGGATGTAAGCCGAATGCAAGCCCTTGGCTGGAAGGCGCAAGTCAGCCTCGAAGAAGGAATTCTTCGCACGTACACAGCGTCAGAAAGCAAGTTGCTTCCCGCGTCGTAATGGTGCAGGATGCTTAAGAAGACGCCAGCCAGCAGACGAGAGCCAATGAACGAGAGACAAAATCGAAGCTGCCGCTGCGCGCTTGGGCTGATCCTGCTGGCGAGTTCCCCACCTTTCAGCCAACGTCATTGGTGGAGCAGCGTTCACTCCGCTGGGGCAATGGATTCTGTAGAACGTCAGGCCTCCGGCGAACTGGTCAAAGAAGCCAATCAGGACCGGGCGCGGTATGGGCTGCCTCCTCTCCGGCAAGACGCCGACCTAGTCAAGGCGGCTTGGCTGCACGCGCAGCGAATGGTGCCGACGGGACGGCTCTCCCATGATTTACCCGGTGAACCGAGCCTGACGGCGCGCGTCCAGGCGGCAGGTGTGCGCTGCACGACGGTGGCCGAAAACCTTGCAAAAGCCCCGACGGCTAATATGATCAATGACAACTGGATGCATTCTCCGCCGCACCGGCGAAACCTGCTCGATCCCCGGCTGAACTCAGTGGGTATCGCAGTTGTGAAGGTGGGTGGAGAACTGTACGCCGTGCAGGACTTCGCACGCGAGGTCAAATCCCTGTCCGGTTCGCAGCAGGAGGAGCAGGTCTCCTCTTTGCTCCGCAAACGCGGCCTGCGGATTCTCCCGGATTCCGCACCAGCACGCAGTTACTGCAACGGCACGCCGCGTGGAGCGAGGTCCTCCCCACGGCTGGTGATCAAATACAGCACGTCGGACCTTAGCCAATTGCCGCAGCAAGTGAAGCATGGAATTGGTGCTGGAAAATACCGCAGCGCCGACGTAGGAGTATGCAGCGCATCCATCCAGAATGGATTCCGCGCCTACCGGATCGTAATCCTGCTCTACTGAGCTTGTGCAGCTACTTGAGTTGCGGTGGGCTCCATATCGAGCAGATTGTTGAACCGGTTGAAGTAGTTGAAGAGGCCAATGGCTGCCATCAATTCTACAATTTCACCTTCAGAAAAATGGGCGCGCAGCTCCTTCAACTCTTCACTGGAGAGCGACCGCTCGTTTCGGGTCATCTGCTCGGCCAATTTCAAAGCGGCCTTTTCTGAATCGGTGAAGTCGTTACGATCCTGAGAGTGGACCAGATTGTCGAGTTGATCTTCACTCCAGCCCAGCTTTTTACATATCCGCGAGTGGGATGCAAGGCAGTAGTTGCACTGGTTGAGCTGCGATGTACGCACGATTACCAGTTCTTTGAGTTTAAGCGGCAGAGTACCGGTGTTCAGGATCGCTTCAAAGTGCGCGATCATCGTTTGGAAAATCTCGGGACGGTGAGCCACAGTGCGAAACATGTTGGGCACATTTCCGCGCTGCTGCATGTAGCGATCGTAGATCGCGCCTGTCTCAGGCGTGACTTGGTCCCGGTCTAAACGTGAAATTTTTGGCATGAGTCTTCAATGAAACCGGATCGATGGTTCGCTCTATCCGAACCTTCCGGTGATGTAATCCTGCGTCTGCTTCTTTTCTGGATTTTGAAAAATCTGCTTGGCGCGATTGAGTTCAATCAACTCTCCCGCCAGAAAGAATCCCACGTAATCCGCGACTCGCGCAGCCTGCAGCATATTGTGCGTGACGATGATGATGGTGCAGGAATTCTTGATCTCGAAGAGCAAATCCTCGATCTTCGCCGTGGAAATGGGATCAAGCGCAGAGCAGGGCTCATCCAGCAGAAGCACTTCGGGATCGACCGCCAGCGCGCGGGCAATGCAGAGCCGTTGCTGCTGTCCTCCGGAAATTCCATTGGCGGACTGATGAAGATTATCCTTCACTTCATCCCACAGTGCCGCACGGCGCAGGCTCTGCTCTACCTTGTCGGCAATCTCACTGCGGCGGACCTTCGGATCCAAGCGCAAGCCATAGGCCACGTTATCGAAAATCGATTTTGGAAAGGGCGTGGGCTTCTGGAACACCATGCCCACAACCCGGCGCAGCGTTGTCGCCGGGAAAGAAAACAGGTCCTTGTCGCCCAGCAGAATGCTGCCTTCTACGCGAGTTCCCGGGATGGTCTCGTTCATCCGGTTGAAAGTACGCAGCAGGGTAGTTTTGCCGCAACCGGAAGGTCCGATGAAAGCGGTTACGCGCTTGTTGGGAACGATCAGATTGATGTCTTTGAGTGCCTGCTGCTGACCGTAAAAGAAGTTCAAATCCGCCACAGTGAACTGCGGCCAGGGCAACTGCTCCTCGCCCGATTCCCTTCCCGCGAATCGGACTTCATGGGCTTTTGATAGCTGAGTCAGATCGAATGGTTTCATCAACGTCGTCATCACTGGCTTACCTGCTATCCATGGGACATCTTCTTACCGCGCGCCAGAATCATGCGCGCCAAGATGCTGACCACCAGCAATCCTGAGAGTAGCACGAAGCCCGCCGCCCACGCCTGCTGGTGCCATTCGTCGTATGGCGAGATCGCATAGTTATAGATCACCACGGGAAGCGATGCAGTCGGCTGCATCCATCCCGGACTGTTGAACTGGTTACCAAAAGCTGTAAACAACAGCGGCGCTGTCTCGCCGGCCACGCGGGCAATATCCAGCATGACACCCGTTAAGATGCCGTAGATCGCGGCGGGGATAACGATGGTAAAAATAGTTTCTGATTTGCTTGCGCCCAGCGCCAGGCCACCCTCCCTCAGACTGCGCGGCACGGCACGCAGAAAGTCTTCCGTACTTCGTAAAGCTATGGGAATCATCATGATGCCGAGAGCTATACCGCCGGCAAGGGTGGAAAAGTGATGCATCGGCAGAACCACGAGCGTGTAGACGAAAATGCCCATTACGACAGAGGGAACGCCGTTTAACAGGTCGGTCGTATAGCGCACGGCAAACGCGGACCATCCCCCGGCAAACTCCGACAAATAAATGCCGCCTAGCAGCCCGATGGGAACTCCGATCAGCGTAGCCATTCCCAGCAACTTAAGCGTGCCGACAATCGCGTTCGCTACTCCGCCGCCGGACTCTCCCACAGGTGCGGGAAGATTTATAAAAAAGTTCAGGTTGAGAGCGTGCACGCCTTTCCACAACAGATATCCGAGGATGGTGAACAGCACAGACAAAACGAGCAGCGTACACAGGCCTGTAAGACTCAGCATGACTACATTCATAATTTTGCGTGAAGCTGGCGGATAGGAGGGGGTCGCGCTCATGCGGTTACCTCATGCGGCTTCATCGTTAACATCAGCAGCCGCGCCAGCGCATTGATAATCATGGTGACGGCAAAGAGCACCAGCCCCAGTTCGATCAGTGCATGGAGATAAAGGTCGCCCGTTGCCTCTGTAAATTCATTCGCAATCACAGCGGCAATTGTATAGCCGGGGGCCATCAATGAAGTGGACACCTGGGCGACATTCCCAATCACCATGGTTACCGCCATGGTTTCGCCTAGGGCTCGCGCGAGCGCGAGAAAAATCGATCCCATGATCCCCTGTCGCGCATAGGGCACCACAGCACGCCAGGTTACATCCCACTTGGTCGCTCCCAGGGCCATCATCGCTTCCCGCTGGGACATCGGAACGGCCAGCAATACCTCCCGCGAGATGGAAACGATAAAAGGAATGACCATGACAGCCAGCACGACGGCCGCCGTGAAATAGCTGACCCCGTAAAATGTTCCGCTAAAAATGGGGAGCCATCCAAAGACTTTCTGGAAATAGGGCATCACGGCGCTCAATGCCGGAATCATCAGGAAGATTCCGACCAGACCATAAATGACGCTGGGCACCGCAGCCAGTAATTCAACCATAAACGTCAGCGGGTTCGAGATGCTGCGCGGGGCCATCTCGGCCAGAAATATTGCCGTGCCAAGCCCGACGGGGATCGCAATGCACAACGCCAGCAAAGACGTGACGACCGTGCCATATACAAAAGGCCACGCGCCAAATTGACCGCTCACCGGGTCCCACGTACTGGTAAGCAGAAAGTGCCAGCCAAACGTATGCCGTGCGATACGCGAATAGACCCAAAGGTGCTGAACCAGCAGCAGGGTGATGACGATGATTGACCATGCACCAGCCATTGTGATGAGGTGAACCACCTCGTCACCCTTGCGCAGCCGTTCCATCCACGTCTGTTTTTTGTTCAGTCCCTGCGGTTCGGCCGGAACTCCGGGGAGTGCAACTCCCGCATTTACCATTTGGCGGCTCCTGAATCCCGGGCAATCTTTCAGTACTGCAATTTCTTCATCTGCAGCATCTCTTTATCGACTACTGGCTTGGGAAGCGGAGCGTAAGCGAGCGGTGCGGCATATTTCTGACCATCCGTAAGACCCCACTGAAGGAAGCTTTTGAGAGCTGTGGCTTTGGTCTTGTCCGTTATTTTCTCCGGAACCAGCAGCCAAGTATATGTTGAGATCGGATAAGCGTCCGCCCCTGCCGGATTCGTAATGGATACCCGAAAATCGCCTGGCATCGTTTTGCTCGCTCCCGCCGCTGCCGCTGTCACGGTGTTCAAGTCGGCCTTGATGAATTTGCCTGAACTATTCTCCACCTGGCCATACATGATTTTGTTTTGAATCGAATAAATCAGTTCAATGTAACCGATGGAGTTTGGAATCCGGCGAATCAAACCGCTCACACCTTCATTGCCTTTGCCGCCGAGCCCAACCGGCCATTTGACTGAGGTGCCGACCCCGACTTTGCTCTTCCACTCCGGACTGACCTTGGAGAGATAATCCACCCAGCAATAGGTAGTGCCCGAGCCATCCGACCGATGAATCACAACAATCCCGGTGTTAGGCAACTTCACGCCCGGATTCGCTTTTTGAATTTCAGGATCGTTCCACTTGTTGATATGACCGAGATAAATTCCGGCCAGCGCCGCAGGAGTGAAATTCAGTTCGGAATTCACCCCTGGGATATTGTAGGAGGGTACATCCGCGCCGAGAGCTGTGGGAAAGTGCAGAATGACGGTCCCACGTTTGGCCTGAGCTTCCGCCAGCTCTTTGTCCGTCATCGGGCCATCAGTCGCGCCAAAGTCCACCGTACCTGCGATCAACTGGCGGATGCCACCTCCGGAGCCGATCGACTGATAATTGACCTGCACATCGGAATGCAGCCGGTGGTATTGGCTGGCCCAGCTGGAATACAGCGGATAAGCAAACGTAGATCCCGCGCCCGTCAAGGATATCTGTTGCGCAAATGCGCTTGCGGTGGTCAATAGCGCCAGCGCGATCAGTCGGCGAATCATGAAAAGCTCCTCATGGAAGAACGAGATGAAAAGTTCCGGCCTTGAATTCAGGCTCCCCTTTGCCACCGGGGAGCAACTCCAGTCTTAAGCTATCCGCATGAAAATATGATGAATATCATCCAGCACTTTGAACAGAACCCGGCGCGAGGAGTGTTCCGAACCTTCCCGTATGCCTGCACTTTGCCATGGTATTGGCGAAGAGAACCTCGAACGCGATAGACTGCCTAGCGATGTCCACATTGATGAAAGCTCACTCCGCAACCGGCAGCAGACTCGCTCTGAGCGAGATTTCCGCCGATTTGATGCAATCGGAAATTCGCGCAATGTCCGTCGAATGCGAACGGGTCCAGGGCATCAACATGGCCCAGGGCGTATGCGACACCGACGTGCCTGCTCCTGTCGCGGAAGCGGCCATCGCGGCCATTCAGGAAGGAAAAAACATTTACACCCGCCTGGATGGGATTCAGACGCTGCGTGCAGCCATTGCTCGCAAGATGGAGCACTACAATCATCTCGCCTTTGATGCGAATACTGGCATTCTGGTCGCCTCGGGAGCCACTGGGGCTTTTCTGGCAGCCTGTATGGCCCTGTTCAATCCCGGCGATGAGGTCCTCTTGTTCGAGCCTTTCTACGGCTACCACCGCAATACCTTGCAATCCATGCATGTCCAGACAGTGGCGGTTCTGCTGGATGCGCCCCGTTGGGAACTGGATGTGGATCGGCTTCGAGCCTCCGTTACGCCGCGAACTCGCGCGATCATTATCAATACCCCGTGTAATCCGTCCGGCAAAGTGTTTCAGCGGAAGGAGCTTGAGGCAATTGCGCAGGTTGCCGAAGAGCACGACCTGTTCGTCATAACCGACGAGATTTATGAATATTTCCTGTGCAACGGCGTTGAGCATATCAGCTTCGCTTCCCTGCCTGAAATGGCGGGGAGAACAATCACGATTTCAGGGTTTTCCAAGACCTTTAGTGTGACCGGCTGGCGGCTTGGCTACCTGGCCGCCGATCCGCGCTGGATGCCGGCAATCGGCTATTTCCACGATTTGACCTACGTGTGCGCACCGGCGCCGCTGCAACACGGCGCGGCGGCAGGTCTGCTCCAACTTCCTGATAGTTTCTATCGCGATCTTGCCACTGAATATCAGCAAAAACGCGATCAGCTTGTGGATGCTCTAATCGCTGCCGGACTTACGCCATACATCCCGGACGGCGCGTACTATATTCTCGCGGACGCTTCCAGGGTTCCCGGTGCGACGGCAAAAGCCAAGGCACGCAATCTGCTGGCGCACTGCGGCGTTGCAGCAGTGGCTGGCAGCGCATTCTTCACCGAAGGTCGCGGAGAGAACATGCTCCGCTTCTGCTATGCGAAAAAGTTCGCTCCGCTGGCGGAAGCCTGTGAGCGCCTGCGGAGCTTGAGCTGGTAGACGCCGGGAACCAGTCCTCTCACCGTTTCTTTTAGAAATTAATCGTGAGCAGAAAGAAAATCCCCGTCGTGCGACGTCCCATCGTTCGATGGTCGCAGCCGTTCTTGCGCTTTGTGGAGATCGAGAGCGCAGGCGGAATTCTTCTTTTGGCGTGCACCATCCTGGCCCTTGTCTGGGCTAACTCCTCAGGAGCGAATTTCTACGCCTCCCTTCTGCATACCCCGATCACTGTCGGATATAACCATGTGGAGTTTTCCAAGGATTTGCACTACTGGATTAACGACGGCCTGATGACCGTGTTTTTTCTTCTGGTGGGACTGGAGATCAAGCACGAACTGCTTGTCGGGGAGCTTTCTTCCTTCAAACTCGCCGCGTTGCCGGTGTTTGCCGCTATCGGTGGAGTGATCTTTCCGGCCGTGATCTATACGGCCTTCAACCATCATCGTCCCAGTGCTGCGGGCTGGGGTATTCCGATGGCAACGGACATCGCCTTCGCGCTAGGAATCCTGGCGATTGCGGGCAGTCGTGTACCGGTCGGGCTGAAAGTATTCCTGACGGCTTTAGCGATTGTGGATGATATTGCCGCGGTTCTGGTGATTGCCTTCTTCTACTCCGGTCACATCCACTTGGGGATGCTCGCGGCCGCTTTCGGCTTTCTGGTTGCGGGCGCAACCGCTAATCGAATCGGCGTCACCTACGTGGGCGTCTATCTTGCGATTGGCATCGGTGTCTGGTATTGCATGTTGCGCTCCGGCGTTCATGCCACCATCGCGGGTATTCTTGTGGCGTTCATCGTTCCTGCAAGCCGCTATATCGATACCAAGGATTTCCTAGGCCGTGCACGCGAGGACCTGCAGCACCTGGAAAATGCCGGATATGCCACGCCTGCACCGGTCACCCGCTCCGCACGCGACGCCTTTCTCCATCTGCAAATGCAGTCCCATCTGGTCGAGGCGCCGCTGCTTCGGCTGGAACGTTCGCTACAACCGTGGGTCAGCTTCTTCATCATGCCCTTGTTCGCGCTGACCAATGCCGGGGTGCGGCTGAACGGAATCAAGCCGGGTGACCTTCTCGACCCCGCCGTACACGGAATTTTTTTCGGACTGCTTCTAGGCAAGCCAGCAGGCATCCTGCTGTTTTCCTGGCTTGCCATTCAGCTCGGCTTTGCGCATTTGCCGGACGGAGTCACCTGGAGGCACCTGCACGCTGCAAGCTGGCTGGGCGGGATCGGGTTTACCATGTCGTTGTTCATCGCAGCTCTTGCCCTGACCGGAGCGCATCAGGACATGCTGGCGAAAATCGGCATCCTCTCCGCCTCGACCCTAGCTGCGCTCATCGGCTCCCTGTTTCTGCGCTCGTGCACAGAACAACCGGTTAAAGCGGAGACACATTAGGGAAATTTCATGTGCTTCCTGGTGGCCTTTGGCTTGCTCAGGCAGCTTTATGCCACTCGCCGGGACGATCGCATTGTTCGCACGTGCGCGTCATAGATGGCCAGAACTTTGCCGGCGCGGGCCGGATCTGTCGACCAGCTCTGCGAGACGGCCACGACATATTGTTCCCCGTTTTCTGCCTCCAGAGCTGCGGCGTAATGAGGAAAATCACGCGCCAGACGCTTAAGAAGAGCCATCCTCGCAGAAAAGCACTGACCCCAGTCCGGGAACTTCGCCCACGTAGCCATCACTGTCATCCAGTGATCATGCAGGTATTCCCGAGTCGGCATCGTCACCGCCTCGCAACCGGGCAATGCGGGATGACTCTGTTTCTGTCCAAACAGGTTGTTTGCTTCCACTGCCAGTCTCGAGTGACCCCAGCCCGATTCAAGAGCCGCCTCGCAGGCTGCAAATTCCGGGAAGATATGGTTGGCGGCCAAAGCTGCGCGATACGCGCGCGACAAGAAAACCGATTGGATTGACATTCGTAACCCCTTGGAGGAAAGGACCTGAATCAAGTATTCCTGCTCGGAAGGAGTGAATGTGTCAATGGATGTTCTAACAGGGATTGGCGCGGCAAAACACGCAAGAATCATACGACGAAATATTTCGCTTGGGGATGATGCACGATGATCGCGTCTGTACTCTGCTCCGGCTCAAGATGAAAACTCTCCGTGAGGCGCACGCCAATATTTTCTTCCGGATGCAGCAGTGCAAAGATCTTAGCCTGGTCCTCCAGGTTAGGACACGCCGGGTAACCGAAAGAATAGCGCGAGCCTCGATACTTCTGATGGAAGAGGTCACGTATCTCGCTGGAGTCCTCACCCGCAATGCCAAGTTCGCGACGCATTTCCTTATGCATGAATTCCGCCAGCGCCTCTGCTGTTTCCACGCTCAACCCGTGAGTGTACAGATATTTGGTGAAATCCCCGCGCTCGAACAGTTCCTTTGTCAAGTCGCTGGCGCGCTGCCCGACTGTGACCACTGAAAACCCGATCACATCGAGCCTGCCGGAAGCGACTGGCTCAAAAAAGTCCGCAATGGATAAGAGCCGCCCTTCGCGCTGCCGCGGAAACGGGATGCGCAGCATTTCCTGTTTTCCATCCGTGGCAGTTGCTGTTTCCGGCGAGTAAACAATGACCTCGTTTCCGTCGCTGTTACACGGAAAATAGCCATAGACCACCTTGGGCTCAAGCCACCCATCGCGTTTGGCTTCTGCAAACATCTGGTGCAGAATGGGCCGATACTTTTCTTCAACCAGCCGGACGTAGTCCGTCGCAGAGGCGGTCTTGAGTTGCCACTGATTTTTGAATAAGGCAGTTTCGTTGATGTAGCCGAACAACGTGTCGAGAGAGAAATCCTTTCTGACCCGCACTCCGTAGAAGGGCGGCCGAGGAATGTCCGGCGCATCCTGAATTACATAAGAACGCTTGGTCGAGAGCGGCGGCAAAGGAGCATCCCGCTCCTCCGGCAACAGATTTTTTCGCTCGAACTCCCTTACAGTCCGGCCTTCCTCCAGGCGTCCATCACGCACGGCGTCCTCCTGGTCTGTCAAATCGCTCATGACGTGCAGGCCGGCGAAGGCATCTTCCGCGTAGTACACAGGCCCGGCATACTCCTTGCGCAGATCGTTTTCGACGTATTTCCGGGTCAAGGCAGCCCCCCCGCAGATCACGGGAACCTGACTTGCCATGTGCTGCAGATCCTGGACCACATACTTCATCTCCAACGTGCTCTTGACCAGCAGACCGCTCAGACCGATAGCATCCGCCTTATGCTGCTGCGCGGCTTGGATGATTACATCCGAAGGCTGCTTGATGCCTAGATTGATCACCTTATAGCCGTTGTTCGACAGAATGATATCGACCAGGTTTTTACCTATATCGTGAACATCTCCCTTTACGGTCGCCAGAACTATCGTGCCACGCTGCGAGCCCTCCACACGTTCCATCTTTGGCTCCAGGTACGCCACGGCTGCTTTCATTACAGCCGCGGAATCCAGCACGGACGGAAGCTGCATTTTGCGAGCACCAAATAGTTCTCCGACGGTTTTCATGCCGTCCAGCAGGACCGTGTTGATCAGATTGAGCGGTGTATAGGTTGCAAGCGCGGACTCCAGCAGGTCATCCAGCGACTGCTTTTTCATTCCCCCGCCCACGCTCTTTTCACCACGAATGATCAACTGCTTCAGCTTATCTTCGGTAGTTGAAGCCTCGGCGACTGCTTCTTCAGGCGCGGCATTTGGATCCTTCTGCAACCTGGCGAAGTGGGCCATGTAAATTTGCAGCGGATCGCCTTCCGTTGTGTCATGAAAGATGAGCTTTCGCGCCAATTCCACTTCCTTTTCAGGGATTTTGTAAAGCGGATAAATCTTCGAGTAATTTACGATAGCCATGTCCAGGCCACGGTCTACCGCCTCTTTCAAAAACACGCTATTCAGCACACGCCGCGAATAAGCTGACAGGCCGAACGATATATTGCTGACGCCGAGAATCGTTTTGCATTCCGGCAATTCCTGTTTGATCAGCTTGACGGCCGCAAGCGTTTCTATCCCTGCGGTGCGATAGTCCTCCTGACCCGTCGAAATTGGCAGGGTCAAGGGGTCGAAAATAAGGTCCTGGCCGCGCAGTCCGTACTTCGTCGTGGCCAGCTTATAAATGCGCTGAGCAATTGCGAGCTTCTTCTGCGCAGTAAGAGCCATGCCATCTTCATCAATGGTCAGCGCGATAACCGCCGCGCCGTAGCGGCGCGCCATCGGCAACACTTTGGAGGTTCGCTTCTCGCCATCTTCCAGATTGATGGAATTGATCAGCGGTTTTCCGGGAATCCGCTTAAGGGCTTCTTCGATCACTTCCGCTTCCGTCGAGTCGACGAGCACAGGCGCAGGCACACGAGTTGCGATCTTATCCAGGACGCCGTTCATGTAAGCTTTCTCGTCTTCGCCCACGATCGCGCAGCAGAGGTCCAGCATCTGCGACCCTTCGGAGGCGAGGCGTTTGGAAAGTGCGAGAATCCCGTCGTAATCTCCGGAACGAACCATGTCGCGGAACTGTGCGGCACGTGTCGTGGTGTTCATTTCCTCGGCAACGATCACTGGCTGTCCATCGACTTCAAGGGGAATAGCCGAGAACGCGCTGGCAGCCACGCTAAGCGGAACGGCGTGGGTCCGCGCTGGGACCGCGTGCTCGACCGCCTGGACAACAGCCCGCAAATGCTCTGGCGTAGTCCCACAGCAGCCGCCGACAATGCGGACACCATATTCCTCAACAAACTGCTTGTGATAGCGCGCCAACTCTTCCGGCGATAGAGCATAGACCGCGTGACCGCCAATGTTTTGCGGCAATCCAGCATTTGGCAGTACGCTCACGGGCCGGGTGGCATTCTGGCAAAGGAACCGGACAGCGTCGTTCATCTCGCGTGGCCCGGTGGCGCAGTTCAGGCCGATGATGTCCGGCTGAAAACATTCCAGAACCGCCAGCGCCGCGCCGATCTCGCTGCCCAGCAACATAGTTCCCGTCGCTTCCAGCGTGACCTGCATTTGCACGGGCAGCCGCTTGCCGGTCGCCCGCATCGCGTCTTCACAGGCGGCCAGCGCGATTTTGGCCTGCAACAGATCCTGGCTGGTTTCGATCAGCAGGATGTCTACACCGCCTTCAATCAGCGCCTCAATCTGCTCTCGATACGCCTCTGCCATCGCGTCGTAAGTGATGTGCCCCAGGGATGGCAGCTTGGTCGTGGGCCCGATCGATCCTGCTACAAAGCGAGGCTTGCCGGGCGTTGAATACTGCGCGGCTACTTCCTTTGCAAGCCTGGCGGCCACAATGTTCAGCTCGCGCGTTTTCTCTTCGAGCTGATATTCGGCGAGGACAATGGGCGATGAACCAAACGTATCGGTCTCGATGACATCGCAACCCACGTCCATAAAGCTGGCATGAATGCCGCGAATCACATCCGGACGGCTGAGTACCAGCAGCTCATTGCAGCCCTCCTTACCCCAATAATCGTCCAGGGTCAGGTCGTGCTTTTGTATACTCGTGCCCATCGCCCCGTCATAGACAACGACGCGCTCTGCCAAAACATCTTGAAAAGTTTTCACGTTTTTACCCGTTGCGATCAGCGCATGTGTACTGAAGGCCCGACGTACAGGAACGGAACAGTGCACAGCAAGCCATTGCGCAGGTTCTGGTTTTCAATAGTCAGCGAGGAGAAGATTCTGTCAGGGCCGGGGGCCCGGCATGGGGGCCAGCATATCTTCCTTACGCATCACCATGGTGGTGGCGTTCAGCGAAGCCATCTCGAAACCATGTCCATGGGTAATCGCGTCAGTGGGGCAGGCCTCCACGCAGTAGCCACAGAAAATGCAGCGGTTGTAATCGATGTTGTAGACTTTCGCGTAACGTTCGGCACTCGAGATGCGCCGCTCTGCGGTGTTCTCCGCAGCCTCAATATGGATGCAGTTGGAAGGACACGCCGCCGCGCACAGGAAACACGCAACGCACTTTTCCAGGCCGTTCTCATCGCGCTGCAGCACGTGCCGTCCCCGGTAACGTTCCTCTAACTTCGCGCCTCGCGTAGGTCCAGGACCGTCGGGGTAATTCTCGACCTCGGTCGGCTGGAAAATCTCGCCGAGAGTGACGCTCATTCCCTTGGCAACGGCTGCGATATCGCGGACAATCGACATACTTGAATTATACGACCGCACATGCGGCACCGACCCCTCGCACCAGCAGCCATCAGCATCTGAATCCACATACCCCATGAATAATCCAATCGAGCGCGTGTTAATTTATCGGCTGGGCAGTCTTGGCGATACGGCAGTCGCGCTTCCCTGTTTTCACCAGATCGCTCGTGCCTATCCGGATGCCGAACGCTGCCTGCTGACGAATATTCCGGTGCACAGCAAAGCGCCAGCGGCTTTTGCCGTCCTGGACGGCTCGGGCCTGGTGCATGGATTTATGCGTTATCCGATCGCGACGCGCAATTTACCAGAACTGATTGCACTTCAGCGCCAGATTCGCGCGTATCGTCCGCAGGTGCTCGTGTATCTGACTCCGCGCCGCCTGGCCAGCGAGGTCATGCGCGACAACGCATTTTTCCGCCTCTGCGGTGTAACTAAAATCATCGGCTCCCCCCTGTCCCGTGACTCGCGCACCAACCGGCTGGATCCGGTCACAGGGTGGTATGAACCCGAAGCCTCCCGTCTGGCGCGGCTGCTGAAGGAACTCGGCAAGATAGACCTGCAGAATCGGGCCTATTGGGATTTGCGGCTGACGCTGGATGAACACCGGCGCGCGCTTGAAGTCCTGAAGTTTGTCAAGGGGCGGACGTTGCTCGCCTGCAGCGTCGGCACCAAAGTACAGGCCAAAGACTGGGGACTGGCGAACTGGCGTCGCGTGCTCGATGAGCTCGCTGTGCAACTGCCGGAATATTCGCTGGTTCTGATCGGAGCAAGTGAGGAAAGCGCCGTCAGTGAGTCCGCGGCGGTGAGATGGACAGGGAGATGGTTGAACCTCTGCGGCAAACTCACACCGCGGGAATCCGCAGCAGTCCTGGGGCGGACGCGATTGTTTGTGGGTCATGATAGCGGGCCCATGCATCTGGCATCGGCGGTGGGGACACCATGCGTTGCCGTATTTGCTGCGCGTAACCGGCCGCGGGTCTGGTTTCCATGGGGCGACCAGCATGAAGTCATATATCACCAGACGGATTGCTGGGGATGTGATCTGGAGACGTGCATCGACCAAAAGAAGAAATGTCTGACTTCCATTACTCCGGCAGAGGTCATTGGCGCGGTACATCGCGTGATTGCCCGGACGACGAACTCATCTCCTGGCGATTGAAGAAACTCCAGTCTCGCCAGCTTTCCTGGGCCCATACACCCTGCGATAGATTTCCCGGTTGCGCAGGATCGCCTGCACATATTCCCGTGTCTGAGTAAATGGAATAGATTCCACGAATTCCGGAAGATTGGCGTAGGGCCCATTCGCAAGCCATGTTTTCACCCGGTCATCCCCGGCATTGTACGCAGCAAGGGCGTACTCCGGCTGCCCATGGAATTCATCCATCAACTGGCGGAAGTAAACTGTCCCGAGTCGCAGATTTACGTCTGGATTCAACAGGTATGTAATCCGAAATGGGCGTACATGTTCCTGCCTCGCCATATCTTTGCCCACGCGCGGCAGCAACTGCATCAAACCCCAGGCGTTTGCGTAGGAAATCACCGTGGGGTTGAACTCCGACTCCTGGCGGATCAACGAGGCAACGAGGTATGGGTCCAGTCCCTGCCGTTGCGAGTCGGCCTGCAGAAGCGGCCAGTAGGGTTGCGGGAAGAGCAGGTTCCAATAAGTTTGCGGCATGGAGGCGATTGGAACGGCGAAGTAGGAACGCACCTTCTGCTTGAGAACCCGCATCGCCCGCCAGTTCTCCCCATAGGAACTGTAGAGTTGCGCCTCCGCGTACGCTCTCCAACTGCTGCTGTCGGGACTAGCCGCAATTTCCGGAACGATGTACTGGTTCAGCCCGGCGTTTGCCAGCAGCTGCGCACGCTCTACATGAATCTCATCCTGCGGAACTTGGTCGGTCAGATCCGGCACCTCCGGGTTGGCAAGATGAGCAAGCTGCGGGACAGCTGCTTTGGTCGCATCTGCCGGGGCCGGGGTTAAATTTGCCAGACGTTCCCGCGCCAAATCTGCATAGTAATAGTGATGAAAGGCGCTTACGATCTTTCTAAAACACGCCTCAGCCGCGGCAGGATTCTTTTCCACCTCCTGATAAATCACTCCGCGCCAGTACACGGCCGCAGCCGCATGCATGTCGTTCGGATAACGCGCAATCTGGTCGTCGAACATTTGCGCAGCGGTCTTTTTGTCGCCCAGCCGGTAATTCAGCCACGCCGCGTGCCAATGGCTGGCGGAAGCCATGGCACTGTCTGGGAAGCGCTGCGCCAGGTCACCGTAATACTGGATCGCAGACGGCACATCGTTTGCTACCAGAGCCATGTTGCCAGCGGAAAATAACGCTTCCGCAGTCCACCGGCTGGTTGGAAAGCGCTGCTCCAACTGAGCGATGAGGGCCTTCACCTGCTGCCCGTCCTTGGCGTCGCGGGCCATTTCCAGAGAAAGATACAGTCGGGTCGCTCCAGTCTCGCCATTGGAGTCGGGCAGACGGTTCAGCATAGACATGTCGACATGGTGCGCCTTCTTATAACTTGCAACAGCGGCACGAGCAAACATTTCATTTGCCTGTGGCGTTCCGGAGATGGACGGGTCTTCAGATAGCGCCTTATACTCAGCCGCCGCCTGGCCGTACCGGCCGGCAACATACAATCCACCAGCGTGGCGCGACCGTTGCGATACGGTAAAAGGCGACGTTTCGCCCATCTGGCGAAGCTGATTTTCCACCTGTGCTGCCTCACCGCTGACGGGATACTCGGTGTAAATCCGCCCATAAATCTGCTGCGCCAGGCTGCGGTTGCCGGCCATCTGGTTGGCCCGGGCAAGGGTGAACAGATATTTGCTCGCCGGGACCATTCTGCTGTCGCGCAGCTTCGTCAGCTCCTGCAAAGCACTCTGGGGATCATTTTCGGCAAGATTGATGTTCGCCGTGAGCAGGATTGCTGGATCAATCAGGATGCTGTCCGGATGGCGCTCGGCAAAACCTTGCAGATGCTTTTGTGCCAGTGCGTACTGCTGCTCGCTGAACGCTGCCTTGGCACCGAGATAGTCCGCATAGTCCGCCAGGGCCACTCCGGCGTGACTTGCATTCTGGAAAGCAGCGGCAGCTTCAGGGAATTTGCCGTCCACGGAGTACGCCTGCCCCAGAGCCATGTAGGCAGCCGACGCTGCTTCTCCGGTATGAGTATGCGCGTACCGGAGCACCCCGGCGTAAGCCTGTGGGGTGCGCTCCAGAATGAGCTGCTGAGCCATCGGGCGAAGTTGCGACGATGCCACGAACGCGTGATGCAGTTGGTGCACCCTCGCCAGCGTCCGGGCGCTGATGTGGCGACGCCGCGGAGAAACCCCCCTGCGTCGGCTCCGTGAGTTCGTTCGCCCGGATCTGCGACGCCTCCTTGCCGCTACATGCGCAGAATGACTGCGGTGAGCCGCGGCTGGAATGTGCTTTGCAGGCGTCCGGTGATTGGTGGAGTGCTTCTCAGTGGCAGGCAGCCCGCTTTGCTGCGCCAGCGCCCTGGAATTCGGCCCTGCCGCAGTAAAGAGAATCAGGCCTGAAAGCAGAAAGCGCAGACACCACGGCCTAAAACGGCGACCAAGCAGAGCAGAAAAGGAGCGTGACATATGACTATGAATCTAGCGGCATGTTCGATAAATGCAAAGTAGCTTTTTGTGTTCGTCTTTATAGACGGTCGTATTGCGAATTTGTCCGCAACCAATGCGGCGGTCTACCATCTATATAACTGCAATGACCTTGTCGCCCGAAGCTACTCTTGACGCATCTTTGGGCCCCATGGCGAGCAGGATAACGGAAGGGCCTCCTCGAACTATGGGAACAACATTGACGCCGGACGAAAACGCGACGCATCCTGACCTTGCGCTGGTCGAACAGGTGAAGGCGGGAGATTTGACCGCCTTTGAGCAGCTCATGCGCCAATACGACCGGCAGATCTTTCGCATTGCCCTGCACATTACGCAAAATCGCGAAGACGCTGAAGACATCGTGCAGGACACATTCCTGAAGACGTTCCAGAAAATCGATCAGTTTCAGGGAAATTCCAAGTTCTACACCTGGCTTGTGCGCATCGCAGTCAACGAATCTCTGATGCGGCTGCGCAAGCGGAAATCGCAGAAAACCGTTTCGATGGACGAGGATATCCAGACTGAGGAGGGATCGATCCCTCGCGATTTCGCCGATTGGATGCCCAACCCGGAGCAGAACTACAATCAGGCTGAACTGGCTGATATCCTGCGCCGCACGATCCAGGGACTACCTCCCGGTTTCCGCACCGTCTTCGCGCTGCGCGACGTGGACGGCCTCTCCACCGAGGAGACGGCACAGGCGCTTGGACTCAGCGTGCCTGCGGTCAAGAGCCGCTTGCTGCGCGCGCGTCTGCAACTCCGGGAGCGGCTAAGCCGCTACTTCCGGGTACCTACAGGAGAACAAGCACTGTGAACTGCACAGAGTTTCTGGCCAACTTAACGGACTACTTCGACGCCAAGACGGCCGCTGCGCTTCGCGCCGACCTCGAGCAGCACATGGCCGGCTGCAGCCACTGCCATGTCACCGTGAACACCACCCGGCAGACGATTGAAATCTATCGCAACGAAGAGCTGTTCGAACTTCCGGAGTCGATCCGCACCCAATTGCATAAGGCCGTCCTCTCCAAATGCGCCGCCATGAAGCGTAAGAAAACAGCGGGATAAATCCGGCATTGTTGTCTGGCAGTCCGTTACTCGTCGTTACTTCTATTGAGTGGCGCGGGCCATACAGGGCCTACTTGGTCGACTACAAATCCCGTCTACGCACGCACCACTTCCCACTGCCCCCGCAGTTTCCAGAACAACACACATCCGCCCCCTTAACCGCAAGGAACCCGGCGAGAGTAGATACCCTGCAGCAAGGCTCGCCCTCTCCCAATCTGCACCAGATATCCACAATGTCTTCTTCTATCCATAGGGTGCTAAACTGAGCCGCTCTCAATTTCAGTGTCTCGAAGGAAATATGACGATGGCTACTTCCGACGCACCTACCGCGCAAATCACGCCTGAACGTCTCATGCAAATGGCATGGGGATATGCGCCCCCGCTGGCTGTCGAGGCGGCCGTCCGCCTGGGCGTCTTTGATGCGCTGGAGAAAGGGTCCAAGACAGTCGACGAACTCGCGACGGCAACGGAGAGTTCCAGGCGCGGCCTGGTTGCAGTGCTCGACCTGCTGGCGGGACTCGGTCTGCTGGCAAAGTCCAGCGGCAACAACTACGCGCTCACCCCTGAGAGCGCAGCGTTTTTGGTGAGCACGAAACCAAGTTTTCAGGGTGGGTTGTTTCGCCACATGAGCCGTCAACTGCTTCCGAACTGGCTGCACCTGACCGAAGTTGTCCGGTCCGGAAAACCTGCCGAGTCGGTGAATGATGAGAAGGAGGGAACCGCGTTTTTTCAGGAACTCGTGGAAGATATCTTTCCGATGAGCTACTCGGCGGCACGCGGACTAGCCGAAGGGCTGGGCATTTCCGGAGGCAGTCAGGAAGTCAGCGTACTGGATCTGGCCGCCGGTTCTGGAGTTTGGGGCATCGCACTGGCGCAGCGCTGGCCACAGGTTCGCGTCCGCGCTGTGGACTGGGAAGGAGTGCTGCCGGTCACACGCCGGGTTGCAGAGAAGTTCGGAGTCGCCGACCGATTCACCTTTGTCCCCGGAGACCTGCTGAAGGCGGACTTTGGAACGGACCATCAGGTTGCAGTTCTCGGCCACATCTTGCATTCCGAGGGCGTCAAGCGGAGCCAATTGCTGCTGAAAAAAACCTTCCAAGCCCTGGCGCCGGGTGGCACGATTGCCATCGCAGAGTTCTTAGTCAACGACATGCGAACCGGGCCTGCAAATGGCTTGATTTTTGCGGTGAACATGCTCGTGAACACCACGGAGGGCGGAACGTACTCGTTCACCGAGATCCAGGATTGGCTGAAAGAAGCGGGTTTTACGAACATTCGGCAGATGGACTCACCCGGTCCCTCGCCGCTGATTCTTGCAGACCGTCCTGCATAAAGCGACGGCTTGGCATCGGCCAAAAAGGAAAGACCCTGCGGATTCTGGAGACCGCAGGGTGCTTACCTTGAAACCGTTATCGACAACTTCCGCCCATCGTCAGGGGCGCGAGTCTAAGCCGAGTGCTTAGGGAGTCGGTCACGCAACTCCATGGGAATACGTTCCTGCAGGGCACGAGCCTGCTGGCTCAGGTACGTCGGTGCCGGTGTAATGATCGCAACAATAATCCACGCCAGCAGCGAAATCAACAATCCGACGACGGCCACGCGCTGTACGCTGATGACGAGGGACATCTGGTGTAATTGGAGATTCAAGATCACCCAATCCCGCAGCGGCTCAATGCGGTGCAGAACCAGCAGGGCGGAAATGAACGCTGCAATCGCCAATGTAGACATTCCGATCAGCAACACATCCACCGCTCGATGGACTCGCTGCCGAACGCTACACTGGTGACATTGACGAAAATGTTCCTCATAGTCGGTGCGCATTTCGGAATGCAATCCGGAAATGTCATACCGCCATCCGGCAAGGATGTCCCCAACGGTGGGATCGATACAACCAGCTCTCGGCATATGCTCCTGATTCCTCAAAGGCTTACCACGTCCAAATTACACCATTGACTGAATTGTAACCTGAACGGGAGCCCGATTGCTTGCTTTTTTGCTGTCCGCAGGTTTCCCGACTCCTATAGGTATATAGATTCCAAAGGCACAGTTTGTGATGCAACAAGTACCTTGTTTGCGAGCAGGCCCATCTTCTCGCCCAAGGCCCGTTCCGCTGCAAGACGGGCCAATTCCGGAAGATTGTTGCTCTCTGAGATGTGGGCCAGAACCACGAAGCGCGCACCACCGTCATATCCATTCGCCAGATATTCACCCACGGCGTCGTTGGAGAGATGCCCGACGCGCGACAATACGCGCTGCTTCACGGCCCAGGGATACGGCCCGTCCCGCAACATCTCTACATCGTGGTTCGCCTCGATCACCAGCAGATCGGCACCCAGCAGCCGCATGCGGACATTTGGCGGCATATAGCCCAGGTCGGTAGCCACCGCAATGCGCATACCTTCAGCTTCGAGCACAAATCCAACCGGATCGACCGCGTCGTGCGGAATAGTAAACGGCGTGACACGGATGTCTCCAACCTCAAAGGGAATTCCTGCCCGGAAATACTCCACGGCAGGCAAATAGGCCGGATCGTCGCCTTGCGGAAGGGGGGTATCTTTATCTGCCTCTGCACCTTCACTGGCCACGGCGACGGGTACACGAGTCTCTTCCTCTTCACATTCGGCGGCCACACTTGCCAGTTCCACAGAGGCTTCTGTCAGCTCGGGCAGGCCCTGAGAATCAGCGGCGGGGTGCGAGTCTTGCTCAGGCGGATGCGGCGCGTCAGAAAGCTGGCTAAACTGCTGCTGGCGGCGTGCTTCCAGCCATGCCGCAAAGCTCATCGTGCGCCGCGGAGTCATCCAGCGTTTCCACGCCGCATGGGTCGCTTCCGTGGCAAAAACGGGCACATTCCAGCGACGCGCCATAACAGAAAGTCCCTGGATGTGGTCCTGATGCTCGTGGGTAATCAGGATGGCGTCCAGCTTCTCGGGGTCTTCTTGCGCAAAGCGCATGCGCTTGACGATTTCCCGGCAGCTTAGGCCGGCATCCAGCATAATGCGGGTTTTGCTCGTCGCAACAACAGTACAATTGCCCTTCGATCCGGAAGCCAGGATTGTCACGCGAACCATACGCCAAGGTTATCGCGTTTCCTTGTGGAACATGCGGACAGATCCTCCAGGAATCTTGCGAGGTCCGTTGTCACCGCAAGGA
Source organism: Acidobacteriaceae bacterium (assembly GCA_035713565.1). Classification (GTDB taxonomy): domain Bacteria; phylum Acidobacteriota; class Terriglobia; order Terriglobales; family Acidobacteriaceae; genus JAKAAZ01. The sequence continues at coordinate 8,322 of DASSZI010000236.1, read as the reverse complement.
AGCCGCAACGCGCTCGTAGCGTGACTGCTGAAGAGCTACCTGTACTGGTAGAAACCACGTCCGGATTTGCGCCCCAGCCATCCCGCGTCCACCATCCGCACCAGCAATGGGCATGGCCGGTACTTAGGATCGCCAAAACTCTCCTGCAGTACGCGCATGATGTCCAGACAAATGTCTAGCCCGATAAAATCTGCCAGGGTCAGGGGGCCCATAGGGTGAGCCATCCCAAGCTTGAACACCTCGTCCACAGCTTCTGCGGTTGCGACACCTTCCATCACGGCGTACATCGCCTCATTCAGCAGCGGCATCAGCACGCGGTTGGACACAAAACCCGCAGCATCGTTCACTTCAACTGGAGATTTTCCAAGACGCAGCGCGAGTTCCTTAACCTGATCGAACGTTTCCTGGCTTGTAGCCATGCCGCGGATTACCTCGACAAGCTTCATGATTGGCACAGGATTGAAGAAATGCATGCCAATGACCCGCTCGGGCCGACCAGTTACATGCGCAAGCCGGGTCACGGAAATGGAGGAGGTGTTCGAGGCCAAAATGACGTCCTTGCGCATGATCCGGTCGAGATCGGTGAAGATTGCCCTCTTGATCTCAAATTTTTCGGTAGCGGCTTCGACGACGAAATCGCACTGCGCCAGCTCTTCGCGGTTCAGAACACCGGTGACCCGTCGCACCGCATTCTGCATCTCTTCCTGGCTCAGCTTACCTTTCGCAGCTTCGCGCTCCAGGTTTTGTTGCAGCGTCTTGAGTCCACGCTCCAGGAACTGCTGCTCCACGTCGCACAGCAGCACTTCAAACCCGCTGCGCGCAAACACATGGGCAATGCCATTCCCCATGGTCCCGGCGCCAATCACTCCAACTCGGCCAATTTCCATCATTTGCTACCAAGGCTCCTTTCTTATTGCTGGCGGGCGACAAGTTGTCAGCAGCAAAACAGAGGAGTGTAGCAGGTTCCGCGTGAAACCGGCACATGACCGCGAGCCAGCAATGCGCCTTCCCTTGACTTCGCTGGCGGAGATTGCGCGACCCAAAAAGAATGCGCAGCCCTGTTGCAAATGGGCTGCGCGATTGCATTTCCGGCAGGGAGGGTTAGTGGCTGGCGGCTGACCCTGAGTTGGCTTTCGCCGCGCTTCCCGTTCCGCTTCCAGACTGTTGGGCGGAAAACGACACGATCTGCTTCAGGGTGTTGTAGGGTAATCCGGCAACAGGAATGGCACGCCCGTTCACAAACAGGATCGGAGTCTGATTGACGCCGATTTCGTTGCCAAGCTTCACCGATGCATCCACAGCGGCTTTTGCCGCTGGTGTGCTGGAACAAGTGTCTACAGACGCCGGATTTGCACCGGCCTTGCTTACGGCATCCTTCAGAACCTGATCAGCGGTACTCGCCAGACCGGCCTGATTGTCATAGACAGCCTGCACGTATTTGAAGAATGCCGCGTTTCCCTTCTGCTGGGCCACGCACACCCCGTATTCCGCAGCCTTCTCCGCTGCCGGGTGAACCTTGGTAAGCGGATAGTTTTCGAAGACAATCCGGGCGTTTGGAAAGTCCTGAGCCAACTGATCCAGAGACTTGGCTGCCTCTTTGCAGTGGGGGCACTGCAGATCGGCAAATTCAACCATCATCAGATCTCTGGAAGCGGCTCCGCGATAGGGGCCATTCGCCTGCTGCTGCAATTGCGTCCGCACCGCAGCGAAAGGATCCGCGCCAAAGACAATCACGTCAGGACCGGCAATAGCATGCTTGCCGTCGGGAGTGACAAAAAACGTCGTAGTTGCCGGACTGTGAGAGACGCCCTGCTCTCCTACCAAAATCGTAACGCGGCTTACATTTGGAGCGAGCGTCTTTTCTATCCTTGCCACCTGCCACACTCGATTGGGATCGTAGCCCCAAAGCTGCTTCAGGAATGAGTCGACCTCCTGAGGCGTGGGAGAGGCTGCGGTAAAGTCCTTCGGACTGGTAGGGGGAAACTGAAGCTTGGGAGGCGGCCCGATGTTGTTCATCTGCAACGGTGGAGCTCCTGCAGGAGCGGGCGGTTGGGTGGACTGCGCAGGAGGAGGGGCACCTTGCGGTTGGCCCGGGACGGCTTGGCCGAATCCTGCGCTGCAGAAGACGCCCGAGACCAGCACGATGAGTAACTTGTTCCTTTTTTTCATGTATTTGTCCTTGAGAATTAAATCCTTACCTGCACTGCGATGGGAAACCGGCGGCCAGAGCCGAAAGACTTTTGCGTCACCTTCAACACCGGGGCAGCCTGCTGACGCTTATACTCGCTCTTCTCCACCATCCGGACGACGCTTCGCACCAGCTCCATATCCAGAGTCCCTGAAGCGTTGCTGGAGCTCGCTTCCACGATCATCTCGGCCGTGGCATAGTGTTCAACGTAGGCTTCCAGGATCGGATCCAGGACATCGTAGGGTGGCAGGCAATCCGTGTCCTGCTGCCCTGGACGCAACTCAGCCGAGGGGGGCTTTGTCAGAGTGCTTTTGGGAATTACCTCTTGCTCTCGATTGACGTAGGCAGCCAAACCATACACCAAAGTCTTGTATACGTCCCCAATAACCGCTAATGCTCCCACCATGTCTCCATACAGGGTACAGTACCCGGTGGACATCTCGGATTTGTTGCCGGTAGTAAGTACCAATGCCGAACGATTGTTGGAAAGTGCCATCAGCAAAGCGCCACGGATGCGCGACTGCAGATTTTCCTCTGTAACGTCTTCCGCCGAGGGATTCAGCAGAGGCCGCAGCGCCTCCAGATGGGCCCTGAACATGCTTCGGATCGGAATGAGCCTCCATTCGATTCCAAGATTGCAGGCCAGCTGACGAGCGTCCTCAACGGATCCCGGAGAAGAATACTCGCTAGGCATCCCTACTCCGAGTACGTTCTCAGATCCAAGCGCTTCGACGGCTAGGCAGGCGACAAGAGCAGAGTCAATCCCACCGCTCAGGCCCACGATCACTTTGGAAAATCCGCATTTACGTACGTAATCGCGAGTGCCGAGAACCAGCGCCTGGTAAATCGCCGCGTCTTCCCCCTCCTCTGCAACCGAGGATTGTTCCACTGGCCGCGCTTTGGAAGCAGAAGTGTCCACGATGACGAGATCTTCGTGAAACGATTTGGCCCGCCCGATGCAGTTTCCCTGGGCATCGATTGCCAAGCTGCTACCGTCAAAAATCAGACTGTCATTGCCGCCGATCTGGTTGACCATCACGACCGTCACCTTGTGGCGCCGCGCAAGGGCTGTCAGCATTTTCTGTCGCGTTTCGCGCTTGCCGCGCGAAAAAGGAGATGCGGAGATATTGAGGATGAGAGTAGCGCCCTGCTGCATCAGGCTTTCCACCGGGTCCATGGGGTAGAGACGCTGTGGCCAGAAATCCTTGTCGTTCCATGCGTCTTCGCAAATAGTGATGCCCAGCCGTTCGCCAGCCAGCCCAAAAACGCTCTGCGAGGACGCAGGCGCAAAATACCGCTGCTCGTCGAACACATCGTAATAAGGGAGCAGCATCTTCGACTGAACGAAGTCAATCCGTCCGCGGCGCAGCAAGGCGGCGGAGTTCATGACACGTTTGCCGGTTGCTTCCGCCGCAGCCGTGACGCAGCCGCACAGCACGCTTATTTTCCGGCCTTCGGTAGCCTGCTCCGCCACACGGTGAAGCGCGTCCTGGGTGCGCTCCAGAAAAGAACGCTTTTCAAGCAGATCGGCGGGAAAGTAGCCGCAAATGGCCAATTCCGGGAAGATAACGAGGTCTGCGCCACAGTCATCGGCGGCGCGCGTTGTATCGACGATCTTTCGGATATTTCCTGGAAAGTCCCCGACTGTAGGGTTAATCTGCGCCAGCGCGAGCTTCACCGCTCCAGTGTAACCAGCAGAACTCGGCAGTGACAACTCAGAGGACGCGGGTCGCACGCGGCAAGCCGGCGGCTGCTAAGCGCCAGTCCCGCTGATTACAACTCCCACTGTGCGTGTCATGATTTTTATGTCTAGCCAGAGGCTCCAGTTGTCAATATAGGCAGTATCGAGAGAGATGTACTGGTCAAAGGAAGGATCTTGTCTGGACTGGACCTGCCATAGTCCGGTGATGCCGGGAAGAACTTCCAGGCGGCGTAGATGCGGCAACTCGTACTGTCGGACCTCACCTGCCAGCGGAGGCCGTGGGCCCACGATGCTCATGTGACCGGCGAGCACGTTGAAAAATTGTGGCAACTCGTCCAGGGAGTACTTGCGAAGAAGGCGGCCAAGCCGCGTCACCCTCGGGTCTTCTGTCATTTTGAACAGGACGCCATCGCGCTCATTCTTGTGGCTGAACTGTTCCCGAAGTCTCTCGGCGTCGGCGACCATGGTGCGAAATTTCCAGCAGCGGAACGTCCTGCCTTTTCTGCCGATGCGTTCTGCACAGTAAAAGACTGGCCCTTTCGAGTCCAGCCGGATGGCGATGGCCAGGAGGAGGACGAGAGGAGCGAGCAGAACGACGGCACAGGAGGAGATCAGGAGATCGAGCGCCCGCTTAAGCAACATGCCGACGACAGGAATATGATGCCGATGCAGAGGCATCGTTGGAAATTGACCGACGTACTCGATCGGCGCGCTCCACGCGAGGCCATCGTAAAGATCTGGAACAACGCGAACATCAATACCCCACACGCTGGCCTGGGCGATCAACCGTTTGACGACCCCGCGTTCGCATGGCCCAGTAACAAAGATTTCATCGATAAAGTGGCGCCTGATCAGATCGCCAAGATCTGGCAGATCACCCAAAATTTCCGGAGGGCGGGTCTGCTCCAACATCGCCGCTTCCATAGTTCCGCCTTCATAGGTGTCGCCCTCAAACGGGCTTTGCTCAAACTGGCCGGGCTCCATGCGGTCGCGCCCGGTGCGTACAAATCCTTTGAATGTAAAGCCGAGATGGCGAATGCGCTGCAGGTGGCTCCGGATCGCCAGTCCCGACGAGCCGGTTCCGACAACGAGCACGTTGCGGGTATCCAACCCCTTTTCGTATCTCTTATAAAGCAAATAACGCCACAAGCCACGGCGCAGACACAACAGGAACGTGGTCAGGAGCAAAGTGGCAATGACCACAGCTCGGGAAATGGAATCCGCACGAGTGAAATAGAGGGCGCCGGCAAGCAGCAAACTGGCCGTAAAGCAGCTCTGGACCGTTCTACGCTGCTCACGTAACCCGCTAAAAGCCTGGAGAGGCCCATACAAGCCGTGGCTGCGTCCAACAAGGATCAGTGTGACTGAAAAGCCCGCCAGATAGAGTAGGAGATCCGCGGGATTCGAATGCAGGGGGGCGCGATGATCGAAATATGAAAGCGCATTGACTTTGCGCAGATAGGTGGCAAGCGCCGTTGCCACCGCAACGGTCAAAACATCAACGATCATCCACAACAGGGTGATTGTCCGCGAGTGGCTGCGTCCGGCGGAAGATGCACCCGCTTTGTGCGAACCGAACTCAGCAACAGCCACCGAGCGCGCCGGGAACCATTGACTTAAATCTGGGGACGCCATTCTGCTCTCTTGTTACATCGGAAGCGGAACTACTGGGCAGGTCGAATAAAGCCAGAAAAGCAATTTTTTACGCTCGGCGGCAGACTCACTCGTGGTACTTCGTGATCTGACTTCACCCCGTGGAACCGGCGGGCTGGTGCATTCCCTACAGGAGATCCACCAACCTGCCTAATTATCCTCTGCAATCGACCTGACCAGCAATCCACAAGGACATTTGCGCCGATCTGCCGAGTTAGAAAATCGAATCCGGAGCCTTTTGGGTCTTAGATGCAGCGCATCCGGAACAAGTCGCTCTTTTACCTGTTGGGGCAGCTATCCGGATGCTATCGCCTGGGTTGGGAAATTGCAAGGTAGATTTACCACCTGCGCGAGGCAGCTGCCCCTCGGACCAATGATTCCATTTGGGTAGGTCGCCCTTTCAGGGCTGAGCCAAAGGGTATACAGATTTGCCGACAAGGGACATGTCGGGCAATGCGCGCTCGTCCAGGCGTAGAAACTCCTGCAGAATGGGATCGGAGGTTTGCATGAGTTCCTCCACGGAGCCGAAGAAATGAGCCCTCCCTTCGTGCAGAAACAAAACCCGGTCGGCGAGCTTTTCCGCAAACGCCATGTCATGGGTCACCACAATGCTTGTCAGGTGAAGCTCAACCTTTACTTTCTGCAACAGTCGCGCCAGCATGTGGGCCATTAGCGGATCGACCATGGTGGTGGGTTCATCGTAGAGAATTCCCTCCGGCTGCGCAGCTAAAGCACGTCCAATAGCTACGGCACGCCGTACACCTGTGGACAAATCGGAGGGCAGCTTGTCCGCCATGTCGCTGACGCTCATCATCCCCAGCAGTCCATTGACGATCTGGACTATCTGATCCTCCTGCAGTTCGCCACGCTCCCGCAGCGGAAATGCAACGTTCTCAAACACAGTCAGTGAGTCAAACAGCGCGCCGTTCTGGAACACCATGGTGACTTTCCGGCGGATTGCCTCCATTTGACGCTCGCTGTATCCAGCAATATTCTCTCCAGCCACAAGGATGCGCCCGGAATCGGGTTGCATGAATCCGAGGATCTGCTGCAATGAGACGGACTTTCCCACGCCGCTCCTGCCGATGATGCAAAGAGTTTCTCCAGGCATGACAAAGAAGCTGACGTCGTTGAGCACGACCTTGTCCCCGAATGCCTTCGAAACATTCTCAAATTGAATGAACGGAGTGCGCTCGTCCGCTTGAACGATGTTCACGTCTCCTGGAGCAGCCGCAGCTCCGTTACCATTGCCGTGGCCTTGTTGCGGAACGTGGATCTCCACCGGAACTATTTCGGGATCTGCCATCCACTCTCAAAGATAGCGGAAGCCGACCAGAACTGCTGAACAGTTCTCCTCTGGCCGATGCCGACTATTCGTCTTGATCCATGCTGCGTAAGGCGAGTTCTTCGGCGCGGTTCCAATCGGCAGGCGTGTTGACGTTCAGGAGCCACTCCTGCGGCTGCAAACCGGCCTCAACTGGGAGATCCTTAATTTCCCACAGGTCAAGAGCGGCTGGTTCCGCACTCGGGCCAACAAGGTTTTCGGCTGCTGCCTGCAAGGCCAGCATCACTTTGTATTGGCCAGAATCCAAGGCAGACCGCAGTCCGCTGGCCAGCGAACGATGGAGAATGCTGCACAGCGGCTGCGGTTTTCCGGAGAGCATCGGAACAACGCATAAGAATGGGGCTCGCGCGTCAGCAATCCGGTGCAGAAGATTCCGCAGAAATCCGACAGGGAGCAATGGCAGATCAATCGCAACGAACAAGTTCCAGTCAGTTCTGGACTGCTCCAGAGCAGGGACGATTCCGCCAAGCGGGCCAGCTCCGGGCAGCGCATCTGGAATTTGAGCTACAACGCCGTCGGTTTTCACAGCCGCGCGGGCGGAATCAGGATCGGACGACGCCGAGCCGTTCACAAATCCGCAGAGGATTACCGGATCGCAGACTCTCCTCAGACGTTTGGTTGCGTGATCCAGCAAAGTTTCGGTCCGGGTCCGAGAGATGGGCCAGGGCAGCATCGCCTTGTTCCGGCCCATGCGCGAACTTTTCCCTCCGGCCAGAACAAAACCGGAAACCGGCATCGGCCAACTATCTGGACAGGCTTGCGACTTTTCTGCCAAGGACCCTCGCTCGATACCTTTTATCCGGCATTGAGGACTGACTTCAGCCGCGACCCAGCCGCTCAAAAAAGCCGATGAAGCACTCAATGCCGCGATGGAAATTTGCGATATTGAATTTCTCGTTCGGTGCATGCAGATTGTCATCCGGCAGGCCGAATCCCATCATGACCGAGGGTATCTTCAGGCTACGCTCGAAATCTCCGATAATCGGAATGGAGCCTCCGGAACGGACAAACACCGTCTGCTTGCCGAAAACCTCCTGCATGGCTTCTGTCGCCGCCTGAACATAGGGATTGTCCACGCCTATGACAATGGGATCCCCGGAGTGAATCAGACGGACCTCTAGAGAAATCCCCTCAGGGCATAGGGATTCGACATGACGCTTGTACATCTGAAACGTTTTCTGGGGCGCCATCTCGGGCACCAGGCGCATGGAGACTTTGGCGATTGCCCTGGCCGGAATGACAGTCTTCGCTCCGGCTCCGGTAAAACCACCAGGCATTCCGTGGATTTCCAAAGTCGGGCGCGCCCAAAGGCGCTGCAGCACGGAGAAATCCGGCTCGCCGGTCAAGGCGGCGGAGCCAACTTCATGACGCAAAAATTCCTGTTCATCGAACGGCAAGGAGCGCCACGCCGCGAGTTCCTCGGCGGAGGGATCC
>DASSZI010000235.1:0-8642 GCA_035713565.1 Acidobacteriaceae bacterium | reverse complement strand
GAACCCGCAGCGCATGGCCTGGCTGGGCGATGGAATGCATCGCGATGTGCGAACGCAGCAGGGAAGAAAGGGAAGTCCACAGTTCGTCGGCAAGGGCTTTGGATGCGAGGGAGTGTTCCATAGGGAGCAGCCCAATAGCGGGGACAGTTGCGCTCATCGGTCAATCTCTCCGAGCACAATGTCGATTGATCCGACTGCGGCTACGACGTCGGCGAGCAGGCGGCCAACGCACATTTTTTCTATGGCCTGCAGAGTGGAGAACGTTGGATTGCGCATATGCACGCGATACGGCTTGGCCGTGCCGTCGCTCACGACGAAATAGCCCATCTCTCCGCGAGAGGATTCAATTGCCTGATACACCTGGCCGGCAGGAACCGCGAAACCTTCAGTCACGATCTTGAAGTGATGGATCAGCGCCTCCATCTGCGTCTTCATCGCTTCTCGATCGGGCAGCGTGATTTTGGGTGCGTCCGCTTTAATGCGTCCTTCCGGAAGTCCATCCAGCGCCTGTGTGGCGATCTTCACCGACTCCCGCATTTCCTGCACCCGCAGAACATAACGAGCCCAAACATCGCAGTCATTGGAGACCGGGACAGAGAACTGAAATTTTTCGTAGCCAGAATACGGCATGTCCCGGCGCAGGTCCCAGTCCACGCCACTGGCACGCAGCGGCGGTCCGGTGACGCCGAGCGCAATCGCGTCCTCTGCACTCAGCAGCCCCACGCCTTTCACCCGGTTGATGAAGATCGGATTGCCGGTCAAAAGGTTTTCATACTCGTCGATCCTCTCCGGGAGCGTCTTGAGCAGACGGCGAACACGATCATGAAAGTCTAATGGAGGTTCCAACGACACTCCGCCGACCCGGAAATAGGAGGTCATCATGCGCTGCCCGGAGATGTCGTCAAAGATTCTAAGAATTTCTTCGCGCTCGCGAAAGCAATACAGAAAGACAGTGAGCGCGCCCAGATCCATGGCGTGGGTGCCCAACCAGACCAGGTGCGAATTCAGCCGAGTCAATTCGCTGAGCAGTACACGAAGCCATTGTGCGCGTTCTGGCACTTCAAGCTGCAGCAGCTTCTCAACTGCCAGGCAATAGCAAAGGTTGTTATGCATCGGGCTCAGATAGTCGATGCGGTCAGTCAGAGGAACGACCTGCTGGTAAAACTTCGCTTCGCATGTCTTTTCAATTCCGGTGTGAAGGTAGCCAATGTCGGGAGCCACGCGGACAACCACCTCGCCGTCAATCTCCAGTACCAGACGCAGGACACCGTGGGTCGATGGATGCTGCGGACCCATGTTCAGGATCATCGTGCGATCCTGGTCGGGCGCGACAAGGTCTGGCGCTGTCAGCAATTCCGTCATCAGCGATAGCCCTCCACAGGAAAATCCTTACGCAAGGGGTTGCCCTGAAACTCCTCTGGAAGGAGCAGGCGTCGCAGGTTGGGATGTCCGCCGAATCGCACGCCAAACAGGTCGAAGATCTCACGTTCGTAGAAGTTCGCCGCTGGCCACACAGATGTGATGCTATCCACGGAGGGATCGCCCTCTGGAACCAGAACGCAGAGACGCACGCGCTGTTTAAGAGACATTGACAAGAGGTGATAGGTTACCTGGAAACGTGGCTGGTTGGGATACCAGTCGACGCACGTCAGGTCCGACATAAAGCTGAAGCCGGCGGGCTGGAGTGTCCGGCAGACATTCACAATTTCTTCGCGCGCGATTGTGAGCGTAAGCTCGCTGAGATTGAACTGCGCGTCCAGCACGGCCTTGGAAAAGTTTGCCTGCAGCGCTGCGATGGCGGGATTTTCCTCGTGTGCCTGCAGCACCGCATCCCGTTGTTGACCCTTCTCATTCTCAGTGGCGGATGTCATGTCCCTAGAGGTCCGCCTTGTCTTTGGACCATTCGAGGATGCCTTTTTTCCAGATATAGAAGTAGCCGACCAGAACAAAGCCGATATACACCAGCATTTCCCAAAAACCGAAGAAACGGGAACCGGTGATCCCTGGCAGCTTGCGGTAAATCACCGCCCAGGGGAACATGAAAACCGCTTCCACATCGAACAGAATAAAAAGCATTGCGACCATGTAAAAGCGGACGGAAAATCGTCCCCGCGCATCCCCCTGCGGTACCATGCCGCATTCGTACGTAGATAGCTTAATGCGGTCCGGACGATGCCGCCCGATAAGCCATGAGCCCAGGACGATGAAGCATGCCAGGCCGGTGGCCGCCAGAATCTGGAGCAGGAGCGGCAGGTAATTCCAGAAGTAATTGGGAGTTTGCATGGGGGCCGCTGTCAAGGCGCGCTACTCTAATGAATTGGCGCCTCTAGCTCGACTTTAAGGTTGAACAGTGGCAGTGTCAAGTTCGCTAACGCACATAGGAAATGGCGTTTGCCTTCGGGGAAAGCCGAGCGCTGCGTCAGATCGCGACGGGCGAGGACGGGGTCTGCCCGCGGCAGAGTTCACATCTCTGTCCAGCGCGTTCCTTTTTGGGAACGCGTTCCGTTTTGACACAAGCAAACTTCTGTAACCTCCGTTTAGCTTCCTGGTTTGCCCTTCAATCGTTTCTAGTAATGAAAGAGGGACGCCATGAGGATTCCAGCGACACGTGCAGGCATACGCAGGGATGCAGAGCAGAAGCCAAGTGACAGTGCAGTCTTGCCTCCCGAGTGGAAAGTATTCGCCGACCGCAGGATGAGCAGTGCTGCGGTAACGGGACGGCATTCAAAACGCAAGATGCACCGTATTATCAGCCGCGAACAGGGACGGGCTCTTGAAACAATCGGGCATGCCGTGGATTACTTGAACGATATTCACTTATCCGAAGGCCCCGAGGACGAACTTCTGAATGGCGTTTGTCCCATCACGGAAGCCGTGCAGATTCTGGTCTCTCTTCATATGCAACTGTTGAGTTCTCTGCCGTTGGTCGAACCTCTCTCCCAGAGGCTATGGAACGCAATTTTCCGTCGCGATCCAGCCCGGACTTCCGGCGTGGTACCTTTGTCGCTAAGGTAGAGGTTGCGATGAAACTAGCGATCAATGGGCAGGATCGTGAATTTGCTGAGCTTGATTCCGAACCTCAGCTTTCCAGTCTGGTCGAGCTGCTGCAGATGAAAGCGGACCGCATTGCCATTGAGAGAAATGGCGAGATTGTTCCGCGGAAAGACTGGCCCCAGGTCAGGCTCACCGAGAATGATCGCCTGGAAGTGGTGCAGTTCGTCGGTGGGGGATTTTCTTGAAGCCAAAAAGAATTCGGCCAGAGGCTGGGGGTCTCGCGCCAGACGATTTATGCGATTGAGACGGGCAAGTACGATCCCAGCTTACCGCTCGCATTCTCAATCGCGAGAGAGTTTGGAAAGAGCATTGAAGATGTTTTCGCTCCCGTAGATTGACAGCCCGGATGCAACCGGAATACCGCGTCCGCACGCACGATAGAACTCTGTTGGAAGTCTTCGGCCGCCGTATCGGCGAACATCAGTGCGCGAGTACTAGCAGCCCGAATAGAAGCAGCCAAAGTACGCCCATGAAATGCCAGTACCATGCCGCAGAATCCACGATGATTTGGCGAACTTCCATCCGTTTTCCTGACCCAAGTGCGACCAGCGCCGCAGCGATGAATGCCACTCCGAGGGCGAGATGCAAGGCATGCCCGCCGGTAATCAGATAGAAGAAATGGCTGCTCGGATTGGAGGCAAAAAATACGCCTTCTGCGGTGAGCTGCGTCCATGCGATCCATTGTCCGGCAATGAATAAGGCTCCAAGAACCGCCGTGAGGGTCAGCCATGGAAGAGCTCGTCGGGTGGTCGGGCGGCCCATGCCGAGCCATTCTTCCATGACGTGCAGTTCATAAAAGACGCTGCGCCGTGCCATCTCAATGGTTACGCTGCTCAAAACGAGAATTGCCGTATTGATCCACAAGATTGGTGGAAGCACGAGTGGCTTCCAGTCCAAAAGGTATTGGTTTGCGGGGTCGATGGGGCCTGCTTGTTGTGGCACGTAAAAGGCAAGGACAAAAAACAGGAAAAAGATCAGGTCGCCGCCCAGTGCAAACCCTAAACCCATCCGGTAGCGCGACAAAAGTTCGCGTGGTCCGCGTCGGCCTGTCGGGCGACGCTCCCAGTTTTCATCTCCACCACCCCCTCCGCCAGTTGATCTGGGATGGACAGGTGGACGCCCTCCTATCCCTGGATTTTTCCGTTCTGTGTCTGTTGGAAATCGGGTGATAATGGCAGGCATGGCGGCAAATTTCCTGTATGGCGGAAGTCTACTCCTGTTTAGATGCTGCTTTCCAGTGATATGCGGAGGAATTGAAGTGGCGCAGAAAGTGCTCTGACGCCGGTGGGAGAACTAGGAACGTTTAGGAGGTTCCGCTGTTTCGCTGCACTTGAACCATCTGAAGAAAATATCGGTGAACGCGCCGGTCCTCCGACAACTCCGGGTGGAATGTTGCAGCGAGGACGCTCCTCCCGCGAACCAGGATAGGAAAACCGTCGCGCGTGGCGAGCACTTCCACTTCCGCACCCACTTCCAAAATGCGCGGCGCACGGATAAACACCATCTCCAGGGGTCCACCGGGCAGGGAAGTCTCTTTAGTCAGGATTTCGCTGTCAATCTGACGGCCGTAGGCGTTGCGCTCCACAGATGCATCCAGCACGCCGAGGCTTTCCTGTTCCGGTCCAGACACTTGTTTAGCCAGCAAAATGCAGCCAGCGCAGGTGCCGAACGTCGGCCGGGATGCCGCAAAACTTTGCAGCGGCTCGAAAAGCTCTTCGCGAGCCAGCAGTTTCAAAAACGTTGTCGATTCACCGCCAGGGATGATCAGCCCGTCTATCCCCACAAGTTCCTGAGCTTTGCGAACCATTTTGGCACCCACGCCGATTTCTTCCAGGGCGCGCGCATGAGAAGCATAGTCGCCCTGCAAGGCGAGGACGCCGATGGTCAGCGGTGGAGCGTTGCTGGAGGAGTGCATTGAGTCTTCTGCGCTACCAGTGAAGGAGCGGCTGGGCCTACCAGCCGCGGGTTTGCATCATGGAAGATGCGTCGAGAGCTGCAACCGCGAGTCCTTTCATGGCGCCGGTGCATTCTTCGCTGGTCTCAGCGAGCACTTTAGGGTCATCGAAGAACGTGGTCGCACGAACGATAGCGCGGGCACGCACCTCCGCTTCCTCCGCCGGAGCAAAGGAATGCGAATCGCTCATAAATATTCCTGAGCCGACGAAGACCGCTTCTGCACCCAGTTGACGAACAAGCGCAGCATCCGCTGGAGTGGCAATGCCGCCAGCGGAAAAATTTGGCACTGGCAGTTTGCCACTCTTGGCTACCATGCGGATCAATTCGTAGGGCGCTCGATGTTCTTTGGCAGCCGCATATAATTCTTCTTCGCTCATCACGGTAAGCTGGCGCATGTCTTTCACGATCTGGCGCAGGTGCTTCACGGCATGGACGACGTCACCGGTACCGGCCTCGCCCTTGGTGCGAATCATCGCTGCGCCTTCGGCAATCCGGCGTAATGCTTCGCCCAGGTCGCGGGCGCCGCAGACAAACGGCGTCTTGAAGGCGTGCTTGTCGACATGGTGCAGCTCATCCGCAGGCGTCAGCACTTCAGACTCGTCAATGAAATCGACACCGAGCTCCTGCAGAACCTGTGCTTCGGCAAAGTGTCCGATGCGGCACTTCGCCATGACCGGAATGGAAGACGCACTCATGATCTCTTTGATCTTTTTGATGGAGGCCATGCGGGCCACGCCACCCTCAGCCCGAATCTGTGCAGGGACGCGTTCCAGCGCCATGACCGCGACGGCTCCGGCCTTTTCGGCGATCTCGGCCTGTTTCGCATCAGTGACGTCCATAATGACGCCGCCCTTCAGCATCTCGGCCAGACCGACTTTCAGGCGCAAACCGTGGCCGCCGCTGCCGTTAATTTTATGATCGGACATGGTGCTTCTCCCTTGCTCGCTATCTAACTCTCGTCAACTTCCAAGTTTAGCAGTTCCCACAGTCCGCGTTTTCGAAGCTTCTGTCAGGTCATCACGGTGATTTACGGAACATTTCCGCTGGATCGGTCCCGAGCTAGAGCCTTCGCTGCGTGGGCTCTCGCACCGCGCCTTCCACTGTACGAATCTGTCCAGCATCGTCAGTCGAAATAAGTCGCCCGCGCGTCAAGCAGAAGAGGAAGAATGCGGAGACAGGTTTGAAACCCGCATCATTTCGGATGGGAAATACTGTACGCGGAGGTCTGGATCAGCAACTTCGCTTCGTCCTCATTCATAGGTTCCACATTCAACGGACCACATCCGCCGGAAGTATCACAGTAAAACTGAGTGCCGAAGTAGTAAATTGCATCGGGTTTAGCCACGACACGGGCCAGAGAAACCGGAGGCCAAAAAGGCCATTGCCCGCTCACGCAGATGTGGTGGACTCCTGGGTCAACCTTGAACGCGAAATAAGAGCGCTTCTGGTTCGCCCCGACCCACGTACCGTCCAGGCCCACTTTCATGATGAGCGTCGGCAGACCGGACATCTCCGGATATTCCTGGAACATGTAAATCAAAGCTTTGCCCGGTTCAGGTTTCAGGAGGGCGCGTTGATTCCGGTCGACCTTAACTTTGAACTTGACCTTTTCGGGACCGCAAGCCGTTTTTGCCGCTGGAGCCGACGCAGTTTTCTGACATAAGCTGTTGGAAGTTAACAGACCGATTGCGACGAATGCAATGAGGGAGAATATTGCTGCGGGGTGTTTCATACTACCTCCCGGGGCAATTCACCTACGGCCCAGAGACGCATTCATTATACACCGGAAATTCTCTCCAGATATCCAATTAGTGCTGCGTGATTAACTCCGCGACCCCTTTGTGCACCACGGTCTCCTGGTAGTGCAGGATTTTCATGTCGCGGTAGACGGCCAGCAATTCCTGGGACTGCAGAAGGTATTCGGGATTGCGCGGGCCGCGGGGATTGCCGAGCCGCTCATTGTCTACCGTGTAGGTTCGGTAGAGCAGCAGGCCACCCGGCGCAAGAATCTTCGGCAGCCAAGGCAGAACCTCACGATCCAGAAAGAATGACACCAGCACGAATCCGAAGCGACGGCCTCGCTCTTGAAATTGCGTCACGAGATCGAGCGCCGCGCCTTCTACAGTTTCGAGGGGATTGTGGTGCGGCAATGCAGCCGCCTTTTCGCGCGCGGTGGTGAGTGCGGCCTGCGACCAGTCGGCCAATGTCATCCGCCAACCCTGCTGCGCCAGCCATACGGCATGGTGTCCCGCGCCTCCGCCAAGATCGAGCCCAGCGCTGCCAGCGGGAAGGAGCGGCAGCAGATAATTCGTGTGCGCTTCGGTGACAAATGCGTCCGGCTCACGGTAGCCAAACTCGCCGTCAATGTAACGCTGGTTCCAAGTTTGTTGGTCTGTAGCTTCCATCATTCGATTCTAGCTGCGTTACTGTCAGCCGGAGTTCCGGGCGAACCTCATCCGCAAACTCGAATTCGATGGTAAAAATTCATCGGAGGATTTTCTAATGAAAATACCGGGATATGAACGAGAAAGCAGTTCCTTAAATCCTGTTGCGATCCGAGTTGAAAACAGACAAACTGAAATCTATGCGCCTCACCACACTTCAGAGGTTGCGAACGGCTGGCCGGTTGCCAATGCCACAAGGACATGCGGAACCGGAGGATGTGCCGCGAAATATTCGCTCGGATATAACGAGAATTATGGCCCGACCGTTGGGCTGGATGTGTGTATAAACCAACTGGATAATGCACTCGACAAGGACCATGAGGTAGGCAGGCCCCATCGGAATGAGTACGTCTTCCGACGGACGCCTTCGCAATACTTTACGCATCGGCAGGTGTCCAAGTGCATCGGCCGGGTGCCCCTTGATAAGGTTGAAGGCTTTGTCAAGGCACAGATCACCTGTGCGCTGCGTAAGCACCGCTTGTCTTTGCCAGCGAGGTAGAGGACCAGAGTTCCGGTAGAGACTCACGCTGTATCACCAAACGGCGGGCAATTACGCCGGGTGCCCCATTCAAGCCCTCTTCTGGCTTGAGTGGGGGAAAGTAACCCACGGCCTTTCTCACTCGACCCTGCGATATACTTCACTGGAATGGCTCTCCTCGACAAGACGTTTTACATCGAAACCTTCGGCTGCCAGATGAACGTCCATGACTCGGAAAAAGTCATTGGGACGCTGGTGCATGAAGGCTATCGCCAGGTCGAGACGGAAATTGAGGCCGCGCTGATTCTGTACAACACCTGCTCGATTCGCGACAAGGCCGAGCAGAAGGTCTTCAACCGGCTGAACGACTACAAGGCCCTGCACAAAAAAGGGAAGCGCTTCGCCGTGCTCGGCTGCGTGGCCCAGCAGGAAGGCGAAAAGATCTTTGAGCGTGCCCCATACGTTTCGCTGGTTTCCGGTTCTGCCTCGTATCGCAAGCTCCCGGAGATGCTGGCGCAACTGGAAGCTGGCCAGGAGCGCATCACCGGGCTCGATGACCGGCAGACCGAGGAGACCTTTGAGACGGAATTTACTGCGCGCAGCAACCGTCACCGCGGGTACATCACCATCATTGAAGGTTGCGACAAATTTTGCGCCTACTGCGTGGTGCCGTACACGCGCGGCAAGGAGCGCAGCCGGACGTCATCCTC
>DASSZI010000234.1:0-2735 GCA_035713565.1 Acidobacteriaceae bacterium | reverse complement strand
TCCAGCACATCCTGCCGGATGGAGTCCGCAAACTTTCTGCGGATCACCGACTCCGGAACCTTGCCGGCCCGGAATCCTGGAATGCGAGCCGCTTTGCGATAGCGCTTGACGACGGAGGAAAAAACACGACCCACCTCTTCCGCAGGCACTTCAATATCCACCTGCCGGGTGCACTCGGGGTTCAGCGTGGGACCTTCTGAAGCGTGGTCGTGGGTGTGACCGGAATAGTCGTGCTCGTGCTTTGGGGAACTGCCAGAATCCAGAGAAACTTCGGGTGAGGCAGTCTCTTCAGCCTGCGGGAGCTGCTCTGCGACGAGCGGATTAGTGACTGGTTCTGTCGTACTCAAAGGAATGTGCCTTCCGAAACTGAGCTAGTCGCTGTCCAGCCGGCAAAGCCACCCAGAAGGTCGGCGTGCGAAGACTTGGGCAGGCGATCTTCTTTACATTCCATGGTAGGAGGTTCCGCATGGCTGGTCAAACTACGGCAGTGTAAAGCCGGGCAATTCCGGACGGCTCGTCCCTGCAACCGTATCCGCGCCTTTTACTCGAGGGAGTTTTTCGCGAAAATTGCAATTTCCTGTTCAAGAACAGACGATCCCTTGGTCTACAGTGGAGTTGCTGCCCGAAGCTGAATGCTCCCAAACATTCAGTCCAGCGTTCTACCAGGTGCAAGGCTTATGATGAACCGACGCACGTTCCTGCAATTGTCGACAGCCGCCGCGTTGCCGTTGTTTTCAGAGGCAATAGGAGCGCAAGGGCACACTCAATTTCCCATCGGGCTTCAACTCTCCACGCTTGTAAAGCATTCCATGCCTGAGCAAGAGCTGGTGAAGACGTTGGAACAGGTTCGCGCCATTGGCTTTCAGGAGGTCGAGCCCTGGCATACGGTCTATTCCATCCCGGCCAAGCGCCTGCGTAGTGACATTACCGCCAGCGGCTTAACCGTCTCCTGTGGTCATTTTGAGTACAGCGATCTCACAACCGACCTAACCGGCCAGCTCCAGTACGCAAAAGCGCTCGGCCTGAAGTGGGTAATTTGTCCCATGCTGCCGAAAACGCAATGGATGTCGCCCGACGGCTACCATACCGCAGCCCGCCAGTTCAATGCGTGGGCCGCGCGCGCACATGATCTGGGCATGGGGTTTGCGTTTCATAATCACGACTACGAATTTCGCAAGTTCCATGGGACCACGGGCTACGAAATTCTGCTGCAGGAAACCGACCCGAAACTGGTCTTTTATGAAATGGACTGTTACTGGATCACCCAGGCTGGGCTCGATCCCGTACAGATGCTCCACCAGCTTGGCAGGCGAGTGCGAATGTTGCACATCAAAGATCGCAAGCCTGGCTTTCCGCCGTCGAACGACATGAGCGAGAGTTCGGCGCATTTTACGGAGGTGGGAGCAGGCAGCATCAACTGGCCAGCCATCCTCCACGTCGCCAAAAAGCTCCAAATCGAGCATTACTTTATCGAGCAGGACCATATCGACGGGCCGCCGCTCGAAAGCCTCCGCGCAAGCTACACCTATCTGCGGAAGATTCTGTCGTGAGAACGGCGTGACGAATCAAGGTGAGATTTGGCCCACCCAGAATTTCTCTAATGGCCTGTAGCGTGTTGTCGGCGGGATGGATTGACCATGAAGGCAAAAAGCATCGCATATTGGACAACGACCGTGCTCGTAGCATTTTTTATCGGAAGCGGAGGCGTCTCGCAGATGTGGCAATATCACGCTCACCCCCACGGCGTCGTGCCTGTTCTTGGCTACCCCATGTACTTCTTCGCCATCCTGGGATTTTGGAAATTGCTTGGGGCCATCGCCATCCTGGCGCCGCGTTTTCCGCGGCTCAAGGAATGGGCCTATGCCGGCATCTTCTTCGATCTGACCGGCGCGGTCGCTTCCATCACAGCAGTCGGCAGCTACGGCGTGTACGCCTTTCACATCCTCGCCCCTCTGATCCTTATGGGTTTTACCGGGGCATCTTGGGGCCTTCGACCGGAAAGCCGTAGGATTGGCGTCCTCTTTCCGGCGAAAAACGGCAGGCCGATATAAACACGAGGGCAGCGATCGCCGGTCTGGATGACAATTCAATTCAACCCCTCCGTTTTCTGTGACTCTTTCAAGTTTTCAATACGTTTTCTGGGAAACTGAAGATATGGGCAACAAGGTTTGAGGAGGCACTCTGTCTGGAAATCCGCACCAGGTTTCTGGTCGACTTTTGCGCCGAGAACATCGCCTGCCTCGCGGGCTGAGGGGTGCCTTCCGATGGGCCGCGATTCCACTACTTATCCTGGCGTTCTGTACCGATGGAGCGGCCTTGGATTCTCCGCAGATCGTTCCGGTTCGAGTCGATCACCATGTCCACCTAAATTCGCCAGCAATGCAATCCTTTCTGCCGTATTTTTGTACGAACACGCGTCGTTTCGGCCCGTGCGATCCTGCGTTGACCACTCCGCAGTCCGTTGAGTACCTGCTGGCCGAGATGGATCGGGCAGGAATTCATCGTGCAGTAGTTCTGTCGAACGGCTATCTGGCCGAAAGCCCTATGATGGAGCAGCAGCGTCCGGATGCAGCAGACGTGATGCGCGCGGCAAATGATTGGACGGTAGAACTTGCCCGTCGCTATCCGAAACGGTTTACCGCTTTCATCGCCGTCGACCCCCTTCGCCCAACCGCACTGCCCGAGATCGCGCGCTGGCGTGGCAATCCCGCAGTCAAAGGCATCAAGCTCCATTT
>DASSZI010000233.1:0-10312 GCA_035713565.1 Acidobacteriaceae bacterium | reverse complement strand
CCCGCAATCACAGATTTCACGCTGATGGTGGACAAGACCTCCTACATGTTTGTGACCGGGCCGGACGTCATTAAGACGGTGACGCATGAGGAAGTTACGAAGGAGCAACTGGGCGGCGCGACCACGCACAATGAGACCTCCGGCGTGGCCCACCTGATGGCGCATGACGATGGGGAATGTCTCGCGATGATGCGTGAACTGCTGACATTTCTACCCTCCAATAACCTGGAAGACCCGCCACGCAAGCCCACGCAGGATCCTGTCGATCGCGCAGATCGGGAACTGGACACACTTGTTCCGGAGGCCGCAAATCAGCCTTACGATATGAAAGAGGTCATCCACCACATTGTGGATGATGAGTACTTCTTTGAAATCCAGGAGCACTTTGCGCGAAACATCGTTGTAGGCTTTGCGCGAATGAATGGGCGGCCAGTGGGGATTGTGGCAAATCAGCCGGCCTTTCTGGCAGGCGTATTAGACATTAACGCAAGCGTAAAGGGCGCGCGATTCGTGCGGTTCTGCGATGCTTTCAACATTCCATTGATTACGCTGGAAGATGTTCCGGGGTTCCTGCCGGGGACGCAACAGGAGCATGGCGGCATCATTCGTCATGGCGCCAAGCTGCTGTACGCCTTTGCGGAAGCGACTGTGCCGAAGCTCACGGTGATCACCCGGAAGGCGTATGGCGGCGCGTATTGCGTGATGAGTTCGAAGCACATCCGCACGGATTTGAATCTGGCGTGTCCTACGGCCGAAATTGCTGTGATGGGACCGGAGAGCGCGGTCAACATCGTGTACAAGCGCGAACTTGAGCAGGTGGTTCGGCAGGCGGAGGCTGTGTGGCCCTCGGGACGGCCGTTTACGGAGGAGGAGAAGGCAAACATCCTTGCGGAAGCGCGCCAGGAGAAGGTGGAAGAATTTCGCGAGCGGTTTGCCAATCCGTACGTGGCGGCGGAACGCGGCTACGTGGATGCGGTCATTCGCCCCAGCGAAACGCGACGGCATTTGATCCGCGGATTGGAGATGCTCGACACCAAACGCGATAAGAACCCGCCGAAGAAGCATGGAAACATTCCGCTGTGAGAACCAATGAAACGATCTCCATAGCCAACGCCGATCATTATGGTTGGAGTGAAGATTGCGATAGCCGGTATTGATACGCTGTCCGGATGTTCAGTGTGATTCAGGAGCGAATGGCACCGGGAACGAGCGAAGCTCGTCATTTTCTGGCCGGAGAAGCCGTGTTCGAAATCGACGGTAAGGAATCTCGACTGCAACCGCAGCAGGGTTGAGAGGTGACGCCAGGATCGCGCATCCTATTCTCAATAGGGGCCATGCAGACCTGTATTTTCTGGTGATTTCTCAGCCTCCAAGCGACGGTCACCGGATTCTGAAGCCGTAAACTTTTCAGGAAATTACATCCAAATTCAATCTATTAAGACTTAGAGAATCAGAGGCTATTTCATCATGCAGAAACGAAATCTTGGACACTCGGCAGTTAAGATCGCTCCGCTCGTCTTAGGGGGAAATGTCTTCGGCTGGACGGCTGATGTGGCGACTTCTTTTCGTATCCTGGACGCCTTTGTCGATCGCGGTTTTAATTGCATCGACACTGCGGATGTGTATTCCCGCTGGGTTCCCGGGCATGTTGGTGGAGAGTCAGAGACGATTCTTGGACAATGGTTCCAAAAGAGTGGGAAACGCGACAAAGTCGTGCTCGCCACCAAGGTCGGAATCGACATGGGCGACGGCAAAGAGGGGCTGAGCCGGAAGAACATTCTGCAGGGTGTGGAAGCTTCGTTGCAGCGTCTCCAGACTGATTACATTGATCTCTATCAATCGCACCGGGATGATCCATCGGTTCCTCTGGAAGAAACGTTGGAGACATATCGTCTGCTGGTCGAGCAAGGAAAGGTGCGCATTCTGGGTGCCTCCAACTACTGCGGAGCGCGGCTTGCGGAGGCATTGCAGGTGAGCAGGCAGAAAGATCTGCCGTCCTATGAAACCCTGCAGCCGGACTATAACCTGCACGCCCGGAAGGATTACGAGACAGATCTGGCTCCGGTTGTGGCAGAGTATGGCCTTGGGGTGATTCCGTATTTTTCCCTGGCCAGCGGCTTTCTAACCGGTAAATACAAAACGAAGCAAGATGCCAAGGGCGCGAACCGAGAAGCGATGGTTGGGAAATATTTCGACGACCGTGGTGAGCGCATCTTGAAGGCATTGGAAGAAGTCGCGCAGCAGACCGGTGCTGCGCAGGCGTCGATTGCACTTGCATGGCTGATGGCCCGTCCGGGAATCACTGCGCCGATCGCCAGCGCAACTTCCGTGGAGCAGTTGGAAACCCTTTGTGCAGCTGCGGAACTGAAGCTGGAGGGCGTGGCCATGGAAAAGTTAGACCGGGCCAGCGCTTATTGAGTCGCCGCCTCCTGGCGGCGAATGCGTAGCTGGTACGTGACATCCTGATGGCATGCCAGGCACAGGGTGCGGATGTTGGTTTGATCGCATTCTCCGCCGCCTTCGCAAACCGGGAGGATGTGGTCGGCATCCCAAAGGCTTTTGCGGGTGATGGATTTCAGACCCCAATAGCCCAGCATCAGCTTACGGCTGGCGCCCCGGGAACGCTTCAATCTTCGAAATGCCTCGAGGCAATCGATGTGACAGATGGCGCAAATGCCGCGATCGCGTTGAAAGACCTGCTGCCGCAGATAACCGGGGTTGCTGCGCAAACGCCACTCATGCACACACCAAGCGGAGCAAAAGGTAAATCGGCCACGTGGAACCTCTAGCGAGCACCAGCGGCAAAGGGCGCGGCCGGCTTCGCCTCTCGGCATCTGCTGCCGAGCCGCCTGGCCGCCCGGCATGCTTCGTTGCGTGCTCATGCGAAAGGAATCTCCTGCCGTTGCAGGCCGGTGTGCATGCGGAGCAGCGGCATCTTCACTTTGCCGTCTGAAGCAAAAAGGATCAAGACCTCATGCGGGATGGATCAGATTTATAAACGGCAGCTGCAAGGAAGAGCCCAGCAAGAAGCTGCCGTCGCGTGGTAGCTTCTCAACGGATTGCGACCGCATGGATGTAGTGCAGCCAAAATGGAGGAAACCAGCCCGGCTGCTGAGCATGGCTCTGGTGATCTCCGACCTCACATTCCAGATGTATGGGGTTGGGGATCGGTGAGGAAAACATGAAGTCCAGCCAATCGCCTTCCGAGCCACTGCTGTTGTCGTCACTGCTGCGTGATTCGCGGATGTTTTTCATCCATCGGCCGATCAGCATTGTCTCAAGCTTCTTTTCCATTTCCTGCTGGGCTGAAAGTACCTGAGCCATCGCAGAGGCGGGAGTCATTTCTCCGGACATAAATTGAAATGAAAGCAGAGAGGGAAGAGCAAAAGTCCGCTGCAACAGGATGTCTCGAGCAGCATCGATCAGGTCGCGGTCCACCCTGGCATTTTCCACGCAGTCGGTTGGAATGGGACTTTCCGATCCAAGATCCGGAGGAGCCTCCTGCAGGCGTTCTGGATATCGGAGCGGCTGTATATCCACGAGAACGCGTTCCAGAGCAGCTGCAAGGATCGGATGAGGCGGTAAGGCCTGCACGGTCGGCTCGCTAGCCGGCGGCGCGAGCGCGAGTTGCTCTTCGGGTTTCCACAGCAGGTAACAGGCAGCTGCGGAAACGGTCATCAGCAGAATGCTGAGGGCAGAGTACGCCGGTTTCGGCTTGGCTTCTACCGCGGGCAACGTCGTTCCGCGCAGGCTCAACTTTTTTGGCCGTGCCGTCTCGTGCTTTAAATATCTTAGGCAGTCCAGCCAGCTCTCCACGTCTGGACTGTGTGACGCGAGCGCATCGAGCAAGTCAGGAACATAATTCCGCACATACTGGCCGACCAGGTCCAGACCTTCCGGAGTGAAAGGATCCACATTGGCCTGACTGTCGAAATCCGGTATTTTCTCCCGCACAAGATTGGCGAGTGTGTTCGCGCTCATTTCGCGGCCGGTGAAGCATTGGGCGATCAGTTCCCGGGCGGCCAGGAATAAAGCACATTTGCCAGCTTCCGTATGTCCTTTCAGCTTGTACGCCTCGATGCCTACAGCCCACGCGTTTTTGTTAATTGCAATTTGGGAAACGATGGGCAGGGAAGCGTCCGCGTCTGCCTTGAGAAGCAGAACCGTAAACCTTTCAAGAATGGCCGCTGTATCTTCCGCATCAAGATTGCTGCCGCGCCAGACGGGCAGCACGTGAAACAAAGTTACGGATTCGTTTCCCCCGAAGTCGGCGAACAGTCTTTGCTGGGTGTCCTCCAGATCGTCGAGCCTTTCCTGCTTCAACAGCAGCACCCAGAAAATTCGATTGAGAAAGGGAGTTCGCTCAAGCGATATCTCCACGTGACGGCGGGCCGACCGAATCCAGTCATGATTTTCGGACAGGCAGACGATGAGCGTACGGAATTCTTGCATCCGGTAGTTTTTAGGGACGTACCCCTGCCGTATGAGCTCGCCAAGCAGTTTTGCAGAACGCAGCTCACCCACAGCGGTGGGAATGATCTGCTGAAGGTCATCCTCATCCTCGACATCCGCAAAGTAGAAGGCGCGACGTTCGTCGTCGCTAATCCAGCGGATGATCTGCTTTTTAAGCTGCTCGGCGCCTGAACCGCATAGCAGTACTAGTGTAGGCTGCAGGATCAAGATTTACTCTCCAGCCCGCATATATTGCGGCACGCCAAGCGACCTAAGGTAGGACATCATTTCGCTCCGTACTTCCGACAGCTGGCGCTCGTAGTCGCCCATATCGCGGGCTTCGTTGCGGGGATAGTTCTTTTCTACCTGATCATGGATGAAGTCAGCCCACCCGCGATTCCCGCCAAGCTCCAGGATCATTTTGTCTCGCTTCTTTGCAATAATTTCCTGAAAATCTGGATCGATCATCCGCATTCTGGCATGAAGGTGCCGTTCGACCGGATCGGCGATTTGGGTGCGCAGGGGTTTTCCGTTGAACTCCAGGTCCTGGCCAAAGTCCCTGAGCAGGCCAAGGATGCTGGCCAGTCCAAACCATTTGCATTGCTCCTCGTTTTCATCATCGCCAGCGATGCTCCGACGCTTATGAGTGGGAAGGTCAAGGAACATCTTTTCCACAGGGTCCTTGCGTTTGGCTTCATAGGCCTGCCGCATCAATTGAACCTCATGAATGTCGGCAAGACCAAAGCGGCCAATTACGCGCATGAAGGAGAGAACGGAGTCATCCACGGAGTCGCTTATGTTGCAGATCGGCGAGGATTCGGACCCTTTCCACTCGTCGAATACCTGCTGCAACTGCCGGCGCAGTTCAGGGTCTCGAGGCGCGAAAAGATTGTTGGTGGTGGCCTGATGGCGACGCGGTCCATTCTGCAGGTTCAGGTTTGACCAGGCTTGCAGCAGACCGTTGTGCAACAGTCCGTCGTCTAGTAACTGGGAGCGTGTAATCTGCTCGGAAACATATTGCGATGTCTCCTGATAGAGCCTGTCGATATAGCGATCCGCCTGGAACTTCCAATTATCATCCACTACATCCTGCAGGGAGAACTTCGCCCGATAGCGCTGCAGCAGACCAACCCGGTCTAGCTGGTACTGATCTGGTGGGATGTTGGCAGCGCCAATTCCTGTGTTCGTAAAATTTGCGCCACGCACCCCGGCGCGTCGGTTCGCGAGGAACTGCTCCGCTTTGCCCTGCAGTTCTGTTGCGAGAAACGTGCTGTTTGCCATCAGCGCTCCGAGCGCCGTCGCTTCATCACTGAAGCGGGTTCGCAGTTTCCCGACAAGCGAACGTACCTGACCGCGAAGTTCGCTCGCGATCTGCGATTGCACCGCGAGCGGCAGTTCGTTGCGAAAGCTAGCCATACGCTCCGAGGCCGATTTGCCGCCGAGGAATTTCTCTTCGCGGTAGGTCTTCAGGACCTCAGCTTCCGTGAGTGCTGCTGGAACTACGGATGCTGTGTCAAGAACTTGCTGAAGCTGAACCAGAACCGTTTTGCAGATTTCGAACTGGCTGGCAAGCACTCCTTTGTCGAGCGCCGTCTGCCGCTTGCGCTCTCCCAGGATCTCTTTCTCGATGGAGTCCACAATAGACGTGATCTCCGCAGTTGCCTGTTGGACAACACGGGGCCGGATGCTCATCCAAATCTCGTATTCTTTGGTGATGTTGTCCGTCGTCTGCCGCTGGCCTCCGCCTTCGCCGTGGAGGAACACCTCCGCATGCATTAAAGATTCGATTTGTCGCAGCGACGCTAAAGATTCCAGGTTGCGCAGTTCGGAAATTCTGGTCCCACTCAATATTTCCTTGGCCCGGGTGTCATATCCCGGTTGAATGGGCGAAAAGATGTCTTCCAGCAGCTCTCTTCCTATATGGAGAACATATTTTTCTACATACCGGGCCTTGGGCAGTGGCACCGAGAAAGAGCCGAAGGACGCATAGCTCAAGCGGGCGTTGGTGACATGGTAATCCACGATATGTTCCTGGATCTGCGGAAAAGCTACCGCCGAAAATAAAAACTCGGCAGTGCGCTGGTAAAGGTCTTCCGACGAGGACAGTTGGCGGCCGATCTCATCCGTGCCGCCGAGCATGAAACACATGTCAAATGGGCTGGGGGCAATTGGAATTTCGCCCGACGACAGGTCTGCCGGGGAAGGCAGACTTGTTTGCGAGAAGGAATCAGCCATGTAGTAGTTCAGTTCCTGGAGGGCAGCGTATCCGTTCGCCTGCAGGTTCGCGTATTGCGCGCTTTGCCCAAGCTGGCGGAACGTGGAGGGCAGGAACAGCATTCCGAAGCGGACAGTTTCGTAATTGTGTCGCGCGAACAGATGATTGACGAGGAAAGCAATGTCCAGGAACATTCCGGTGCCAGTACCACCGCAAACAGAACTGATGATGAAGACGCGCGTCTGCGCTCCGTCGACCACATTGGTAAATTGCCCGCTGACTTCGGCGTGGTTGAGCGCGTGCATGGCTCGCTCGATGTGCGCCGCGATGTCGGAACCCCGCCAGAAGTATGCGATATGGCCGACCAGCCGGCGCATTCCGGCACCGGTTGCCACGGAAAAGGCCGGCAGGTCATCTGGCAGCCAACGGAACTGGTTCCGCTTGCGGAATTGCATCACGTTAGCCGAGGTGATGACAGGATTGCCGAGATGCAAAAACTCATGGTTTTCGAGAAACGGATCGGAGCTGTCTGTGCGCTGGTTCGTCGTATCGATCCCCAGGATCTGGATGTAGCGCTGCTCCTTGTCGTAATACTTTCCGTAATGTGTCTTGAATTTCCGGAGCAGATCGATCCCAGTCCCGCCGAGTCCAATCAACAGTGTGCGGTGAAGCATGGCCAACCTCGCGACGTTCCCTTAGCTGTAAAGCACATTGATCTGTATGGTCCCGTCTTCAGTGGAGAAGACAGGAACGTGAAAGGCCCGCAAATCAATCTCAGTCCATTTGCGGCCGTGTTGTGTAGGCACAAGCGCTGCACGTGGATGGGCGATGATCGTCCACCTGCCGCGCCTCCGCACGCTCTCAAGCGAGAGCAGATCCCGCGATTTAGGACCGGCAATCACGGCCGTACTTGACCCGGTGCTCTGGCCCGCTTCGCTCTCAGAGACGTGGAGCATGCGAGTGCGCAGTTGCGAAGGCAATTGCAGCCGCAGAACCTGCGTTCCATTCTGACGAACGATCAGGTCTGCCTGAAGAGGACGCGGCCAAAATTTGAAGACAATTGTTCCCGTAGTGCAAACCAGCAGTACCAGCATGGCGAACCAGGGCCACTTGTGGCGAAGCAGTTCCGCAGGCGACATTTGCCGGACGAGAATGCGTAAGGTGCCACGACGAGTCAAATCGGTTTCTCCGTCGCTCCAGTTCGCGGTGTAGTTCACCACATGCACCTGACCGACCGGGCCGCGGAGTAATACTTTAAGAATGGGCTTCTGTCCGGGCGCTATGCTCAGTTCGGACTTCAGGCGATCTCGTGAATTCTGAGCGATGGCCCGTTTAGGAACGAATCGAAGGTTTACGGTTCCCATCGGTAGCGTAGACAGGACAGTCAGCTTCTTTTGAAACCAGGTACGCGGCAACGGATCGAACACTCCGGCGCTTACCTGCTGCGGAATGGCGACCGGCAGGACGGATACGGTCAAATCGCCCAGGAATGTTTCGATCTTTCCGTAAGGAGAATCCAGAGATGCCCGCGCTCGAAACGTACCGGAGCTTTTCGCCTCAAGCTCGCCTGTGAATTGGCCCGAACCGCCCCGCTGGTGAAGCGGAATGGACTGATTGTCCGGACCGGTGAGTGTGAGGTGGCCGATGGCCTCTTGCAGGAAGAAAGCTTTTTTCAGCTGCCCATGTTCGCTCTGCAGCGTGAACATAAGTGGATGCCGGGCATCGGTCAGCATAGCGGAGGGGAATTCGGTTTCGGATGAGAAGCGCAGTGGCTCCTGCACACAAAGGAATGCGAACCCATGACCGGCCCATTCAAGCTTTGCGCTACCCTGCGAGGGTTCCTCCTCGGCGACGGCAACATGTGCTGAGCGATAGACGACGCGCCCTTCCAGTTGGGCGGAGGAGGCATGGTCCCCAGTGAATACGGCCATTACGCGGCGCGGCTTTCCGGCCCATTGGAGCGGCTGGGGAGATGAGTTCCGTGCATAGACCGGAAGCGCCGCTACGCGAGCCGCGACGCGCAGGAAAGCGTCTGGCAAATCTCCCGCAGAGGCGGCTTGGATCGAAAGGCCATTCGAGGTGCGTGCCAACTGGTTCAAGAAATTTTCGTCCAGAGCGTTCCCCAGGCCGATCGTGTAGATCTTGAGCTTCGCAGCGTTATCGCTGCCGATCGAGAGCGCGGCGGAGCGATCCGCATCAGGGAGTATGTCGGCAGGATCGCTACGGCCGTCTGTCAGCAGGACGAGCGAAACCTGATTGTCTTGAAGAAATGATGCCGGTTGAGCAGTGAGGTACTGGTAGACCGCTTTCAAGACCGGCGCAAAGGCGGTATGGCGGTCAGTGGAGCCGATCGAATCGAGAAGCTTGAAATTGAACCGATCTCGCTCCACTGGTGTTTGCAGCCAGGTCGAGGTATCTCCGAACCCGATCACTCCAATCTGATCCTGCGCACCTGCCACCGCAGCCAGCAGCCCTGCAGCTTCCACTCGAAGTCTGGTGGGGTCGCTATGAACCATGCTGGCAGACTGATCAAGCGCAAGAATAATGACCCGCTGCTTGTGTGCTGCCCATGCGCCGGGCACCAAAACGAGCAGCAGTAGAAGAGACGCGACACAATGAGACACTGTCTTACGGCTTCGCATGGGGGATTTGAAGGCCCGTTAAGTATTAGCGTTCTGGCTGAAGGTTGGATGATTATAGCATCCACAAAAAGCATGTCAAGCAGGTAAACGCTAATATACTCAGCCACTTACCGTAAACAGACCAAGCGCATGAGCGCCTTGTAGTTCTGAGTGCCGGCCTGGCAGATCGCTGATCCAGGATACCCCCAGATGCACGACCATGTGGCCGTTGGGACTGCGCGCCGAAGGAGAACGGTCTTCCCAGCGCCAATAGCTGGTCAGGGACTTGCCGTGAAGTACTGTAGAACGTGGAGTTCAGCTTTTTATGAAGGAACCGATCAATTCGTTTGTCGTTTGGAAAATGATCAACCGCGCCGCACCCTGAGTTGCCGGAAATTCTTGTTCCTCGCCGCGAGTTCCACCTTATCGATAGCACAAGGGGTCTCGTCGCGCGGGGTGAAGCCTCAAATGCGTGGGAAGCCGTCGCGCATTCCATTTCTGGCACATTTCACAGACATAGCCGTTTCCGCAGGTCTCTCCCCTCCCGTAATCTATGGCGGGATTCACCACAAAAAGTTTATCTTTCGAGACGGTGGGCTGCGGTGTTGCTTTCTTGGATTACGACCATGACGGCTGGCTCGATATCTTCGTTCTTTGCGGCACCCGCATGGAGGCGGTCCCTCGGGCAACCAACCGCCTATACAAAAATAACCGGGACGGCACATTCACTGATGTTACCGAGAAGGCTGGACTGATCCGGAGTGGATGGGTTCCGCTGTGACGATTGCGGACTATAACAATGACTGTTTTGAAGACATCTTCATCACATATTATGGCAAGAACATTCTATACAAAAACAATGGCAACGGAACTTTTACAGATATGACTGAAGAGGCGTGGCTCATCTATCAAGGCAAAGATCGTTGGGGTTCGGGATGTACTTTCGTGGATTACGATCGCGATGGGCACCTGGACTTGTTTGTTGCAAATTACGTCGACCTGGACCTCCAGAAAATTCCAGATC
>DASSZI010000232.1:0-31700 GCA_035713565.1 Acidobacteriaceae bacterium | reverse complement strand
CTGCTTCATAGACGGGGCTGGCGCTTTGGGAGAAGTTTGCGGCGACGTGGTGCTCGAAGCCTTCTTCGCAGATGAAGCGC
The DNA here is from genome assembly GCA_035713565.1 of Acidobacteriaceae bacterium. Taxonomy (GTDB): domain Bacteria; phylum Acidobacteriota; class Terriglobia; order Terriglobales; family Acidobacteriaceae; genus JAKAAZ01. The sequence goes on along the minus strand of DASSZI010000232.1, from coordinate 31,620 downwards.
AGCAGCCGCTGCATGTGAGGAATCTGAACCACGCCGGCGCCGCCAAAGGTTTCCAGCGGATCATTCGTGAACGCGCCTTCTCCGACATAGCCGCGCATTTCTCCGTTGTGGTCATCGGTTGAAAAGCGCGCGTAGCTCATCGCGCCTGGTTTGACGCGGCCCACACAGGTGCCGAAGGTATTTCCCTTGCCCACGGTGCCTGCGATGATGGCCTGGAAGTCCATGACCACATCCTGAAAGAAGTGCTTTGGCAGGTTGGAGCAGTGGAAGCAGACCGCTTTGTCCGGGTCGTCGCCGTAGTTATTGTTCCAGTCCAGCAGCGCGCTCGGGGTTTCTGAAGCCAGCGCCAGTGCGTGCATGCTCAGGGTGCCGACCACGTCCACTTCGCAGGCGGAAGGAATCAGATTTTCGCTCATCATGCTCATGATGGTGCAGGGGACGACGCCGAAGTATTCTTCAAGAGAGGTCCAGCACTGCACCGCGCTGATGGTCGTTTGCGTCTGCTGCATCCAGTGCTCGATAACCCAGCCGAGCTTGGCCATCTTCACCAGCGCGGGCTCCGGAACAGCGGCCGTCTTTACATAGCTCTTGATGGACGCCAGTTTGGCTTCGACATTGCTGTCCCCGTCTTTCAGGCGATCGATACGCCCCAGAATCTCCGACAGATCGATGGGTTCGACGGAAATGCCGCTGGCTTCCAGCAGTTTCTCGCTATAGCGAACGGTGTTGAAAGCGGCTGGGCGCGCCCCGATGGACCCGATGCGGAGATTCGTCAACCCGCGCACCACGCGGCAGACGGCGGAAAACCACGCCAGATCTCGCTTGAATCCATCCGAGCTGGGAGAGACCGTGTGCAGTCTGGTCAGGGAATAGGGAATTCCGTACTGCATCAGGTTGTTGCAGGCCGACATTTTGCCGCAGAAGCTGTCGCGGCGGAAGGCGATCGACATTTTCGAAGTCTTGTCTGGGGTGGCCTGCACGAGTACAGGAACCTGCAGAGTGGAATAGCGCATCGCATCGGCGATGGCACGTTCGTCGCCGAAATTTGGCAGCGTCACGAGGACGCCGTCGATCTCATCGCGATGCTGACGGAACAGATCGCCACAGCGGCGCGCTTCTTCATGTGTCTCGATGGCTCCGTATTTGGATTCCTCCGGTGTCAGCGCAATGACCCGAATTCCTGCGGAATCGAGCACCTGCAACATTTCCTCGCGGCCTTCTTTGGCCAGATGGTCGGGAAAAAATCCGCGATTTCCCACAATCAGGCCAAAAGTCAATTTCTTCTTTCCCATGTTTCTCATTCTCCTTGATGAGCCGGTTGTGGGTTACGCTTTGCCGGGAGCAAACCTGATGCAATAGAAAAGCCCAAGAATCAGCATGCCGCCACCCCACCATACGGGTGCATGCAGATTGGCCAGCACCACCGGCGCGGTTTGGCCGCGGATCAGTTCATAGATCCCGTAGCCCCCAATCATCAGGCCGTATGCGGTGAGCAGCAGCCCGTTGAAATACCAGATGGAGATATCGGTTTTATGCATGCAAAGGCTCCGAGTTGCTGTTTACCAAAAGACGACATTTACGAGGATGAACAGGACCATGACGACCCCCGCCCAGAACCAGTGGTTCTTATAAAGCGGCACGGGTTCCTGCAGGGGCAGCACAGTGGCACCGTAAACCAGACCCTTCAGTTCCGCGTCAGTTTTCGGGTTGGTGAACAGGCTGACTGCAATTGTCACTGTCACACATACGATCCACGCCCAGAGCGCACGATATAAGTTCTCGGCCATGGTTTGCGCATGGGCGGAAAATGCCACATGCGCCAGTGCGGCCGGATTAAAATGCACCCACAGATAGAGCCCGACCGAGGTCACCGTCCCGGCCAGCAGTCCCCAGAATCCGCCCTCCGATGTGGCCCGCTTCCACAGCATTCCCAGAATCACGGTTCCGAACAGCGGTGCGATGAAGAAGCTGAACAGCGCCTGCACGTAATCCATAATGCTGGCGAACTGCATGACCAGATACGCAGCTCCTATACTGACCAGCACACCCAGGATGGTCGACCAACGACCGATCGCGACATAGTGGCTGTCGCTCGCGCGCTTGTTGATCTGCGCCTGATAGATATCGTAGGTCCACACGGCGGAGAACGCGCTGACGTTGCCTGCCATGCCGGACATGAATCCCGCGATCAACGCCGTGATGCCGAGGCCCAGCAGCCCAGGCCCGCAGTAGCGCACCAGCATCAGCGGCAGCACTTCGTTGTAACTGTACGCGCCTGCTGTGTTGGCAGCGACACTCTCCGGCAGCAGGCGCGGCAGTACAGCCAGTCCCAGCAGCCCAGGCAGAATCACAATGAGGGGCACCAGCATCTTGAATCCCGCGCCGATCACCGGGGCCATCTGCGCGGCCCGCAGGTTCTGTGCCGAAAGCACGCGCTGCACCACAAGAAAGTCCGTCGTCCAGTAGCCGAACGCAACCACAAAGCCCAGCCCGAATACGATGCCGGTCCAATGTACGCCCATCGGATTACCGGTAAAGGAACCCAGCCCGCGCCACATGTGGGTAAAGTCCTGGCCAGGAAAACTTTGCGTAATCCTGGCGCGCATACCACTCCAGCCGTGGGTTTCAATCAGGCCAAGAATAGGTATGAGCAGCGCACCTGCCCAGATAAGCACGAACTGCAGAACCTCATTGAAGATGGCGGACCTCAACCCGCCCAGCGCCACATAGGATGCGACCGTAATCGACGACACCCAGATGCTGAAATTGATGTTCCAGCCAAGCACTACCTTCATCACCAGCGCCATCGCGTACATGTTGATGCCGCTCATCAGGATTGTCATGATTGCAAACGAGACCGCGGCCAGCAGTCGACTCGACTCGCCATAGCGCAGCTTCAAATATCCCGGCACCGAATGCGTCTTCGATACGTAGTAGAACGGCATCATCACCAGGCCCAGAAACAACATCGCCGGGATTGCTCCGATCCAGAACCAGTGCGCCGCCAGAATGCCGTACTGATAGGAGGATGCCGCCCAGCCCATCAACTCCAGGGACCCCATGTTGGCGGAGATGAAGCTTAGGCCAGCAATCCACGCCGTCATCTCCCGGCCAGCCAGAAAGAACTCTTCGCTGCTGTTGTTGCGCTGCTTCAGATAGAAGCCGATGAAGATGACCATCGCGAAGTACACCGCGATGACAGCGACATCGAGCGGCGCAAGATGCGCTAGATGGGCCTGCGGCGAAAGAAAGAAAAAAACCGCCAGCATGCACCCATGCGGCACCGCAATCATTGCTTCTCTCCACGTCCAGCTTGCCCGTAGGTCGCATTCGGGCCATGCTTACGTGTGTGGTGACGGTCCAGCAGATGTTGTGGAATGCCACTTCCCGCGCCCGCAAGAACCTCGGTATGAAGTGCCAATCTTGCTACGTACTCCAGGGTCAGCGCGTGGTGAACCGCTTCGTCCACCGTTCTTCCCCAGCAGAATGGCGCGTGGCCGGCAACGAGCACAGCGGGAACTGCGACGGGATCGATGTTCTGTTCCCGAAAGCACTGCAGAATTACCATGCCCGTGTTGTGGACATAAGTTTCCTGCACTTCTTCGCAACGCAACATCCTGGTTACCGGAATGCTTCCATGAAAATAGTCGGCATGCGTCGTTCCATAGCAGGGGATCGGTTTGGCTGCCTGCGCCCAGGCCGTCGCGAATTCCGAATGCGTATGGACCACGCCTCCGATCTCCGGAAACGCGCGGTATAGCACCAGATGGGTTGCCAGATCGGATGAAGGTTTCAAGTTTCCTTCGACAATAGTTCCATCCATGTCCGTCACGACCATATCGCTCAGGGTCAAGTCCTCGTAATCGACTCCACTGGGCTTGATCACCACCAGGCCGCGTTCGCGCAGAATTCCGCTCACATTGCCGAAAGTAAATCGCGCCAGTCCATGCTGAGCGATCGCTTGATTCGCCAACAGAACCTGATGCTTCAGGTCATCCAATCGCACTGAATCACCCCGCCCACATCCGGTTCACTTGATGAATTCTTCCGCAATCATTACCCGCTCCACTAGTAAACGTTTTCGAGTAATGCTAAATCTAAGCAACCAGCATTTCTTTGTCAATTGCTCAGGACTTGCAAAAGCATGTAATCCACACTAGGTAAAGAGCTACTCCCTTTTCGCCCTCCACTAAGGGGCGTGCAAATCTGCCGCCCTATCTTTCGGTAAAGCTGGCCAAACTCAACCACGCTTGCAGCTGCACTTCTACTGAATCACAGTGGCCCGCTGCAACTCGTCATAGCGTATTCGTAATGTTGCCGGGTAACGAGCAGAATCCCTAATGTCGAGTTTATTTTGTTGCCCAACTGATGCGCAGCAGCGAAATGCCTTGTCGCGGAAGGCTGATTTCCGTCTGGAAGTTACCGCTCGCCGGTGTCATCCATTGGGGGGAGTCCAGCAGTTGCAGCGCTCCCGCAGCCTGCAATCTGGCATACTGTTCGGCTGTAGGCTGCGGCGGCGAACCCATCTGCAGCCACGCTGTGTAGGCATTGCTGTGACGATTGTCGATTCGATACTGCTGCAAAAGGATGCGGCGAGCGGGTGGCGGCAGTCCGTGGATTTTGATGTGGACTGCTGCCGCAGGGCCGGGAACATCCTCATCGTGATAGTTCCAGATCATCACGGACGCAGTGTTTCCGTCTGCGGTGGCGAGAGCGTCGATCTCGGCCCGGCTTCCCACTCCGGATCCAGGAATTCCATCCCGTGAGGCTGCGCCGCTGCTGCTGGCTGCGACCTGACTCCCTCCCATCAAACCGGCCATGCGAAAGAAATTCAGCTCGGGCTTGTCAATGCCGTGGGTGGACAGAGTGCGGAACCCGACGAAATACGGCTGATCTTCAAACTCGAAGGCCCAGGTGAGCATTCCGATCAGGTTTACATGCTCCCGCTGCGCCAAGTCCAGCAGCGACATCATGGAGGCTGCCGTATAGGCGGGATACTGCGAACCGTTCCGATATGCGTTCTGCGGGTAACTCGTGGAAACGCATGCCGCGCAACCTTCCGGGTCTGCCTCGCTCAGGATTACCGGCAGCCGCTTGAACATTGGGAACTCCCGAACGATGGAAAAGCCGTTGGCTGCGTTCTTCAACTCATGGTCCAATCCCATCTGCACGTGACCATTCACGACCTTGGTCGTTCCCTTTACATGGAAGGAGATAAAGTCGAGTGGAATATGGCCGCTCGTAGCGGTACTTTTATCCTGCGCACAGTGCCGGAGAAATTCCCTGAGAAACTCGGCTGCCTTGCCGCTGGAGCCAGGACCTGTAGTGGCTGGACCGCCGACATTCGCGTTCGGAATTGCCTGCCGTACACCGGCCACTGCATGATCGTAAAGCCTCTCATACTCCTGCTCGGTTCCATGCCAGTAAAAGATGTCTGGCTCGTTCCACACCTCCCAATACCAGGTCGAAACAGTCTCCGCGCCATAGCGCTGCACCATATGTTTCGCAAGCTGATAAATCAACTGCTGCCAGCGTCGATAGCTCTTCGGCGGAAACGACCATCCTTCCACGTCGCCCGGTTTCGCAGGCCAGGGGATGTGGTACGGATCAGGATGGCTGGACAACGCTTTAGGCATAAATCCCAGCTCAACCATGGGCCGCACATGTGCGGCTGCGTACGCGTCGAAGATGCCATCCAGAATGGTCCAGTTGTAAACTGCATTGCCATTTTCATCTTCTGTATACACGTTCGAGGAACTCCACTTCAGCTCCGGCGTTCCATTGCCGCTTGCCAGCAGAAAATGAGATCGAATATATACGGGTGCTGGTGTGAGGTCGTGTAACTTGTGCAGTAGCTGCTGACCGTTGCGTGTCGTCGTATAGTTGGATTCGTCATATCCGAACCAGCGGTAGATGGGAGAAAATGGCCCAATCCTATGATTTAGATATACTTCCACGGTGGCGCTCGATTGTGCGCGCACACCAGTTGCCGCAATCAAAATGCAGAAGAGGACCGCGGCAGTTTTGTGCACCCTCTTGAATCTGAAAAATCTCGATGCAGCATTGTCGGAGAAATCATTCATTCTTTTCAACCTCCTGAAAAGGGGCTGCCGCAAGTCGTACCGGGCACATCGGCTCAATGGTGCCATCGCTTCAACTGGCGTGATTTCCTTGAAACTACTTGCGGCCTTCGTCGCACGCGACGAAGGACAAATTCAACGTGGTCGCGATTACTGGCCGAGTGCCGCATGGGGCCAGTCCTTCTGCCATGTGAGAGTCGAGATCTGTAATGCCGGCTTACCTGTTCGGCCATCATATGCGTGGAACACGATAATGTCTCTCATCGAACGCAGCTTCCTCGCATCTGACGACGTTGTGCAGAAAGACCGCATCCATATAGATGCTCCGCCCGGACCCCGCCATCGCCGATTTGCCGTGAGTAACTCGCTTCCTCCGCCGTCCATCATAGGCACGCGGTTTTTATCCAAATAAGGACCTTTAATTGACCTTGCACGTCCTACTATGGTTCGATAGGTGCTTTTCGTTCCGCGGCAACACAGACCCCACGAAACGAATAAATAGTAATAGCGGCCATGGTGAACAATGAAGGGCGCTTCCACGGCTTGCCAGTTGAGAGGCAGGCGGTGGTTCGCAGGTGCAGTAACCGGCGGCTTCATCCGCTTTGCGAGGGAGTAAAGCCTGGTGTCATGGATTGAGAGTAATCCCGTGTATGCATTCAGCCGACGCATTTTAATGTCAGTCCAGAAACTACCGAAGGCGAGCCACGCGCCGCCAGAGGTGTCGATAGCAACGTTTGGGTCAATGGCGTTGAAATCATCGCTTGTGCTGGACTGGAGGACGAGTCCGCGATCCACCCACTTGTACGCAGGGCTGTGTGGATCGAGTGTCTTGTTGCTGGCGAGGGCAATCGCGGACGTGTTTTTTCCAAAAAGGGAATACGCATAATAGAGCCGAAATTCGCCGTCTGCAAAAGAGATATCGGCGGCCCACAAACTCTTGGTTTCCGGGCTTACCTGAGCGATCCAGCGCGGGATTTCGTGAAATACCTGGCCGCACATTCTCCAGGTTTTTAGATCGTTTGAGCAGCGAATCGGAAGCTCACCGCCATTTGGCGCTTTGCCTGTGGCAAATACGTACTATGTGCCGTCCGAAAAAATGATAGATGGATCGTGGGTTCCCCAATAATCGCCCGAGAGCGGAATGGCATACGGATGGTTCCTCTGCGCGGCAGACGCGAGAGCAGCGCTAAGAAGCCAACAAAGTCCGCCGAGTACAATGAGCGGCGTCCAGTGTTTGGATGTTTGCCGTATCGACATCTCTTCTGGACCTTCGCATTTCGAACTGAGCTTTGGCGATTGAGTGAGCTGCAGAACCTGCTTGACAATGTTTGTACCAGATTGACATGATCTCGGTAAACGTTTGCCGTAACTGCAGGATTGGGATTTGGAGCCAGCCTGAGATGAGAAGTTCGGCTGGCAGATTTACTTCCAGAAAAGAAGGTTTGTTCTCAAAAGGGGCCGACATGTTTCGATCATCAAATGGTCTGTGGGTAGCGGCGGCTGGCTTGTTGTTGGTCGCGCCATTCATCGCAGCACAGCAGTCCGCACCACTGGATGGTGGAGTGCTTCAGATTCACTCGGGCAATTTGGTCGCAAAAGTAAGTCCCACGCTCTACGGCTTAATGACCGAAGAAATCAACCACTCCTATGACGGTGGAATTTACGCGGAACTGGTCCAGAATAGGGCCTTTCAGGACAATCCTCTGCACCCGGTGGGGTGGACGATTCTGGAAGATGGAAATGCGCAGGCTTCCATCCAGATCGACCATTCGACTGGTCCGAGCACGGCGCTGGCGAGCAGCCTTAAATTGACGGTCCAGAAAGCGGATAGAGGCAACACAGCGGGGATTGTGAACGGTGGATACTGGGGCATTCCGCTGCGTGCCAACACCGAATATGCCGGATCGTTTTACGCGAAAGTCTCAGGTGCTGCGAGCGGGCCCGTTGAGATGAGCCTAGTGAATGACGATACCGGAGCGGTGGTCGCGAAAGCCAAGGTGCCCACGCTGACCAACGATTGGAAGCAATATACAGTTCGCCTGCATACCGGACAGATTGGAACTTCGGCAAGAAATCATCTCACTTTGTCTGTCAGCCAGCCGGGGACAGTCTGGTTCAGTCTGGTGTCGCTGTTTCCGCCAACTTACAAAAACACACCTAACGGAAACCGGATCGATTTAATGGAAAAGCTGGACGCCATGCACCCGGCATTCTTGCGATTGCCCGGGGGCAACTATCTGGAAGGCAACCACCTAGCGGATTGGTACAACTGGAAAAAAACCATCGGTCCCCTGGTGGACCGTTCAACGCATCCCAGTCCGTGGAGCTACCACAGCTCGGACGGCATGGGCCTGCTTGAGTTTTTGCAATGGTGCGAGGACCTGCACATGCAGCCCGTGCTGGCCGTGTATGCAGGGTATTCGCTGAAGCACGAGCACGTGAACCCGGGAAGCGACCTGACTCCATACGTGCAGAGCGCGCTGGATGAGATCGAATATGTCACGGGCGGCCCGCAGACGAAGTGGGGCGCAGTGCGGGCGAAAGATGGCCATCCCGCGCCGTTCCCGCTGACTTATGTAGAAATTGGAAACGAAGATTGGTTCGACACGTCCGGAAGCTACGATGCGAGGTTTGCCCAATTTTTCGATGCGATCCGCAAGGCTTATCCGCAACTCAAAATGATCGCTACCACGGCGGTGAAGAGCCGCACGCCGGATGTGATCGACGACCATTTCTACCGGACCGCACAGGAAATGTTCGCAGACACTCACCACTACGACAAGACCAGCCGAAACGGACCGAAAATCTTTGTTGGAGAGTGGGCCACGCGCGAAGGTACGCCTACGCCGAATCTGGGCGCAGCGCTCGCGGATGCCGCGTGGATGACGGGCATGGAACGCAACAGTGATGTGGTGGTGATGTCGAGCTATGCCCCATTGCTGACGAACGTCAATCCGGGCGCAATGCAATGGGCGCCGGATCTGATCGGCTATGACGCGGTGCGTTCCTATGGTTCACCCAGTTACTATGCGCAGGCAATGTTCAGCAGACACCTGGGTACAGAAGTCGTGGATTCGAGCCTGCAGAATGGTGGTCCGCTGCTGTTCTATTCCGTCACTGAGGACAAGGCAAAACACAAGCTATACCTGAAAGTGGTCAACGCCTCTTCCGAGCGCCAGAAATTACGGATACAGATCGATGGCGCTGCCGGCGTGAACGCTGATGCCGCAGTGGAACTGCTCAGTGGTCATTCCATGGAGGAGACCAATTCTCTCGACACTCCTTCGAGAATTGTTCCCGTTACAAGCAGCATTCATGCAACTGGGAAAAATTTCCAGCGCACATTTCCCCCTTACTCGGTTGAAGTCATGACAATTGGATTCGAGTAGGCCCTGTCTGATTCAGCAGAGATTTTGTGGATTGAAGGAATAGAGGGAGAAATTTATATGAAGCAATCGGCGTCCTGGACATGGAAAGTGGTTGCTGCATTGATCATATTTGCGGGTTTACGGGGATCGACGATGCATGCAGCGGTTCAGAAAAAGAATTTCGGCACCATGCCGGATGGCGAAAAGATTGACATCTATACATTGAAGGATGGGCCTTACAAAGCTCGGGTTATTACTTATGGTGCGCGGCTGGTCTCGCTGGAAGTACCGGACCGCGATGGCAAGGTTGCCGATATTGTGCTGGGGTACAGCTCGCTTGGTCCTTATCTACACGATAAGAAGACGTATTTTGGCGCGGTGGTTGGACGGTACGCCAACCGCATCGCGCACGGAACGTTTGTTCTGAACGGCAAGCGCTACCACCTTCCTCAAAATGAAAATGGCAACACACTGCACGGCGGAACGGTGGGATTCGACCAAAGAGTGTGGAAGGCCCATGAGGTTCCCGATGGGGTCGAACTGGAACTGGTGAGCAAAAACGGCGATCAGGGATTTCCGGGCACTCTGACCACCCGGGTCCGGTACACGCTGAAAAAGAATGTGCTTTCGTTGGACTACAAGGCGACGAGCGACGCAGATACGGTGTTGAACCTGACCAACCACAGCTACTTTAACCTTGCAGGTGAAGGAAATGGCACGATCCTTGGGGACATTCTTACCATACCTGCGCATGCGTACACGCCGGTCAACAAAGGCCTGATTCCGACTGGGCAATTCGCCCCCGTAGCGGGCACGCCATTCGATTTCTTGAAGCCGATGACGGTGGGAAAGCGGATTAATGACCCGAATGAGCAGTTGGAAATAGCGAAGGGCTACGATGAAAATTTTGTCCTGCCCCACCAAAACCAGAATGGCGTGCTACAGGAAGCCGCGCGGGTTTACGAACCGCGAAGCGGACGGGTGATGGTGGTGAAAACCACGCAACCGGGAGTTCAGTTTTATTCCGGAAATTTTCTGGATGGCACGATTCATGGCAAGCACGGCCATGTATACCCAAAACACGCGGGGCTGTGCCTGGAGACGCAGCATTTTCCCGACTCCCCCAATCACCCGAACTTTCCCACGACGGAGCTGAAGCCGGGCCAGATCTTTCATCAAACGACCGAATGGGTGTTCTCGACGGAAAAGTGAGCCCAGTCGGCTGCAGTACGGACCCGTTGACTCCGATTCGGATGTTTATCAATGGACGTGGGCTGTAGGTCTCGTTTTGCCATCGGGAACGATCCAGCCCTTCGTTCTGCCGCAGAGATCATGATCTGCGAAGTGTTACGGCTTTTTGCCACAACTCGAGTCTATTTAGGTGAGAGGGGAGCGAGGAATGAGCAGACCATCCCGTAGAAGCTTTCTGCAAGGGAGCGCAGCAGCGGCCGGTGCAGCATTGTTATCGCGCCGTTCCTTCGCGGCTCGGACAGTTCCGAACGCCGTCCCAACCAAGCTGGCCCAATTTCATTATGCAGACGTGGAACTGCTCGAAGGGCCGATGCTCGATCAATTCAACAGCAACCATACTTTCTTTTTAGCATTGGACGAAGACATGCTGTTGAAGCCTTTCCGCCAGCGCGCCGGTCTTCCGGCACCCGGCGAAGACATGGGTGGCTGGTATAGCTGGTCAAAAGACTTCGATCCGCCGCGCAATATGACCGGCTATATTCCAGGGCACTCCTTTGGGCAATATGTCTCCGGACTGGCACGCGCCTACGCTGTGACGGGTCATAAGCCGACGCAAGCAAAGGTGCAGCGTCTGGTGCACGGTTTCGCACGCACGGTGACGCCCAAGTTTTACGTGGATTATCCGCTACCCGCGTATATCTTCGACAAGACCAATTGCGGGCTGATCGACGCCCATCAGTTTGCCGAGGATCCGAGGGCGCTTGCGGTTCTGGGACACGCGACCGATGCGGTGCTTCCCTATCTTCCGTCGAAGGCGCTGACCCGGCCCGAGATGGCCGCGCGTCCGCACCCAAATATTGCGTTCACGTGGGACGAGTCTTACACACTTCCGGAGAATTTCTTCCTCGCCTACAAGCGCAGCGGCAATCAGCGATATCGCCAGCTTGCCGAACGTTATCTTCAAGACGATACCTATTTTGACCCCCTCGCGGAAGGCCGCAATGTCCTTCCATCCCTGCATGCCTACAGTCATGTGAATGCGCTCAGCTCCGCTTCCCAAGCTTATTTGGTACTGGGTAGCGAGAAGCACTTGCGCGCTGCGCGTAACGGCTTTGGATTTGTTCTCACCACGCAGAGCTTTGCTACCGGCGGATGGGGGCCGAACGAAACTTTTCGGGCTCCGGGCAGCGGCGACCTCGGCGCAAGCCTTAAAAATACGCACGCCAGTTTTGAGACTCCCTGCGGAGCGTACGGTCATTTCAAAATTGCGCGTTATTTGATGCGCGTCACGGGCGACAGCCGCTACGGCGACAGCATGGAAGCCGTCCTGTATAATACTATCCTCGGCGCACGGCCCATTCTGAAAGATGGCACGAGCTTCTACTACTCCGACTACAACAACTCTGCCTCAAAATTTTACTTTCCCGACAAGTGGCCTTGCTGCTCTGGAACTTTCCCGCAAGTGACAGCGGATTACGGCATCAGCTCCTACTTCCGCTCGACGGATGGTGTCTATGTGAACCTGTTTGTGCCTTCACGTGTGACATGGCGACAGGATGGCAGCCGCATCGCGCTCGAACAGCGTACGGAGTATCCGTATGCGCCGGTCGTAAATTTGACTGTGCATGCGGAACGGCCGCATACATTTTCCATTTACCTTCGCCTGCCAGCATGGGCCGGGAGCAAAACGGCCATTGCAGTCAATGGGCGCGCCGTCTCCCAGGACTGGAGACCGGGCAGCTTCGCTTCCTTACGCCGCGAGTGGAAGGACGGCGACCGAATCGAATATCACATCGACATGCCGCTGCGCCTGGAAGCAGTCGATACTCGACATCCAAATACGGTCGCCCTGCTGAACGGTCCACTCGCGCTGTTCGCCACTGGCGCGTTCGACACCCGCTTCTCGCGCGCTCAACTACTAGCCGCCAAGCGTCTGGGCAGCGCATGGAAGATCATGTCGAACGCGCGGCCAGTAACTTTTGTTTCCTTTTCGGCCCTTCGAAACCAGAAATACCGTCTATATCATGAGGTTGGTGCATAACGCTAAGGGCCCGCACGGCTTGCCCCCGATTCTGCGGACTGAATCGGACACCTTTGCACATACCGTTTCATGTGGTAGATACGCCATTCATACCGTTGGCGAGCCGCTGCGCGCTACGATACGAAACGGCGCATCGGAAGCTCAGTGACACAGGCACGCCACGGAAGTGCACGGAGACGCCGCGAATTAGTTAAGCAAACCACGTGCCGCTCATTCACATAGACGTGGACGGGTGTGGCCTGTGAAGGCGACCATTTACCCCGTCGCATCCGGTCATGGGTTCTGCTGCTGTTGCAGCAAAGTGTAACCATGTTGGAGCTGGTTCTGATTCTCCGTCAATGTGCGTGCTCTTTCTTCTTCTTGCTCTGCCTGCTGTTTATTGCCCATCCTTGTGAGCACCATGGCATAGAAACGGTGTGCTGCGGGATAATCCGGTGCCTGTACAACAGCCTGGCTCAGATATCGTGCCGCTGACGCGTAGTCCTTTGCATGAAACGCCAGGATCCCCATACCTGTGAGCGCGCCGCCATGTACCGGATCGCGCTGCAGCACCGTTTCGAAATCCTTCGTTGCCTCGACATTTTGGTGCCGGTCAAGCGCAATTTCGCCCAGCTCGTACCAGCTTTCTGTCTGGTGGGGCTGCAATGCGAGTGACCGCTTCAGTTCTCGTTTGGCTGCATCGTCGCGCATCATCATGTGCAATAAATGCCCTAGGCCATACCGAGCGGAGGCATCGCTGGGACGCATCCTTAAATAGGCGCGCAGGTCAGCTTCGGCCTGAGGCATTTTCTGTTCGTCCACCTCAACGTGCGCCAGAGCATACAGGATTTTTGCATCGGATGGCGCAACCTGGTGCGCTTTTCTCAACGCTGCGTCTGCATCTCGAAAAATACCCATGGAGTCGGCCTGAATGCCGAAATCCATAAGAATAGTAGGATCGTTAGGAAAATATTGCTTCGCGCGTACAAGGGTGGCCAGGGCGGCATCCATTTTTCCTGCGCTACGTTGCAAGAGCGCTTGCGCAATCGCCGCCTTTACCTCGCCTCTTCGCGCTGCCACATTAGCGGGGTCTGTTGACAAAACGCTTTCAAAATCCCCCATTGCGGCGCTGCTCCCGGCGTCAGCAGCGTGCGCCTGAGCAGGATCGGGCCTCTCAGCAATTTGTGCTGCCTGGGCCGACTGAAAGCAGGCGGACACAAACAACCCGAGCGAAAGCACGACGGCGGAGGCGGCGAGCATCATGGGGCGTGCTCAGCCGCCGTATTATGCGACAGCTTGGCGGTCAATGCGAACTCCTGCCGCGCGCGCTTTCGGTCACCAGCCTGGTGATACAGGCGAGCGAGTTGGTAGTGCACCTTGGGATCTGACGGATCCAGCGAAACCGCCTGCTCCAGTTCGTGCACACCTGCCGCGAGATTGCCAGTTGCCGCAAGCGCCCGCCCTAGCAGCAGGTGGCATTGAGCGCATTTCGGATTTGCCGCCACGGCGGACTTGAGTTGCGGAACGGCATCAGCGGCCCGATCCTGACTTATTAGAAAAGTGCCGTAATTCAGATAGGGCCACTCGTCCGATCTTGGGATGGGTGTCTGCCGGTCAGGTTTCACTGAATCAGCAGACTGGCGCGCCAGATCCACTGCCTTTCGATATTGCGCTTCCGCTTCCGACGGTAGATTCTCAGCGTCGAGGGTAAGGCCCAAATTCTCCAGCACCTTCACATTGTTGGGGAGCAGTGTGTTGGCGCGTTCCAGCGCGTTCTGCGCGTCTTTGAACAGGTTTTGAGTATAGTAACAGCGCCCCAGATCGTACCACGCCTGCCCATTGTTTCGATCGAATTCAAGCGTCTTTTTGAGCCAATGTATTGCATCGGTGTAGTCGTTCAGCAAAACATAATCGAGGGCGACAACCCTCAAATCCGCGGGACTGAGGGTGCGTAGCCGGGCGGCTTGATTGAAGGATTGTATCGAATCTCTTGGCTTGTCTTCCCGCTGCTGCACCGCTCCCGATGCCACTAACGCTTCGAATGAATCTGGATGCTGGTTTAGATAGGCATGAAGCGCGCTTTCCGCCTCTGGCAGACGAGACAGGTGAATCAATGCCATGGCTCTATAGAGCATCGCGTCGGTTTCGCCCGGCGACCCCTCCTGCGGAGCCCTGGCCAGCAAAGACGCAGCTTGGGAGTATTGGTGCGCTTTGTAAGCGGCCATTCCCTGCTTGTACATCGCGCTCTGGGCACCGACAACAGATGTGGAAGCAAAGAGCGAGATGCCGACGATCATGGCTTGGACCGCTCTCGGTTTTACGCGAATATTTCTCCGCATATGACACGATTTTTCGCGCTCAGCAAAATCCTGTCAATTTGATCCAGGCGCGAATTGCTGCGTTCCACGAGAAAAGAAGAGGAGCATGAGCTGACATCCCCACCCGCCCCCGACAGTTCGTATAGCAAGCCGCTCAGAAGTTGACCTTGCCAGTTACCTGAATTGCCCGCGGAGCCTCCTGGCTAAAGGTCGGCACCCCAAAGAGAAAGTCGTTCGGATTGCTGTCCGGAGTGCCGAAGGAGTGTCGATTCAATGCATTCAGAATGTCGAACTTGAGCTCAAAATTCGTGGTTCCCCGAATGATTACACTCTTCATCAAACTAAAGTCTTCTTCATAATAAGGCGGTGTTCGCACCGTGCCGGTGACGCGCGGTGTGTCGCCCAGGTGGTACGCGCCTCCATGCCGATAAATCTCAAGGTTTTGGTCCACGAACGCCGGTGCCGCTGGGTTGGTAGCATAGGCGGGATTGTTGACCGCACCATTGAACATACTGTTCAACTCAGGATTGGTGCCTGAGCCAATTGCGAACGGATTGAGCGCGTTTTGCCCGCCTCGCCGATATGCTGCGCTGGCAATGTGGGAACCCGGAACTCGGTTATAGCGTATTGCGTTTTCCCATCCCGGAATGCCGCTGGCGCAGCAAAATCCCAAAGGTTGTCCGTCCTGATAACGTTGGATGCCGCCTATTTCCCATCCACCTACAAGCGCGTCCAGAAGACGCCCACTGTTCAGGAATTGCTTATTCCTCCCGAACGGAAGATCGTACAGATAGCTGATGACCAGCGTCTGAGGAATGTCCTGAATGCTGATGGATTTCTCCTGATGGAGATCCGCTGGATTCTGGACCTGCGGAATCCCAGGATTCGTGTTCGGGAGAATACTGTCCGCATCGGTAATGTTCTTGGACCAGGTGTAGGAAACCTGAAGTTCCACGCCGTTTTTGAACTGATGCGCCAGCGTTGCCATCAATGCGTTGTAGCTGGAATGCCCTGGATTCTCAAGACAGCACCCTGAATCGATGAAATCGTATTGAGGGAAAGGCCGCAACGCCTGCTGCACCTGGACTCCATCGCCCCAAAGCTTGAAGTAGCCGGGGAACGGTTCCTTGACGCCGTAGTTATTGCCGCGCAACGGACTGCTAAGTTCGTCGCCCAGGCTGATTTGATTCAAACCAATGTTATTGATGTTCTGCACATTCGCCTGCAGGTTTTGCCCGACGCTTCCCGTCCAACCCACCGTCATAACTAGGTCATGGGCAAGTTGCTGCTGCACCTGCAGGTCGAAGTTGGAAATCATGGCTGGACGCCCGGCGCGCCGTTCGATATAGGAGCCCGGCAGATAGGATCCGTTGAACTGGCCGGGATCCAGGTCCGGCGGCTGCTTGAACGCCGGATACCCGTTATCGATTTGAAAGGACGGATCGAACCCGTTTTTCGATGGGAAGGTAGGATTGGATTTGTAGCCCGCATCCATCGCGCCCCCAAAATCGTCGTACTGTAATGGCCCGTAGAGAATCCCGCCGCCACCGCGAAGCACCGTTTTGTTATCCAGGAACGCGGGTGTATAGGCAAAACCGAGGCGCGGCCCCAGGTCTTTATACCAGGTGTCGGCCCATGCGGTGTTGCACCCGTGACATTTGGTTCCAAACACCAGAGCACCTGGAACGTTGTACTCCGGATCGATCGCCGTCTTGCTGAAATTTGACGTGTCGTTGAGCGCCTCATGACGCGGCACGTCCACACTGTAGTTCAGTCCCAGATTGAGGGTTAATTGTTGGTTGACCTGCCAGTTGTCCTGAACAAAGCCGGAGTAGTACCACGAAATCCAGCGCGATTGGTGATAGTAGATATTCTGGCTTCCGCCGCATGCATCGCCCAGGAGTTCACTGGCTAACCCATTGCCCGACAGAGGCTGATTTGGGTCCGCAGCGGTCTGCCCGGTGCAGAACCCAATTTGGGGAGAATTTCCATTGATGGGCGAGTATTGCTGATAACGAAGATCTACACCCACGGTCACGTTGTGAGCTCCCTTTTCCCACGCCACGCTCTCGTCCAGCCGCAGGCCGTTATCGACATTGTCGCCGTTATTAGGCATGCCTTCCTGGTCTGTGAATCCATTATCGATCACAGGGAAGTTGTTGGAAACGGCATTACCAACGCCGAGCCGTTTCATCCAGTCCGTTCCGGTCAGAATAGGAACAGCGAAGTTTTTACTGTTGCTCCTGTTAGAACCGAAGATAAAGTTGTTCAGCACCGTGGGAGTGAAAGAGTAATCCCAGCCAATACGCCAGAAATGCGTTTCGAAATCCTGCTTCCATGTATTGGGATCGATGGGGTAAGGAAGGATCTGGGGCGTTCCGGCGATCCGGTTGTTGTCGCGCGAACTGTAAGAACTCCAGAGTTTGCTCTTTTGAGTGATGTTGGCATCAATGCGAATCGTATCGGTGGTATTGGTGATAGGGGAAGCACTCGCGAACGAAAAGTTGTTAAACACCTGATTGTTTGTGGGAGCCGGGAAATACCCCATCAGGGTCCTGGCGACGCTGGAGAATCGGTTCAGCGGAATTTTGTTGCCCGGAAACGCGGTGCGGCAAGGAATGCTGGAACCATTTCCTAAGGCGACCACTCGCGTGGTCGTCGGATCGAAAATCTGACCTTGATAGATCGGGGTCCCATCGCAGGGGTTCGTGCCGAGTACTTTATTTGTTTGAAAAATCGCGGGATTGGAAAAGTCGCCAGCCTTCTCCTGCGCAGTTGGCACGGTGGTCTGAGTCGTCGCACCGAGGTTATAACGCAACTGCTCCCAGCTAAAGAAGAAAAAAAGCTTGTCACGCCCGTTGTACACCTTCGGTATCCATACCGGGCCGCCTAAGGTCACACCGTAATCGTTTTTACGATCCACCGGCGTGGCAAACGTGCTTCGGCAGGCTGGAGTATTGTTCGCGCCGGTGCACGTCAGGGCCTTATACCCGCCGTTAAACCAAAGATTGGCGTCAAGCGCGGTGTTGCGCACCAAGTCGTAAACATCACCGTGGTATTGATTGGTGCCGCTCTTCGTCACAAAATTTTCGATACCGCCGGTTGTGCGAGAGTACTCCGCAGGCGGCATGGCCTGAGTTACCGTGAGTTCGTTCAGTGCTTCCACCGAGGGCGCTTCCTCATCGAACGAGGAACCGTTTTCGCTGCGCTGCTGGCTCAAGCCGTCGATCAAAACCTCATTTCCGAAGGCCTGCCCGCCAGCAATCCTCGCAAAAAAAATCCCATTCGAATTGTTGTTTGCTGTCCCCGGCCCGGTAGTGCCGGGCAAGAGGAATTCAAAGGCTTCCGGCGAGCGAAACGCCCCGACGCCGCCGAGGGTAAGCGGCAGTTGCAGGTATTCCTGGTCTGTAACGGACCCATTGATGTCGGACGTCTGCGTTTCGAGGTGCGGACCGCTCGCATTTACAGTTACCGTCTGGGCGACGGCACCAAGGGTCAGCTTAATGTTCAGCGAGGTGGTGATCTGCACGTCTACTCGGACGCCGGTGGACGACGATTGCTGGAAACCGGGGGACGTTGCGTTCACAGTGTATGAACCGAGTGGCAATTCTGGAAAGCGGTAAATACCGGCAGAGGTCGCAACCGTTTGAAATTTCACACCGGTCTTCTCGTTAATCGCCTCAATCTTGGCGCCGGGAACAGCCGCTCCCACGTTATCGAGCACCAGACCAGCGATTCCCCCGTAGACCGTCTGAGCTTTTACCGGAAGCGACACAACGCACATGCACGCCAGGAACAGTACCGCGCCAAACCCTCGGACCCGCTTCATATTTCGCCTCTCGAATTAAAAATGCTGTTGCACTGCCCGGATGCGCAGCTTTTCTATCGTGCTCGCGCATTTCACTTCCTGTTCGGCTCCGATGTTTGCTCCCGAGTTGAAAACGCTTTCTGCAGCACATTTCACTGCGTCTCGGTGTAGCCGATTACATGCGGGGACCATGATAGCCCGCAGCGCACGAGGGTTGTCAAGAACTTCCCTGCGAACCAGCATTTCTCAGGTACTTTTTAGATCCGAAGCAGCATGTCGAGACAACGTTTTCGCAGCGGTCGATCTTTCCCCTTCGGCACCACTTCCGGAATTTCGGCAGTTCTCACGCGATCCTCTCGAAACGCCATTATTCGCAGGCACAACTCAGCGAAAAAGGGTTTTCCAGAAAGCTCTGGCCACTCCGCTGAAAAGCACTCGCGCGTGTCTCGAAAGCAAAGCATCGATCTTCTTTCAACCCCCAATAAGCAAGGCCTTTGCCGCGGCAAAGGCCTTGCCCCGGAGAGCCAGAGCTTTGCAAGCACGGCTGCAATGGCTTACACTCCGATGGTTTAAGTTCGAAGGGAGGTTCTATGCGGGGAAAGCGGTGGATTGCAACCATTTCGTTGCTGGCAGCAGCGACTTTGCTCGCAAGGCATGCGGGCGCGCAGATTGCCGAGGTTCAGAGTTCCCCGTCTACCGTGATCATGACCGTCGATGCAAACCGGCCGGGCCCTTATCGGCTGCCGCGGACGCTGTTTGGCACATTTCTGGAACCGATTGGCAACTCAACCTACAACGGGCTATGGGCCGAAATCCTGCAGAACCCGAGCTTCGAGGGCGGATTGTGGGACACCCAGCACGTGGCTGCAATGTTACGGGCCGATCCACAGCTCAATCGGGCTTCGCAGCTTGGAGTTCCGATTCCCTGGGAGCCGCTCGACTCTACCGAGGGGAATCGTTACGAGGTGCACCCTGACGATGCCGCCAATTCCTCGCGCTCGCTTGAAGTCATCGGCGTGCCTGGAAAACCCACCGGTATACGTCAGAAGGTATATCTTTCCGCCCAGCGTGAACTGAACTACAACGGCAGCCTTTTCGCCAAGCACATCGGCGGCGCGTCCGAGATTAATGTGCAGATTCGAAAGCGCAATACACCAGAGGTATTGGCCCATGCGTCCATTCAGGCGACCGCACCCAACTGGACCGAATACACGTTTTCGCTCACCCTTCCCAAGGAGAAGCTGGCGCGGCTTGACCCCGCGGATTTTGTGCTTGAAGTCGCCGGCGACGAAAGTGTGGACATCGACAACGTCAATTTATTTCCCGCGGATGCAATCCATGGCATGGATCCCGATGTGGTCAGACTGGCCAAAGCCATGCATACGCCTTTGTTGCGGTTCGGAGGCAACTTCACTTCTGCCTACCACTGGAACGACGGTATCGGCCCCGAAGCGAAGCGCGTCAGTACGAGGAATATTGCCTGGGGCATTCCAGAATACAACACTTTCGGAACGGACGAATTTCTGGAGTTTTGCAAACTGATCGGAGCCGCGCCGCAAATTGCCGTGAATATGGGCAGCGGATCTCCGGGAGAAGCTGCCGCGTGGGTGAAGTATGTGGACGAGCATTTCAGCAACGATAAGGGCGGACTTCTCTGGGAACTGGGTAACGAGTTATGGGGAACTTGGAACTTGGGCTGGCCGACGCTTGCGCAACTGCCTGGACGGACCCTCGAATTCAGTCAGGCGATTCGAAAGGTGGATCCGACCGCAAAGCTCATTGCGACCGGCGGCGATATGGATTGGTTCCATAACTGGAATGCCGCGCAGCTTACCGATCCAGCAAATACCTTCAATTATCTTTCTACCCACTTTGTGGTGACCACCGACCAGACAAAGCTGGCCCGTCCCTCGGCAGATTTTATAGCACAGGCCTCCTTCGCCCTGCCGGTAGAACTGGGCCGCAAGCTGCGCGAGGCACAGCAACAAATCGACTCAACGCCGGCCTTCGCGAACAAGGCGCACCTTGCTTTTACGGAATGGCTTTATGTCGCTCACAGAAACGACGCCCCGAAGTTCACCAACATGGGGGGAGCCATCGGAACCGCCGGGTTCTTCAACATGCTGTTCCGTAATTCCGACATTGTGCCGATTTCCGATATGACTGGCATCATGGAATTCGCTGGAATCTGGAAAAAGCGCGGCCAAGTCTACGCTTCTCCTGCGTATTACGCGTTCCAAATGTACGCCGGCGCAGATGCGACACGACCGGTTGAGGTGACCAACAACGCCGGCTCGTACACCGTCCATAACGGTGTTTTACGCCTGCCGGAAATCGCGAATGTTCCGTATCTGGACAGCGTAGCCGCACTGAACGAAAACGGCGATACATTGACGGTTTTTGTAGTCAATCGGCAATTGAGTCAGGATCTCGCTACTGACATTCATCTGAACGGATTTGCTGCGCGTCCCGTAGTGTCCGTCGAGACGTTGGATGCTCCGAGCATTCTGGATGGGAACAGCGAAGACGACCCCGAGCACGTGACCACGGTGAATAGTACGGCTTCTCTGCATCGCGAAAGCCTACACTATGCTTTTCCGCATGAAAGTGTGACTGTGCTGACGTTCCGAAAGAGATAGCCTCAGCCGGGTCACCAGCGCATAGCGGCTGGAACTGCTTCGCTGAGCGGCCGTTGCACCTCGCATTCGCAGAATTTCAATCATTTGGATCACGCTTGCGGTGGCATCATCGTCCTTTCAGCACCGCTTTGCGTTTGCATTGTGTACACAGTGAGCTTACGATCCCCTTCCCCTGCCGAATGGTGAAGATCCGGTCTATTCCGGGAAGTCTGAGCGTTTCTATTTTGCCTCCGGACCAGTGGATCTCAACCGAGTCCACCTTGGTTGCTTTGCCCAGCCCAAAGTGTAGGCGCTGGTCATTGGACGACATGTAACTGCCACCGCTCAAAACGTCCTGCCGCTGACGCATTCCATTAGCAACCAGGTAGACACTGCTGCCCACCGCATCGCGGGGCACTCCCGGACCGCCGATGAGCTTTAGCTCTACCCAATGGTTTCCGTCGTTGCTGACGTTGCGGAGAAGCACCGGATGACCATCCATGACATTAATTACGACGTCGATCTTGCCGTCGTTGAAAAGGTCTCCGAACGCGGCGCCTCGGCCGGGAACGACGGCCGCCAGCCCTGAACCTTCTACAGGCGGAACATAGTCGAAGTGCTTGCCCTGCATGTTGTGGAAAAGCAAGGGGCGCTCGGCAAAAGTTGTGCCCCAGTCATAGCGATCGACAGCTGGATACACATGACCGTTGACCATCAAAATGTCTTTCCATCCGTCATTGTCGTAGTCGATAAAACCAACGCCCCAGCCAAGAAACGGGATTCCTTCCTGCGCTATTCCCATGTGATAGCTAACATCGGTAAAGCTGGCGTCTCCGTCGTTGTGGTAGAGGACCTTATAGTCGTCGGAAAAATCTGTGGTGACCATGTCCAGTAATCCGTTATTTTGGTAGTCACCCACGCCGATGCCCATAGTGGCCGTCTCCCGGCCCTCCTGATTCAGCGCGAAGCCCGACGCATAACTGTCGTCTTCAAATGTCCCGTTGCCCTTGTTCACATAAAAATAATTGGGCGTCGAGTCGTCCGCCACCGCAAGATCGACTTTGCCGTTGTTGCCGAAATCTGCGAAAACCGCGGTGAACCCGTAATATCGGTTTATATCGCTCACGCCTGCTTTTTCGCTTACATCTGTGAAAGTGCCATCACCATTGTTATGAAACAGATGATCGCGCTCACCCTGCAGTCCGCGCGGACCGCACATGACGCTCACGCCACGGAAGGAGCAATCGCTATAGTTCACCGCTTGAGAGCCTGGGACGGGTGGATTTTTCAGGTCGTAGTGAATGTAACCGGGAACAAAAAGATCCAAACGGCCGTCTCCGTCGTAATCGCCGAACGTAGCTCCGGTGGACCAGTTGCCGAGCCCCACGCCAGCTTTTTCCGCAATGTCTGTAAACGTGCCATCGTGATTGTTGCGATATAGCCGGTTCTTGCCGAAATTGCTGACAAAGAGATCGGGCCAGCCGTCATTATCGAAATCGCCGACGGCAACTCCAAACCCCCATCGACCATTGGTGACGCCAGCTTGCTCGGCGACATCGGTGAACGTGCCGTCGTGATTGTTGTGAAACAGCGCGGCGTGCGGCGCGACCGCTTTGCCCTGCTCTGCATCATAGGTGGATCCATTCACCAGATAGATGTCGAGCCATCCATCATTGTCGTAATCGAGCAGCCCCACTCCGGAGCCGTTGGTCTCAATGATGAACTGCTTTTGCTTGTGGCCCATGGTATGGCGCCACGCGGTCAATCCGGCCTGCCGGCTGACATCCTGAAAGATGACCGGGCCGGAGCTGACAAATCCACCGGCGGTGATGGGCCGGTTTTGACCATCATGAACAGCAGCATGGGAGCCGCCTGTACTTGCTCCTCCACCGGCAGGTTGCTGCGCGCCCGCGCTGAGTGGTGCCAAGAGGATAAGGCACGCGAGCAAGAAACCGGCTGGCAAACGTGGCGAGTGCAACTGATGTGCTCCTGAACTGAAATGTACGTGGAAGCCTATCGCACTACGACCACGCCGAGTAAGTATCCGACCCGACGGGGACGACACATTGATTGACTTCACCGCGCCGATTCCTCTAGCGTAAAGCCATCCATGCGCGGCGTCCTCCATCGGGTCGTACTTTCTTTCGCAGCGCTCGTCTTCAGCGCTGTCGCTTTGCACGCCCAGAATGGAAACCAGACGCAGGTTCAGGATCTCTTTCGTCAGGGAGCTCAAGCGATGCGCGCCGGACAGGTGGCCGCCGCGGAAGCTGCCTTTCGCAAGGCCACAGAAATCGATCCCACTCTTGCTGCGGCGCACCTGGATTTGGGACTGGCGCAACTGAAGCTTGGAAAGCTGACGGAAGCGATCGCCTCGATTCACAAGGCACTGGCGCTCGACCCGAATGCGGCTGGAGCGCACATGTTTTTGGGGATTGCCGAGTACCAGAGCAACCACATCGACCAAGCCGTCCTCGACCTGCGGCAGGAGATTGCCAATACCCCCACCAACGCCGAGGCGCTGCTTTGGCTTGGAATTGTAGAGCTTCAGTCCGGCCATCCGGAAAAAGCCACTGCGCCGCTGGATCGTGCCGCCAAGCTTGATCCAAAGGACCTGAATGTGCTGGACTACCGGGGTCAGGCGCACATGGCGGTAGCCAAACAGAGCTACGCTCAGATGTATCACCTCGATCCGGGATCATGGCGCGTGCATCGCCTGAATGCGCAGATCGATGCAGAGGCCGAACAGCACAAACAGGCGATCGACGAGTACTTGGCAGCCATTCGAATCGCTCCAAAAGAAGCCGATCTTTACGAAGGTTTGGGCGAGGAGTACCGCCAGACGGGTCAGGCAGATCTGGCCGAAAAAGCCTTCGCCGAACAATTGCAGCTTACGCCGGGAAATCCCATTGCAATGTACAACCTGGGCAGTGTACGTGTGGATCGGGGCGAGGAAAAAGCTGCCGTACCTCTGCTGCAGGACGTGGTGAGAATTTACGGCATGCCCACGGTTGCGAATTATTATCTTGGACGGGCGTTGGTCGCCGAAGGGGACTACAGGCAAGCCGATGCGGAGTTGCAGCGGGCCACCACCGTTCAGGGTGAAGTGCAGCGCCGGGCGTGGTACGAACTGGGCCAGCTTTACCGCAAAATGGGGCGCCCGGCGGACGCGCACGCAGCTCTGGTAAAGTTTCAGCAGTTGCGGCAGGCTGCCGACCTTGCAAAGAACAAAGAAGTGGAGGACTGGCGCAAGTTGAATGCAGCGAGCCGGGGATCTTCTACAATGCAGCAGCCCGCCCAATAAGTAGTCCATAGGCATGATTGCGCGAAAACCGAGTATCCATTTGGGAAAACTCGATTATGAGCGCACCCGCACAGCAGTCAACAGGGTCTTCAGGGAACGAGGAACGCACGGTCTGCCCCGCAATTTCGACCTGCCGTTTGCAAACGTCTCTTTGACTTGTCTGCCGATGCCGGCCAGCCAATCCTGGCCGCGCAGCCAGCCATACTGGAGGAACAGATCGGCGCGCAGCAACAGCAGGTCATGGAAGAAATCTCCCGGCGCAACGCTCGCTGGCTCGACGCGGAGATCGTCAAGCTCGACCGCTGGAGCGAAGACCTCAAATTCGGTCTGGAGCAGGAGATCAAAGACCTCGACCAGCAGATTCGGGATGCTAAACGTACCTCGTCAGCAGCAGTGATGCTCGAAGACAAATTGGCGCATCAACGGACTCTCAACACGTTGCAATCCACGCGCAATCAGAGGCGCAAAGGTCTTTTCGCAGCCCAGGACGAAGTGGAGACTCGCCGTGACGGTATGATTGCAAGCATCGAAGCACGCATGAAACAGGGGCAAATGCTGACACCGGTGTTTACCGTGCACTGGAGGCTTGCCTGAACACAATCCTTATTACGAAGGCGGCGTGCAACGAATTTCGTGAGGTATTTACCTCATTCACGCTCAGGGAGATTAACACCATTTTTGACTCCGCCGGACTTTCCCCCCAACGAGGAGTTTATCCCGAACGTCATTGGATCAGTGGAAAGCTGCTGAGCGTGAGGAATGAACTCTACGTCTCGTGAATGGTGGCATTGTTTTCTCCTGTTGACCGATGAGGGGAAGGGTAGACAGGTTCCCGTTCTATCAATGCGTGTTGGTTGCTGCTCTGTCATGCCTCAGAATTGTTCCACGGAACTATTGTAGTTCGTGCGATTTGTTGACCAGCTCATCGCATTTCATCTTGCTGGAATGCATTTTATTTTCAGAGATAGCTACCATAGAGTTCACGGAACGTCGAAGCGATCCAGGTTCATCACCTTGTCCCAGGCCGCTACAAAGTCATGGACAAATTTCTCGTGCGCATCCGAGCTTCCGTAGACTTCCGCAAGTGCCCTGAGCTGGGCATTCGCACCGAAGATCAGATCGACACGTGTGCCGGTCCACTTCAGCTCACCTGTTTTGCGATCGTGCCCTTCGAACAGATCCTGATTGTCTGAGACCGGTGTCCACTCCGTACCCATATCAAGCAGATTGATGAAGAAATCGTTGGTTAGCGCACCGGGCCGCTCGGTGAAGACACCTTGCTTTGACTGTCCAAAGTTAGTATTCAGGACGCGCAGGCCGCCCAGGAGCACTGTCAACTCGGGAGCGCTCAGCGTCAGTAACTGCGCCTTATCGATCAGCAGCGCCTCGGACCGGACACTGTATCTGCCTTTGAGGTAATTGCGAAAGCCATCGGCAATGGGCTCGAGCACTGCGAAGGATTCCACATCGGTCTGTTCCTGCGAGGCATCCATGCGTCCCGGAGTGAAGGGTACAGTCACGCTGGAGCCGGCATCCTTCGCCGCCTGCTCAACTCCAGCGGACCCCGCCAGCACGATGAGATCTGCGAGCGAGACCTTCTTGCCGCCGGACTGCTTGCCGTTGAATTCGCTCTGAATACCTTCGAGCGTCTTCAGTACTTTTGCCAGTTGCTGTGGCTGGTTGGCTTCCCAGTCCTTCTGCGGTGCCAGTCGGATACGCGCGCCGTTCGCACCGCCGCGCTTGTCGGAGCCTCGGAAGGTTGACGCGGACGCCCAGGCGGTCGAAACCAATTCCGAAATCGACAGACCCGAAGCCAGAATCTTGCTTTTGAGCGCTGCGATGTCCTGCTCGTCGACCAGTTTGTGATCGACCGGCGGAATTGGATCTTGCCAGAGCAACTCTTCGGCGGGAACCTCGGGGCCCAGGTAGCGTGCGCGCGGCCCCATGTCGCGGTGCGTCAGCTTGAACCACGCACGGGCGAAGGCATCCGCAAATTCGTCGGGGTTTTCATAGAAACGCCTGGATATCTTTTCGTAGGCTGGATCGAAGCGCAGCGCGAGGTCAGTGGTGAGCATGGATGGCGCGCGACGCCTGGATGGGTCGTGCGGATCGGGCACCGTACCGGCGCCTGCATCACCCTTCGGCTTCCATTGATGCGCTCCCGCCGGGCTCTTAGTCAGTTCCCATTCGTACTGAAACAAATGCTCAAAAAATCCGTTGTCCCACTTTGTCGGCGTAGTGGTCCAGATGACCTCCAGTCCGCTTGTAATCGCATCGCCACCTTTACCGGTTCCAAAGCTGTTCTTCCATCCGAGGCCTTGTAGCTCAATCCCGGCTGCTTCGGGTTCAGGGCCGACATGGGTCGCAGGAGCGGCGCCATGAGTTTTGCCGAACGTGTGTCCGCCCGCAATCAGTGCGACGGTTTCTTCGTCATTCATGGCCATGCGCGCGAATGTCTCTCGGATGTCGTGCGCGGCTGCAACCGGGTCCGGATTTCCGTCCGGGCCCTCCGGGTTCACGTAGATCAGACCCATTTGCACCGCGGCGAGTGGATTTTCCAGGTTGCGCTCCTTGGTTCCCCCGCCGGTGCGATCATGCTCCTTGCCATGCAATTCCGCCTCGGCGACAAGCACTCCTTCGTCCTCCCCGGGGCGTCCTTTGCCGTAGCGGGTTTCGGCGCCCAACCATGTTCTCTCGGCCCCCCAGTAGACGTCCTCGTCCGGCTCCCACGCGTCCTTTCGGCCGCCACCGTAGCCGAAGGTTTTAAAACCCATCGATTCCAACGCGACGTTCCCAGTGAGAACGATCAGATCCGCCCATGAAAGCTTGCGGCCATACTTCTGCTTGATGGGCCAGAGGAGCCGCCGCGCCTTGTCGAGGCTGACGTTGTCGGGCCAACTGTTGATCGGTGCGAAGCGTTGCTGGCCGGATCCGGCGCCGCCGCGACCGTCGCCAATGCGGTAAGTGCCGGCGCTGTGCCACGCCATGCGAATGAACAGAGGACCATAGGTGCCAAAGTCCGCCGGCCACCAATCCTGTGAAGTAACCATCAAGGCATGAATGTCTTTCTTCACGGCCGTCAAGTCGAGGCTCTTAAATGCTTCGGCATAATCGAAATCTTCGTCCATGGGATCAGAGAGGGCGGAATGCTGATGCAGAATTTTGAGATTTAACTGGTTCGGCCACCAATCGCGGCTCGACGGGCCTTGCCCCGCAGTGTGATGGAACGGGCACTTCGTTTCAGTAGACATGCTCTCTCTCCTTCTGCTGTTTACTTCTACATACCGAGCCTGGATTCAAGATCCAGACATTGATCCATGTGTGTTCGGTTTATGACTTGGAATCAAGATCCCAGTGAGTTGAACTTCTGGCCTGACGTGCGCCAACTCTCCGATCACGATCCGATGCATTCCTCGGCTGACACCGTTCGCCTGCCGCGTGACAAACACCTGTAGAAACCGATCGGTTTGTTCCGTCCGGGTTCCCGTTTGTCTCGACTCAATCAATGTAGCATTCTGGAGATACATAGTTCCAATACTTAGTTTGCATCTTATATATAGACATAGACTATGGAATTCCATCAACTACGTTACGTCTGCGCTGTCGCAGACACAGGCAGTTTCAGCCGGGCCGCCGAACGCTGCAACGTTGCGCAGCCGTCGCTGTCACAGCAGGTCATGAAGCTGGAAGGAGACTTGGGAACCAAGCTTTTCGATCGCCTGGGCCGCAGCGTACGCCTCACTGAGGCCGGGCGAGTCTTTCTGCCACACGCCCGCTCAATTCTGAGCGAGATGGAGACAGCGCGATCCAGCGTGGCCGACAAATGCACGGCGGTTCGCGGCAGCGTGGCCGTCGGAGTTATTCCGACCATTGCTCCTTACCTGATGCCCCGCTACACCTCGGCATTTGCGAAGAGATACCCGGAAGCGAAGTTGCGCATTGTGGAGGAAACGACACCGATTCTTCTCCACAGCCTCCGGGACCTGACGATCGATCTCGCAATCCTCGCCCTTCCCCTGCGCGATAAGAATCTAAAGCTGTTTCCTATTCGCACCGAGCCACTCTTTGCCGTGCTGCCCACAAATCATTCACGCGCAGCCACCCCAACGCTTGCGCTCAAGGACCTCCGCGGGGAATCCTTCGTCATGCTGCGCGACGGTCACTGCTTCCGGGACCTCAGCATCGCAGCCTGCAATCGCGCCCGCGTCACTCCGCGAATCGCGTTCGAGAGCGGCCAGTTCAGCAGTCTTTTTGGAATGGTTGCCGCCGGTTTCGGCATCTCGCTGGCCCCCGAAATGGCAATCGACCGGAATGTCGGCTGCCGCTATGTTCGCCTCAGCGACGCAGGAGCGATGCGCACCATCGTCGCCGCTGTTCTGCACGGACGCACATTCAATCCCGTCCAGCAGGCATTTTTGTCGGGGCTGGTCGTCCTCAAAGGCAACTAAATGCTTACCGCAGAAACTTTGCCGAGGAAGATATTCGCATTGCCCTGCGGGGCGCAAGTGTCAGGAATCAGGCGCGACCTTTCAGCCTTCCGTGCAAGTACAGTTCGGGCAATAAATATTTCTTTAAAAGAAAAACACTGTAATGTTCCTTGGACTGGTCGATGGGGAAAGTCTCGGCTGGTTTGCCATGGTAATCGAACTCGGCCATAACAAGGCTTTTATAGCCGGTGACGAGCGGACACGAGGTATAGCCGTCGTACTTCTTTGGCAAGGGGTGGCCCTGCATGAGCGCGATCACACCGAAATCCAATCGCGTCGATCCCTGGCGCTACGATCGCACCCTTTACAAGAAGCGCAATGAGATCGAGCTCCTCTTCAATTAGCTACCGGTTATGAGAGGACCAACTCCCGAACGCCCCGTTTCAACCTATTTCCGGAGCTGCCTCAGGGCCTTGCTGAAGGCGAATGGGGAAGATGTAAAGACCGTCCAGGAGCTTTTACGGCACGCGAATAGCAGGATCACGCTTGAGGTATACACGCAGGCGACGACCTCCAACAAGCGAGCCGCACAGAGCAAGGTTGTCAGGATGATGGTGCCGGGCGTGGGTCACGGAGAGGTTGAAAATGACCCGCGAAATCTACGTCAGGGAGCCTAGTGGACCCTAATCGGACCCGGATTTGGTTGTCACTGTAGGTTGCCATAGCTTCTAAGCCTTTTAGAATCTATGGCGGGGACGACGGGGCTCGAACCCGCGACCTCTGCCGTGACAGCAAACCTACCACGCGTAACTTATAGAAATCAGGGGCACGAATGGCCCGTTTGAGCGCCCTGAGACACCCTTGGCAACGCTGATTGGACCCTTATCGAACCTGTGTCCTCTGCCCTTGAGACCTCTGCCCAGCAGTTGGTGGATCAATGCGGGCCAGCAACTCCTCAAACATTGTCGTTGTTATCGGACGCCATTGACGCAAGAACGCAAGAACTGGATGGATACATCACGCGCTCACACTAAATCGCCAGCAGGTCTTCCAGAAACTCTGACGCAGGTTCGGTGCTGGTCACAAGCAAATGGTCGCGGGCGCGGGTGCAGGCGACGTAAAGCAGATGCCGTTCGGTGTTATAGACATCCTCAAGATCGGATTCGTCCGTGACAGTCTCGATTCGTTCCTGAAGCGGAATCACCTCGTCATCACAGGCCATCACGCCCACCGCCCGGAACTCCAGTCCCTTTGCCAAGTGCATCGTACTAACGGACAGATAGCCGGAAGTCGTCTCAACATGCTCGTCGAGAATTTTGTACTTCATCTCTGCCCGTTGGGCTGCGGCCTTGGCGCGGTCAAGCTGGGCGGAGGAGCGCACGAAGAGCGCGATTTCGTGCGCTTGCATTCCATCCTTGAGTAGGTGGGTCAACCAATCACCAACTGCTTTGCTCTCCTCATCCGTAGACGGGTAAGTTTTGATGTCCGGCTGAGGGCCATTGAAGAGTGAGACCGTCCCCCTCCGCTCCTCAAGGTTTCCGTCGACGTCCGCGATCTGCGGCTCCAGCAAGCGATCGGCCTGCGAGCGAATCTGGTGCGATGTCCGGTAATTGATCTTGAGGCTCGTGGATCGACCGCGCACATCCACTCCCGCAGTCTTCCATGAGAACGGCTGCTGGAAGATGCGCTGGCCAAGATCGCCGCCAAAGAAGAGGCCATTGGGCCGTCCCGCACCAATGGCTGCGAGGAATCGGACCTGGGCGATGCTGATGTCCTGCGCCTCATCGACGACTGCGAAGTCGAACGGCGTGGGTGCGCCTGCGGCATAGTGCCGCGCGAGCACGTTGAACATGCCGGATGTCGTCAGCAATCGCTGCTCCCACGATCCAGAGCGAACCTTCTCGAAGATCGACCACAGCAGTTGCCGTTGGGGTTCCTTCAGGCGCGTCTTCCGCCCAAGCCGAACAACGTCCCGGTAGTCCTCCCAACTCTCCAACTGCCAGCCATCGACCACCTGCTCCCATTCCGTCGTCAGGAAGCGCAGTGAGAACTTGTGCCCGCCCACCTCCTGGGAAGCCTGTTCCATCAACTCACGCACCACGGCGCTCGACGCGATACGCAACTTCCCAAGATTCAACTCATAAAGCCGCCGCCCAATCGCATCCATCGAGTAGACTTCGATCCGCTCGCCCAGTCGAGGTTCGCTGTGCAGCAACAGGCGCAGTTTTGCGCGAAGCGCGTTTGCCAGCGGCTCAGAGAATGTTGTCAGCAATACACGCGCTTGCGGATTCGAGCGCGCCAGGTGCGCGGCACGGTGCAATGCAACGATTGTCTTGCCCGTTCCCGCCGTGCCTGCCACCCGCGCCGGGCCGTTGAAGTTCTTCTCCACCAGCTTGCGCTGCGCTGGATGCAGAAACACCGCCCAGCGCTCCCACGGGTAGTCGAGCGCCAACGCCAGTTCTTCGACGTTCTTCATCACGCGGAAGCGG
>DASSZI010000231.1:0-13414 GCA_035713565.1 Acidobacteriaceae bacterium | reverse complement strand
CTTCCAGCCTGGCCTTGGTCAGAATTTTGAACAACGAGGTCTTGCCTACCTGGGGCAGGCCAATAATTCCAGTCTTCATGCTTATCCTGTATGAGTATGTTGGCTTGGCGGTTGCGCTGCGCTTGCAGTTCGCTGCACCAGACTCGATGATACTTGCCCGTTCGACTATCCGGCCGCCTCGGGCCGCGCGTGTAAAACAATGAGTCCAAGACCGCAGACCAGCACCACCCCTTCCAGGTTGGTGGAAAGGTTATGCAGCCGGTTGAAACGTGCGCGCTCTGGACTGGAGGAAGCGGGATTGTCGATCTCCGGGCCCGCCTGGGTCCGCAGCGCATCCATGCGAGGGATGATTGAGAACTGCGAGTACGCCGTCAGCCCAAGCATAGCGGCCAGCAGCAAAAGTTGAGGCGCGATGGAGCGGTGTGTTATGCGCATGATGCGCTCCACAATGGTCAGGATCAATAGAAGCAACCCGCATACGATGCCGATGCTATGAAGTCGCAGCAGTGCAAGGCGCACCATGGTTCCGGCAACGTGGATGCCGAATGCAGGGTCGGGAAACATCGGCATGATGCTCCCGAACGCCACCGGTGCCAGTACAGCCGCAAAAAACAGAAGGCCGCCTACCCAGACGACCAGACAAATCAAAATCAGGCTGTGGACCAGCGTTCGCATGAGTATTTTGGCAGCCGCAGGGCGGCGTCCTTTCTGGAGTCGCACGTCTAATGAAAATCTGACTGCTTCAAATCCCGCTCACGGACTTGCGTCCGATTAAACGTTCGATGCGCTTGTCCATGGGAGGATGCGTAGAAAAAAGATTGGCGAACATGCTGGCGCCAACCAGCGGCTGCGCAATGAACAAATGAGCGCTTGACGGCGACGCCACCATGGGAACACGTTTGGAACAGGCGTCAATCTTTTCCAGTGCGCTGGCTAGCGCGTATGGATTTCCCGTCGTGCGCGCACCGGTGGCGTCGGCCTCATATTCTCTGGAGCGCGAGACGGCGAACTGGATCAGCATGGCGGCGACGGGCGCTAGAAACAACATCAGGAGTGAACTGATTCCCCCACCCCCACGATCGCTGCGTTCGCTGCGGCCGCCGTAGCCCCCAAACAGCGCAGCCCAATAGCCCATGCGCGCGATCAGCGTGATAGCTCCGGCCAGAGTGGCCGCAATGGAACTGGTCAGGATGTCGCGATTCTGCACATGGCCTAACTCATGCGCCAGAACGCCTTCCAGTTCCTCGTCGTTCAATAACGCCAGAATTCCTTCTGTCATCGCTACGGAGGCGTGCTTCGGATTCCGTCCGGTCGCAAAGGCATTCGGCGACTGCGTCGGCAGCACATACATCTTCGGCATGGGAATACCCATACGCTGCGCCATCCGCTCCACTACCTGATAAGCGCGAGGCAGCTGTTCCCTTGTAACAGGCTGCGCGCGATACATCTTCAACGCAAGCTTGTCGGAATAGAAGTAGGTGAAGAAGTTCATACCGGCAGCAAGAAGGAATCCAAAGATCAGCCCGTTGCGTCCCTCAAAATGACCGCCGATCCATATCAGCAACAGAGTGAGCAAAGTAAGCAGAAATGCGGTTTTGACAGTGTTCCCCATATAGTTTCTATTCTAATCCTGCATACAATGGGCGCTGCCAGGAGCTTCTGGCGCGCTCGACATTTATCATGGGTAAATGAGTTATTTCCGGACGAGCTAAGGAACTGCAAGTATGGCGGAACGCAGGGAAATTCTGAAGTCGTGGCGCAGGAGTCAGGACACGTCCGCAGTACTGGCCACGCTCATCAGCGTGCAAGGATCGTCCTATCGTCGCCCAGGCGCGCGGATGTACATTCAGCCCGCGTCCTATGCAGGCTCTATCAGTGGAGGCTGTTTGGAGGGTGAGGTGGCGCGCAAAGCGGCCTGGATCGCCCGGCAGGGTGCGGCAGTTCAACGTTATTCCACGATGTATGACGAGGACGCTCCGCAGGAAGTCCGTGAGATGCCGTATGGCCTGGGCTGCGGCGGCGTACTGGACCTGCTGTTGGAGCCGGTATCCCTGCCGGAGGGCCAGGCCCTGCTCACCGCGCTAGAAGCCGCCGAGAAGGGCGCTACATTCAGCACGGCCACTTTGCTGCCCATCGGCGCAAGTGCAGGTCAGAACCTTGCCCGGGCAATTTTGCACAAAAACATTTCTGAAAATTCCGGCCTTTCCAACCCCGCGTTCGTAAGCACGGATTGCGATTCCGCTACGAAGGAACTGCTCATCGGCCTGGCCAGCCATTCCACGAACACCGAGTTAGTGTCTGCCCGACTGAACGGCGAACTGCGGAACGTCTATGTGGAAGCAATTCTTCCCCCGCAGCGTCTGGTCATTTTCGGAGCAGGGGATGACGTACAGCCGCTGGTGCAGATGGCCTATCTGCTGGGCTGGCGGGTCGCAGTAGCCGATGGCCGCGCGTGGCTGGCGCAGGCCGTTCGCTTTCCGCAGGCCGATCAGGTCCTGGCGCTGCGCCGGGATCTAAGCAACTTTGACGATCTGCGCTTGTCTGCCGACGATGCCATCGCGATCCTGACCCACAGCTTTGAGCAGGATCGGAATCTGCTCGAGCGATTGCTTCCGCTCGAACTGTCCTATGTAGGTCTGCTCGGGGCACGTCATCGCAGTCAGCTCCTGCTGAAGGAAGTAGCAGAAACCCTGAATTGGACGCCGGAGCAGTGCCTGAGCCGCGTCCGCGCGCCCATAGGTCTGGATCTGGGCGGAGACAGTCCGGAGGCAGTCGCCCTGTCGATCGTGGCTGAGGTTGAAGCTGTGCTGCACCGAAAGGCGATTGCCTTCCGCTCGAAACCCGCGATCGACATGAGCGCCCTTCCTGCTCGACCCTATGTTCCGGCGCAATGTCCACTGGACCAGCCTCCGGAGGAATTTTTGCCGGACACTCA
The DNA here is from genome assembly GCA_035713565.1 of Acidobacteriaceae bacterium. Taxonomy (GTDB): domain Bacteria; phylum Acidobacteriota; class Terriglobia; order Terriglobales; family Acidobacteriaceae; genus JAKAAZ01. Next base: position 10,479 of record DASSZI010000231.1, on the reverse strand, counting down.
AAGACAATCTCATGCAGGATCCATCGTCCGCTGACGAGCGCCAGACGCCCGCTATCGTGCTCGCGGCGGGCGCGTCCCGGCGGCTGGGTCAGCCAAAGCAACTTGTCACCTCACCCGGCACGCCACACGAAAGATTGCTTGAACGTGCCGTGCGGCTGGCCGTGGAGGCAGGCGCCGATCCCGTATTTGTGGTCCTTGGCGCACAAGCGGAAAAGATTCAGCGCGATCTTCAACTCGGCCGCTGCAAGGTGCTGCTCAATTCAGGGTGGCAGGAAGGCATGGCCAGTTCCTTGCGCATCGGAGTGCGCGCGGCGATGGAAGCCTGCACCGCCTGCTCCGGAGCGCTGGTGATGGTTTGCGATCAGCCCGCTCTTTCTGCGGAACATTTGCGAAAGCTGCTGGAGGCCCACCGAGCTTTGCCGGAAATGCCGATTGTGTCGCGCTATGCGGGGCGCGACGGGGTTCCAGTCGTGGTGCCGCGCCGAATGTATTCCGCGATGCTGACACTGACAGGCGATCATGGTGCGCGAGCAATTCTGCGCCATAGCGAAAGCCATCCGATCGATTTTCCTGAAGGAGAGTGGGACCTGGACCGTCCGGAAGACTTGCTGAAAAGGGGTCAGACGTCGTGATGGTCTTTCGGTGCGTCCACCGTTTCGTTTGATGGATCCGCTGGCGCGAGCGGCAGGGTAAAGAAGAACGTACTGCCCCGGTTCAATTCGCTCTCCGCTCGAACCGTGCCACCGTGCGCCAGGATAATGTGCTTAACAATGGAGAGGCCCAGCCCCGTACCGCCCGATTCTAGTGAGCGACCTTTGTCGACGCGGTAGAAACGTTCGAAGATTCGCCCAAGGTGCTCGGACGGAATGCCGGCGCCAAAATCCTTCACGAAGAACTCTACCGCCCCGTGAACTTGTCTTGAGCCGGCCACCACACGATCCCCGCCATACTTCACTGCATTTTCCAGCAGATTGGAAAGAACCTGCAGGATGGCGTCAGGGTCAGCCATAACCATGGCCCGGACGGGCTCACCTTTTTCCAGGACGAAATTCCGGTCCATCAGAGAACCTGTCAGAACAGCAGCCGCCTCGTCGATCAGCGCGTCGGCGTCCGTCGGCTTCAACTTCAGCTTGTACTCCCCGGACTCGATGCGGGCCAGCGCAAGCAGGTCTTCCGTAAGCCGATTCATGCGTGCTGCATTGCGACAGATGATGGAGAGAAATTCCCGATCCTGAGACGGGGCTCCAGAATGTTGCTCCAGCATCGTTTCCGCATAACCGGAGATCGAGGTCAGTGGAGTCCGGAGCTCATGCGAAATATTCGCGATAAAGTCGCGCCGGGTTCGCTCCACGCGATCAATCTCGGTGATGTCGTGCAGGACGACTACGGCGCTCCCGCCAAGCATTGGGGCGGCACTCACTTCGAAAATACGTCCCGGAACGACTGCGCGCGCTCTTGCTTTGGCGGTGGTGCGGTGGCGAAGTGCCTGGTCCACACACTTGAGAAGATCAGGGTCCCGCACGGTCTGCACCAGCGCATTCCCCGGCTGGATGGTTCCCCCGGCAAGCCGCTCCATCACTTTGTTCGTCCAGTGGACACGGCTTTGCGAGTCCACTGCGATCACGGCCTCCTCCATGCTGTCGAGCACGGTTTCCATTTCCTTCCGGCTATCCTCCAGCGCGCGGAAAACGACTTCGACACGCACGGCTGTAGCGTCGAGAGCATTGGCCACTATGGAGATTTCATCCCCCGCCGTCTCCTGAATGCGCGCGCCGAAATCGCCTGAGGCAAGTCGATGAGCGAACTCCACAATGCGCGCCAGGCGGCGAGCCACGCCGTGAGCAAGCAGCGCTGCCACCAGGCTGGCCAGCATAAGCCCCAGCAGCGTAGCCCACAGCAGGCTGCGGCGAACGACAGACAAGGTGTTTCGAATCGCGAGCAATTGCGCAGGATCGTGTAGTCCATGGGCGATCTGCGCCTGCAGATAGGACTGCAGAATGTGCTGCTGCGACAGGTCCAGGATGCCGGCCGCCACGAGCAGAACCAGAACCATTGCGCTAAGCAGCTTGAAGAATACTCTATGCGTCATGCCGATCCGTCCGCGAAATGCACGCGGCTTCGCTAGAACTGCTTTGGCATTTCGAAGCGATAACCCGCCCCGCGCACCGTTTTGAGATATTGCGGATCTTCCGGGTCCGATTCAATCTTTTCCCGGATGCGGCGAACGTAAACATCTACAGAACGCGGCGTGACGAAGCGGGCATCACCCCAGACGGCATCCAGCAACTGGTCGCGGCTGAAGACACGCCCGGGATGGCGGGCCAGATATTCCAGCAGGCGAAATTCCGTTGCCGTGGTGGCCGCCAGTTCCCCGCTGACCCGCAATTGCATGGCGCTGGAGTCAATCTCCACCTGGTCGAAATGTAAAGACATAGGGGCTGCAGGACGCTCAAACCGCCGCAGAACGGCTTTAATGCGAGCGACCAATTCGCGCGGAGAAAACGGTTTGGAGATGTAATCGTCCGCGCCAAGTTCCAGGCCCAGCACGCGATCGCTCTCACTGGTGCGAGCTGTTAGAAAGATGACTGGCCGGATAGCCAGACCAGGGTTTTTGCGGATACGGCGACATAGATCCAGGCCGTCGCCACCGGGAACCATGATGTCCAGCAGAAAAAGGTCGGGCGCTTTTCGCTCGGCATCTCCAAGCACGGCCAGGGGACTGACATAGGTACGCACGGAAAAACCCGCGATCTCCAGGTTGTGCTGCACCAGCCGGGAGATGTCCTGATCGTCCTCTAGAACAAAGATCGTCTGACTCACAGCGGATTTCCTCTCTCGGATGCCCGGACGGAGGAACATTTCCGCCAGCGCATTTCTGCAGAGCATCAGAGTATCGCAATCGTGCAAATATCCTGCAAAAATACGATGAAGACGGGATGACGATCACGTGAAATTGAGAGTCCGAAGACGATCAGCCCAGCCTAGGCCAGCTCTGCAAGAATCTGCGCAACCGCCTGCTCGCACTGCTCGCTATTCACATCGCGATGTGTGACAAGCCGGACGGCAGCCGGTCCCACGTTTCCACAAAGGACGCCCCGCCGCCTTAATCCAGCAACCAGGTCCAGAGCCCCCTGGCCACGTGTGAGTTGGAAGATAACGATGTTGGTCTGCACGCTGGCGAGATCAACGAACAGGCCTGGGACTCTCGCCAGCGATTCTGCGAGATATCGTGCGTTGGCGTGATCCTCTTCAAGCCGCTCAGTCATAGTGTCGAGCGCGAGCAGTCCCGCAGCGGCAAGAACTCCTGCCTGCCGCATGCCGCCGCCAAGCGCCTTGCGGAAGAACCGTGCCTTGTCGATCTGCTTTTGGGTGCCCACCAGCATGGAGCCGGCTGGCGCACATAAGCCTTTCGAGAGGCAGAACATGACCGTATCGAAGCCCCGCGATAATTCCGCCACCGTCGTCTGGAGATAGGCTGCGGCGTTAAACACGCGGGCACCGTCGAGATGCGTGGGAAGACCTGCATCCCGGGCACCAGCCCAGATTTCTTCCAGGACATCGAGTGGCGCAACGGTTCCACCGGCCATGTTGTGCGTATTTTCCAGCGAAATCAGCCCGGTCTGCGCGCGGTAGTAAATGCCTGGCGCAATGGCAGCCTTGATCTGCTTCCATGTCAGCACCCCCCGTTCCCCCGCAATCGTGCGCGGCATGCAGCCAGAGAACGCGGACAACATGGCCATTTCCCAATCGACGATGTGCGAGCGCGCTTCGCAGATCACTTCCTGCCCGTGCTGCGTGTGCAGGCGAATGGCAATTTGATTTCCCATGGTTCCGGTGGGAACGAAAATCGCTGCCTCACGCTCGAAAATTTCTGCAGCTCGCCGCTCCAGCCGATTGATCGTGGGGTCTTCGCCGTATACGTCGTCTCCCACTTCAGCCGATGCCATGGCGGCTCGCATTGCCGCCGTCGGTTTCGTAACAGTGTCGCTACGCAGGTCGATTATCCCCGTCGCGTTCCGGCGTAAACGGGCTTCATGCTCCGCAATCTTCGTACTCAAACCAGTGCTCCCTGTTCCATGAATTCGATCTTCGAATCTTCTTCGCGAATCACTCCGAGAAATCGTTCCAGGACGTCATTCGCGAACAGTCTTCCCTGACTTGTCAGCCGCACGTGCATGCCGCTGCGCTCCACCAACTTCTGCTGTTCGCATTCCGCAAGGATTGGCCGGTAAGCTCGCATGGCCGCAGCACCGATCTTTTTCTCCAATTCCGCCAGCGACACTCCCCTGGCCAGGCGCAGGCCAAGAAACCAGGCTTCCTCCATTGCTTCCGTAGCGGAAATTGCAGTCAGCAATTCCTCAGCGGGTCCGTTGATGTATCGATCAAGATTGTCCGTGTTGCCAAAGCGCACGGCAGTTCCATCCGGAACGAAGAGGAAGGAATGCGCATCTAGACCGAATCCGAGATACGGCTGGCGTGTCCAGTACTTCAGGTTATGTCTGGACTGGTGGCCAACACGCGCAAAGTTGGAGATTTCATATTGTGCCATGCCTTCCCTGGCGAATCGCTCGCACGCCTCGTTGTACATGGCTGCAATCTGCTCTTCGCGTGGAACCAGACCGACTCCATAGCGCGTGCCTCCAGCCAGCATCTCGCGGCCCAGCCGGGAATCTGCGTCCACGTCCAGCATGTAGACGCTCAAATGCGGAACTCCGGTCGAGATTGCCACGTCCAGCGACTCGCGCCAGCTTGCTTCCCTCTGGCGCGGAAGACCCGCGATCAAGTCAACATTGATGTCGTGGATTCCAGCGCTGCGGAGGCGCGCAATCTCCAACAACGTGGAGGCACGCGTATGCAGTCGTCCCACCGCAGCCGCTTCGCGGTCGATGAAGGATTGCACGCCAAGACTGACCCGGTTGAAACCCAGATTCGGCAGCGCCTGCAGAAGATCGTCCTCCAATTGGCCGGGCGCACACTCCAGCGTGACTTCTGCTCGCGGACCCACATGGAAAACTTCCTGCAGCGTGCCCATGATCTGCTGCATCTGTTTGGAAGAGAGCAGGCTCGGTGTGCCTCCGCCGAAATAAATGCTGTCCACATTCCGTGGCAATGCAAGCTTGCCCCGACCGGCCCGCTGCTGGCATTCGCGGATTTCGGAAGTCAGGCGATCCACATAGACTGACATGCGCTCACTGCCGAACACGCCTGAAGCAAAGTTGCAATAACTGCACTTGGCGCGGCAGAACGGGATGGAGACGTAGATTCCGAGCGTATCCGGCATGAAGAGTTGCTCTAAATGTCCGCTGTGGCGGCCAATTGCAGGAAAGTTCGTACAATAGCAGTGTCGCATGGCAGACGAAAAGCAGAACGCGCAGCAGCATGAGGACGATGTTGTCGGCAAGGCCTATGACGGCCGTCTGATGCGGAGGCTGCTGACCTATTTGCGGCCATATCGGCTGCAGGTCGGCGTCTCCCTAGTCGCCATCCTGCTCAAGGCCTTCTCGGATGTTCTGGGGCCTTACCTGACCAAGGTAGCCATCGATCTCTACATGTCGCATCCCGGTGCGACGCATCATTCTCTGCTGTCGCGCTATCTGAGCGGCAACGCAATCACCGGCATCACGGAAATCGCCGGGATCTATCTGGGCTCTCTGGTATTCAGCTATTTTCTGGAATTTGTCCAGACATACCTGATGCAGTGGACCGGGCAGAAGGTCATGTATGACCTGCGCAGCCAGATCTTCTGGCACATCCAGCGAATGCAGGTTGCTTTCTTCGACCGCAATCCGACAGGACGCCTGGTTACGCGAGTCACCAGCGATGTGGATGCGTTGAATGAAATGTTCACCTCCGGCGTGGTCTCCATTTTCGAGGACGTCCTGGTGCTCGCCGGCATCGTGTTTGTCATGCTCCGCATGAACTGGTGGCTGGCGCTGCTCGCATTCTCCGTCATTCCTTTCATCCTGCTGGGCACGCAAATCTTTCGCAAATATGTGCGCGAATCCTACCGCCGCATCCGCACCGCCATTGCCCGGATCAACTCCTATCTGCAGGAGCATGTCAGCGGCATGAGCGTGGTGCAGCTTTTCAATCGCGAGGAGCGGGCGTTTCAGGATTTTGAAAAGGTCAATCGCCAGCACATGAAGGCGTTCAAAGACGCCATTATGGCGTATGCGCTTTATTATCCGGCGGTAGAAATTCTCAGCTCGCTTGCCGTGGCAATCATCATCTGGATTGGCGGCCGGGGGGTGCTGCGCGGTGCCGTCACGCTTGGTGTGCTGGTCGCATTCATCCAATACTCTCAACGGTTCTTTCGCCCGATCCAGGACCTGAGCGACAAATACAACATTCTGCAGGCAGCCATGGCGGCGAGCGAACGAGTCTTCAGGCTGCTCGACACAGCGCCGGAAATTGCGCCACCGGAACATCCTCGCACTGGCGATGGCTCGGGCCGCATTGAATTTCGCAATGTTTGGTTCACCTACCAGCGACTCGACGAAGCTGCGCAAGCTCGCCTGCGGCAAACCAAAGCCCCCCAGAATGAAAACATCGAGTGGGTGCTCCGGGATGTGAGCTTCATCGTACCCGCGGGAGAGACGGCTGCCATCGTCGGACATACGGGCGCGGGTAAAACCACTTTGAGCAGCCTGATGCTTCGGTTCTACGACGTGCAGCGCGGAGCGATTCTAATTGAGGGCGTGGACGTGCGGGAGTGGGACATTCAGGAACTGCGCCGCCGCTTTGCGGTTGTCCTGCAGGACCCTGTTTTGTTTACAGGCTCCATTGCCAGCAACATTAGGCTAGGCACCGAACGCATCACCGATCAGGAGATCGAAAACGCGGCGGACCAGGTCAATGTTGGAGATTACATTCGGTCCTTGCCTGCTGGATTTAGCGAGCCCGTACGCGAGCGCGGCTCCACATTGTCGACAGGTCAGAAGCAGCTCATCAATTTTGCGCGGGCATTGGCACACAATCCCCGGATTCTGATTTTGGATGAAGCTACCTCCAGCGTCGACACGGAAACAGAGATGCGCGTGCGCTCCGCCCTCACCCGTCTGGTAACGGGTCGCACCTCCGTCGTCGTCGCACACCGGCTTTCCACGATCCAGACAGCCAACCAGATCCTGGTGATGCACAAGGGCCAACTTCGGGAAATTGGCACTCATCAGCAGTTGCTGGCACAGCGAGGACTTTATTGGAAGCTGTACCGGCTGCAGTATAAAGATCAGGAATTGCCCGAAACAAAAGTCTCTCAGGGCGGCGCCCTGGCGTTTACGGCCGATTAGGACTGCTTCAGGAATACCGCGATCTCCACAATATTCATTTCCGCTGGCGAAGCGAGCGGCGAGCGCTACGGGGCTATGCTGATCGAGGAGTTGCGTGCCCGATTGCCGGACGCGCAGTTCTTCGGCTTGGGGGGGCAAGCCATGGAAGCCGCAGGATGCGAGCGCGTCGCCCGGGCTGAAGATATCGCCGTCATGGGCATCACTGAGGTCATCCAGCATATGCCGCGAATTTACGGAGAGTATCGCCGCCTGGTGCGAAGCATCCGCGCACGCCAGCCCGAAGTTGCCGTATTAATCGACTTCCCTGATGTGAATCTTCGCCTGGCACGGGAATTGAAGAAAATGAGCATCCCTGTCGTTTACTTCGTGAGTCCGCAACTGTGGGCGTGGAAAAAGCGCCGCATTCGATGGGTGCAGGACAGGGTGACCAGGATGCTCGTCATCTTCCCCTTTGAAGAGTCGTACTACCGAGAGCGCGGAGTTGATGCGGAGTTTGTCGGTCACCCTCTTGCCGAACTGCCGCAGCCGACCGTAACGCGAGAGGAGTTTGCAGCACGATTTGCCCTGGACCCCGGCAAGGAGTGGATCGCTCTGCTGCCCGGCAGCCGCCCCAAGGAAGTGCGGCTCAACTCGCCCGGCATGGTGGCCGCAGCAGCAAAACTGGGCGACCGCTACGACTACATATTGCCCGCCGCTGCGACGCTTTCCCCGACATGGGTTCGCGAAATCGTGGCCCAATGCGGTAGCTTTTCCATTCACGTTGTGGAGGATGCCCGTGCTGCTCTGTTCCATGCGCGGGCGAGCGTCGTTGCCAGCGGGACCGCAACCGTTGAGGCCGCTCTTATCGGGAATCCATTCATTGTGGTGTATCGGTTATCAAACCTCAGCTATGCTGTGGCTCGCCGGCTGATAAACCTGCCACACGTGGCGATGGTGAACCTGATTGCGGGCTACCGCATCGTCCCGGAGCTGATTCAAGATGAATTTACCGCAACAAACGTGGCCGGTGCGCTCCAGCCGCTTCTTGAGGAAGGACCAGTTCGAGAACAGATGCGGCAGAATCTCCTGAATTTGCGCGGCGCGCTCAGCGTCCAGAAAGACTCTGGAGTGCTGGGGACGGGTAATTTTATAGCCGCCAACCCAATTGCCAGGGTAGCTGAATGTGTTGTGCACTTAGCCAGCGCGCAAAATACCCCGGCTTCTTCGCGGTAGTGCCGGGATGATTGCTCACTTCTGCTACCGCCGATTCCGGACATTCGCGATTCTGCTCTGCTTTTGCGCAGCATCGGTTTTGTGGGGCCAGACCTCACAACCCGTGCAATCCGTTCACATCCATCACTACCGCATCGATGCTTCCCTCGATCCAGTTCGACACCTGCTGAAGGCCGAAACAACAGTAAGTTTTACGGCTTTGGAGAATGCAAAGACTGTTTCTTTCAAGTTGAATCCAGCATTGACGGTGGCGGAGATTACTGATGAGAATGGCGCCACTCTTGAAGCGACGCGCGGCTCCTCCGGCGATCTCGGATCGATGGCGGAAGAAAACGTCCTGCGCGTGACACCGGCCACTCCATTGCACGCTGGCGATTCCATTATTTGGACGTTTCGCTACCGAGGTATATTGAATGCTCCTGCACATTTGAATGCTGCCGCTCCGCAGCTTGCCTTCGTCGGGAATCCAGTAAGCTATCTCTTGTATCCGGCGCAGTGGTTTCCGACCGCCGGTGACAGCACGGATCGATTCACTGCGGTCATGCATATCCATGTTCCGGCGAGTCAGGTGCTGGCCAGCGGGCCAACTGGCACCCCGCATCTGGATGGTGAGGGCCGCAAAGTTTTTGATTTTGACTGGGCTCTTCCAGGTTTCCCAGGGACCGTGCTCGCCGGAAATTTCACCCAGCCGTACGTCGCAGGGCCAAGCGCCAAGATCCGCCTCTATCGGATTCAACAGCCCACCAGAGGCCAAAAAGAAGTCGACGGACAATCCTACGCTGCAACGGCTTCTCGCATATACAGCTTTTTGCGCAAAAAATTTGGCGCGCTGGATCGTGACGCGTTGAACATCGTTGAACTGCCAGATGGCTCTTTGCCCGCGTATTCCGCGCCAGAACTCGCGGTCATTTCTGCGGCCCACATCGCGGATAGCTCGCCGCGGCTGCTGGCGAACACGATTGCCCACCAGTGGTGGGGGGAACAAGTCAGCCCTTCAACTCTGGGGGATGCATGGATCACAAACGGCATGTGCCGCTACGCTGAACTGAGCTTTATGCAAAGCTCATCAGAACCAGCCACTGTTCGGCAGGCCGTCCTCGACACTTCCGCCGCAGCCCTTGCCTATGACACTATCCCTTTGCGCGATGCAGGCAGGCGTGCAATTTTCTCGCCGAAATTTGAGTGGATGACCTACGACAAGGGCGCCATGATTTTCCGCATGCTGCAGTGGCAGATCGGCGACGCGGCGTTCGAGTCCACGCTGCAAGGTATCCTCTCGCGAGCAGAACAAACCATTTCATCCGCACAGTTGCAAAACGTAGCTGAATCTGCCTCTCACCAGAACCTGCAGCCGTTTTTCTGGCAATGGATTGACAGTACCGGGGCCCCACGCCTGCAGGCCAGATGGACGACCTATCGCCTCGGAAATAATCAAGGATTTCGAACGGTCGGAACTATCGAACAGAATCTGGATCTGTTCCGGATGCCCGTCGAAATGCGGATCGAGACTGAGGGAAAACCGGTGACGCAGCGCGTCGAAGTCGTGGGACCGCATTCCCAATTTGTGATCGACAGCTTTGGAATGCCTAAAAAGGTATCGCTCGACCCGCAGCGCTGGCTATTGCGCGACAGTCCGGACATGCAGGTTCGGGTTCAGATTTTGCGGGGCCAGCAGGAGTTGTTGCACGGAGATGAGGCCCATGCCATTAGCGATTATCAGCGCGCCCTTGCGATCAACAACAACAGCTCCCTGGCCAGCTATCGGCTGGGTGAAGTGTATTTCCGGCAGAGAAACTACCAGGCCGCCGCAGATGCTTTTCGCGCGGCGTTGCGTGGAGACGGCATCCCGAAATGGATCGAGGTGTGGAGCGATCTCCAACTGGGCAATGTTTTCGATGCGTCCGGCCAGAGAGACCGCGCGCTCAACGAGTATCGCGAAGCATTGCAGACAGGCGATAACGCCGGAGGAGCACTCGAT
>DASSZI010000230.1:0-5636 GCA_035713565.1 Acidobacteriaceae bacterium | reverse complement strand
TCCGAAACCCAGATGCGGTAAGGATCACGCGTGCGGCGCCATGGGAGATCTCGTGCGTTCTGCGCAAACCAGGCGAGCAGATCCGCACGAAAAGCAGGGATACTCTCGTCCGTCAATATCGCAGATTCCATAGCTGCGATTTTAACCGCGAGTATTGCCAGGTCCGCAGCTTTCTTGAGCTGGCGACAATGGGGTGGACTTGGAGGAGCCCTCAGCGCTATTCAAAGCGCGTACTGCGGGTTTGGGGTCGTGCGCACCCCGGGATTGAGCGGCCGTCCCAGTCCTATCAGCGGCCAATCCGCCCGATCGATCCTTACCATTTGGCGGCTTGGCTTTGCCCGTTGAGGCGACTGCCGGAATCAGCACGTTTTGAGATCGCGCCAGAATGAATCTTCTGAAAGCTCCGGCATTGCCTGCTGGCACAGGCCCGGAGGCATACGCGATCGAAAACATCCTGGAAATCTTCAGTCCGCGAATTTTGACGATGCGTAATGTGCCCAAAGCAATCTGATTGCGCACAGCCCAGCGGGAAACGAACGTCACGCCGAGGCCAGCTTCCACAGCGCTCAACAGTCCCTCTGTCGAATCCAGCTCCATCGTCGCTCGCAGTTCCTTCTTGCTTATGCCTGCTTTTCCAAGAGCCAGTTCAACCACCCGCCGGGACCCGGAGCCAAACTCCCTGGTCAACAACGCCGCGCTTTTAAGGTCGGAGACTTCGATCTCGTGTTCTGCCCATTCGTGGCCCCCCGGAACAACCAGCACCATGTGGTCTTCCATGAAGGGTTCCGATTTGATGTCTTTGCGCAGCATCGGCCCCTCAACCAGTGCAAGCTGGATTCTCTTCTGACTCAGAGATTCCACGATGTCGTCCGTGTTGCCGCTGACTGCGGTAATACCCACTCTCGGATATTGCCGCAAGAATTCTGCAATAAAGTTTGGCAGCAGGTACTGTCCTATGGTCTGCGAAGCTCCGATGGCGAGCCTTCCGGCCTGGGTACCGGAGACCTTGGCGACTGCCTCAAACGCCTGGTTGGAAATCTGCTTGATTTGCTCAGCGAACGGTAAAAGCGTCCGGCCGGCAGCAGTCAAAACGATTCGGCCTCCCCCACGGTCGAACAGCGGTACGCCGTATTCATCCTCCAATGCCTTAATCTGCTGGGTGACCGCGGGCTGGGTCAGCGAGAGTTCATCCGCCGCCCGGCGAAAGTTCAGATGGTGGGCAACGATGCGAAATACTTTGAGTCGAAAGTTTTCCATTCTGGGACTTACTGCGCGGGATGCGGAGACAACGCATCCATGTGCGCGCTAGGTGTCTCAACGATAACGGAGTCATGCAGTTCTGGCGAACTCTGGACTGCGGCAGGCTAGTATAGTGTCTGAGTTCCTGAAGGCGCTCTTGCCTCTGGAACTGCACTCTGCTCAAGCTTCGGCCTTGGAGGATCATGCCATACATCTACATTGATAAGGTCTTGAATGAACTCCGGGACGAGCTGCTGGGTGCCATGCATGCCGCCGTGGAGCGGGAATTGCGCCAAGGCAGGGTGGATGTCAGCAAGCTATACCGGGCCTTTACACGCGCTGCAGCCGGTCAGGTCTCCAACCCAGTTCGCGTCTCCGACCGGTGCGTGGCAACGACAACCGCGAAACCATCCAAGCCGCGCGCCGGATCTTCTCAATCGGCAACGTAGTTATTCAATGACGCGCACCGCGCCACGCCCCACCAGTTCTTCCACCCGTTCCACAAAACCTTTGTCTGCGGCTACGCAAAGACCTTCGGGTTCCAGCACCACCAGGAAGTCGTCCACCTGTTCAAAATCCAGAAGGATTTTTCCAGGTCCCGGCTTTGCCACGATGATGGCATGCAATTGCGTAAGCGAGGCCTCGCTCGACCGGTCCAGCGGAATACGGATGCGCATGCTCGATGGCAGCTTCACCTTCACATCTTCCAGTGCGCTGATGCTGTTGACGGCCAGCTTCGGGGCTGCATCTTCTTCGCCCCGCAATACACCGCGAACCAGCACGGGAACGTCAATCTTGAGCTTCTCCGCAAGTTTTTTGTAGGCCTCGGGAAAGCAGATCAGCTCGATCTTTCCCGTCAGATCCTCCAAAGCGGCCTGCGCATACAGCTCACCTTTGCGAGATTTCGCCACCCGCAGCCCAACGATGATTCCGGCAACGGAGATTTCATTTTCATTCTGCTGGTCGCGCCTTCCCGTATTGGGCGCAGGTGTCATCTCCAGCGCGGTCTGCGCGTCCACCACGCCGGGCAGGTTGCGCAGCTTATCCTCATATCTGCCCAGGGGATGGCCCGAGACATAGAATCCCAGGACATCCTTTTCATGCTGCAGCCGTTGTGGTTCATCCCAGTCCGGAACATTCGGCAGTTCTTCCTGTTTGGCATGGCCGATGTTTGCAGGCCCGTCGTTGAATAGACCAAAAAGGCCATGCTGCCCGGCCGCAACATCGCGCTGGGACTTTTGAGCCCTTTCAATCGCCTTATCTACGGCAGCCATCAGCGCAGCGCGCGGACCAAAACAATCGAGTGCTCCGCTCTTGATCAGCGATTCGAGCACGCGCTTGTTCATCACCCGCAGATCGATGCACTCACAAAAATGCCAGAATGACCTGAAAGAGCCACAGTCCCCTTCCACCGCAGCCCGCGCCTGCAGAATAGAGTCGATTGCATTGCGGCCCACATTCTTGACGCCTGCAAGCCCAAAGTGGATCGCCTCTCCGCGCGGCGTAAAATCCGCGTCGCTGGTGCGTACATCCGGCGGCTCGACGGCGATTCCCATTTCGCGACACTCTTTGATGTACTTCACCACGTTGTCGGGCTTGCTTACCTCAGAGGTCAGCAGCGCTGCCATAAACTCGCGCGGGAAGTGCGTCTTGAGGTAAGCCGTGTGGTACGCCAGGAGCGCATAGGCAGCCGAGTGGGATTTGTTGAATCCATACCCGGCGAACTGCTCCATAAGATCGAAAATGCTCTCGATGATCTTTCTTGGATACTTTCGCTCGACTGCACCTTCCACAAAGCGATCTCGCTGCTTCGCCATTTCCTCCGGGTTCTTTTTGCCCATTGCCCGGCGCAGCAGGTCCGCTTCGCCCAACGAGTAGCCAGCCAGCACATTGGCAATTTGCATTACCTGTTCCTGGTAAAGGATGACGCCCAAAGTCTCCTTCAACAGATCTTCCAGTTCAGGCAATTTGTATTCGATGGGCTTGCGGCCCCATTTGTAATCTACGAACAGGTCGATCATGCCGCCCTGGATGGGACCTGGACGATAAAGCGCATTCAGAGCGGTCAGGTCAGCCACAGAGTCGGGCTTGTAGCGGCGCAGCACGTCGCGCATTCCGCTGGACTCAAACTGAAACACGCCAGAGGTGAGCGCGCGGTGAAACACCTGCTCGTAAGTGCTCTTGTCATCCAGCGGGACAGTCTCCATATTCAGCTCAATCCCGCGATTGACGCGGATCAGACGCAGAGCTTCATGGATCACCGTGAGCGTGGTCAGGCCGAGAAAGTCCATCTTCAGCAGCCCAATTTTCTCAACCGCTTTCATGTCATACGCGGTCACAATTTCGTCGTTCTTGTTGCGGCTCAGTGGAACCAGATTGGTCAGCGGTTCCGGGGCAATCACCACACCCGCCGCATGGACGCCCGCGCCGCGTGCCAACCCTTCCAGCCTGCGCGCCACGTCAATCACTTCTCTGACCTGCCCGTCATTCTCATAAAGCTGTTGCAACGGTTCCGATTCCTTCAGCGCATCATCGATGGTCATACCAATGGTCGCCGGAATCAGTTTGGCAATTTTGTCGACCTCGCCATAGGGGATGGCCATCGCTCGGCCCACGTCTTTGATCGCAGCTTTGGCCGCCATCGTATTAAACGTGATGATCTGTGCCACCTGCTCGCGCCCATATTTGCGAGTCACGTAATCGATCACTTCGCTGCGTCGGTTCATGCAGAAATCAATATCGATATCGGGCATGGACACGCGTTCCGGGTTCAAAAAGCGTTCGAAAAGCAGGTCTCCCTGCAACGGATCGACGTCTGTAATCCCCATCGCGTACGAGACAAGCGATCCTGCTGCCGAACCGCGGCCCGGTCCCACTGGTATGTCCTGTTCCTTGGCATAGCGGATAAAATCCCAGACGATCAGGAAATATCCGGAAAACTTCATCTGCTGGATGCAGTCGATCTCGCGTTGCAGCCGCTGTTCGTATTCCTCCGTCGTGTGCCGCAATTTCCCGCTGTCTCGCAGGTGCAGCACCGTAGTCTCCAGCCGGCGGCGAAAACCTTCCCGGCATACGTTTTCGAAATAGCTGTCGATCGTGAAGCCGGGCGGCACGTCGAACTGCGGAAATGGATCGGTGATCTTGTTGATCTTCACATGGCAGCGCTCTGCGAATTGCATTGTGCGCGCCACGACTTCCGGAGTCTGCGAAAAAACGTTCAGCATCTCTTCGGCGGATTTCACATAAAACTGATCGCCATCGAACCGGAATCGCTTCTCGTCATGGATCGTGCTGCCCGTCTGGACGCACAGCAGAACATCGTGCGCATGATGATCGTCATGGCCGATGTAGTGACTGTCATTGGTTGCAATCAGCGGAATGTCCAGGTCTTTTTCCAGGCGGAACAGGTCCGCGTGGATCTTTTTTTCCAGCTCCAGCCCCTGGTCCTGGATCTCCAGAAAAAAATTGCCTCGTCCAAAAATATCTTCATACTGCTTCGCCGTTGTACGCGCGGCGTCGTAGTTGTTTTTCATCAATTGGCCGCACAATTCGCCCGCCAGACAGCCGGAGAACCCGATCAGCCCTTTGGAATGTTCGGCCAGAAACTTTTTGCTGATGCGCGGCTTGCGATAAAAGCCATGCAGCGAAGCTTCCGACGTGATGCGGACAAGATTGCGATAACCCTCATCACTTTCCGCAATCACAAGCAGATGATGATACTGGTCGCCCTGCGGATCGGCGCGATGATCGTCTTTCTGGCAGATGTAGAGCTCGCAGCCTAAAATCGGATTGATGTCGTACTTCTTCGCCGCGTCAAAGAATTGCACGGCGCCATAGATGTTGCCATGGTCCGTCATGGCCACGGCTTTTTGGCCCATTCCCTTAACGTGCTTGACGAGCTTCTCAACATCGCAGGCCCCGTCAAGCAGCGAATAATCTGTATGCAAATGGAGATGGGTAAATTCAGCCATAGTTTCTTTTTCCATTTTATCGGCGCTGTCCGAGGTGGCTCGCGGTACCGACTGAGGAAATCGAGGACAAAACCTTCATGGCAAGGCTGTACCACGTCCGCAAGCGAGCCCGGATCTGCATGCCGGTAGCCCAGCCCTCCCCGCTTCAAGCATCTGCAAGCGATTGAGAAGGCACTTCAGGACTTGGGCGGAAAGGAGCAGCATCTAATCCATAGCGTTCAAGATTTTGAAACGATCATGACAGAAATCCGAGCCCCCAAGGGGAACACCACTACCATCGAGGAACCTCAAAACCCAGGCCTGTCACGAGCCTGGCGCGCCTTGCGACATCGCAATTTCCGGCTGTTCTTCGGCGGCCAGAGTATTTCCCTGATCGGCTCCTGGATGACGCGCCTCGCGACGAGCTGGCTGGTTTACCGGCTCACC
>DASSZI010000229.1:0-5059 GCA_035713565.1 Acidobacteriaceae bacterium | reverse complement strand
TGTACTGGAGGATGGGGGACCCAATTCGCCAAAGTATGCTTCTTCTCCCTGCGCGGGGAAGGAATATCTTTCGCGCCTGCGGGAGACGGCCACGCTGCAGCGGGAACGTCAGACCAAGGCCAAAGCGGTTTTTGTACAGGTTCACCGAATGTTCGCCCCGCTGGAAGAGGAAATTACCTGCCGGCGCACGGACAGCGGAAAAATGCTCCTGGACATCGCTCATCTGATCGAGCACGGAAGTATCGGGCGTTACCAGAATAAGTATTCCAGTGCAGGGCAAAGCCTGCGGGACTGCCAGATGATGCTGTCGGGTCCATGGCCCCCGTATCACTTCATTCACAAGAGCCAGCGAGCCGGGCAACAGCACGGCCAAGCATAGATAACCAGCAGTCATTTAAACAAAAAACCCTCGCGGCCCCACAACCTGCGAGGGTTTTTGCATGGGCCGCGCTGTAAGGAGGAAGACTCATGCGACGATTACGGCCCACGCTCTATGGACGCACCCAGATGGAAAATGGAATCATTGGATTCTGAAGGCAGGCATATCGGCTTGTAGTTTCAAGGACTGGGGCCTTTGCAGGAGCATCTCAAAGTCAGGAGATCCGGTCAACTGTCGAGATGTCTTTTTTTCTGCTAAGAACAAGCTTGGCGTTCCTGCGGATCAGAGAGGCGTCCTCAATTTTGCTCCAGAACGCGACAAAATAGTCGGCTGCGGAGATGATCGAAACCAGCACCATGAAATAGATTGCGGTCACGGCAATGACATGCACCGGCAGAATGAACCAGCCGAGCCGCCATACATCCCACCTGTGGTCCAGAATCGCCGCCACCACAGCCACGATCTGCGTGACCATTTTCAGTTTTCCAAGGTCACTCGCCTGGATGGTGAAGCCCTCGGAAATGGCAATCGAGCGGAGGCCGCTCACCAGGAACTCCCGTCCGATGACCAGGACAGCAATCCACGCCGGGACGATGCGCGGATTGAACTCTACCAGTGCGATGAATGCGGCTGTCACCATGAGTTTGTCTGCCAGAGGGTCCAGCAGCATGCCCATGGTGGTAATCTGGCCGCGTTTACGCGCCAGATATCCGTCTACGCCGTCCGTGATGGAGGCCAGGATAAAAAGGACCGAGGCAAGGATCTCTTGCTCGCCATGGACAGCAGGAGACGGAAAACTGCGGGACAGCAGCCAGATGAGCAGCGGTACGCAGAAGATCCTGCTAGTCGTTATGGAGTTAGGAAGGTTCACTGATTGCCGTACCATCCCTGCGACCCGCTCACGGTGGCGGACAGGGCTTGCAGCCATTATGCACCAGCGACGTTCGACTGGCGTATTGCGAGATCGAATCGTCTAGATCCTTTCCGAAACCAGGGAAACCGACTCATCTTCCTGATCCCAGGCGCGGCTCGCAGCCCCTTCGAAAGGAAAGAACAACATAAATACAGCTCCTGATGTACCGCTTGACGCGCCGGCCTCAGAGTCCTTCATCGAAGTGGCCGCTCGACTGCGCACGCGGATCGTACCTTGGTGCTTGGCGACGATTTCTGAACTGACCCAGAGCCCCAGGCCTGTTCCGGTGGCTTCTTTGGTAGTGTAGAAGGCCTCGAAAATGCGCTCTCGCACTGCCGGCGTCATTCCGGAGCCAGTATCAGCGACGGTCACGCGCACGCCTTCTACATTGGTCTGGTTCCATGCGCGCGAGGGCCGTACGGACAGCAGGAGCCGACCGCCTTTCGCCATTGCATCGAGCGCGTTTCCAATCAGGTTGGCGAACAGCTGGCGCATCTCACCGCTGAAGGCCAGCAATTCGGCTCCGCTGCGATACTTTCGGACAACTTGAACGCGCGTGGAATGCAGACGACCCTGGTGCAGGGTAAGCACCGAATCCAGAAGTTCGGGAAAGTTCGTAATGGCCGGTTTGGAGGATTGGCGATAGAAACGCAGTGTCTGCTGGGTGATCTGCGAAACTCGCGCGACCTCCTGCTGGGCCATATCGGCGTACTGCAGGGCTTCCGGATCGAGCGGTTGCTGGTGAAGCAAATACAGCAGATTGGTGACGGCCTCCAGCGGGTTGTTAATCTCGTGGGCAATCGACGCGGCGAGCCGCCCTGTGGCGGCAAGTTTCTCCGTACGCCGCAGCATCTCCTCCGACAGCTTTCTTTGCGTCGTGTCGACTACCACCGCTCCCACCCAGCGGACGCTGTCACTCGCGTCCCCGTTGATGCTCGTCCGGACTGGATAGAAGCTGGCTAGCCATGTGCGCGGTTCTCGCGGCAACGTCGGCAACTCACCATGCAATTCCAAATCGCGCACCGGCGCTCCAGTAAGAAAAACGCTTTCAATTGCGGACGCGAACTCGGTTGCCATCTGGCCGGAAAAAATCTCTTCAACCGTCCGTCCCAAATGGCGGCTGATCGGCATGTTATTCATCTCAGCCTGGAACTGGTTCATCCGCACATACCGTTTCTTCCGATCGAAGAAGGCAAAGCCGATAGGCGCGTTGGCCAGCATGGAGTCGAGCAGCGCCAAGGTGTCATTCAGTCCGGAGCGCTGCTCGTTGAGCGCCGCCACCATGGTGTTAAAGGCGCGCGTCAACTCTCCGGCTTCATTCACCGAGTTGGTTTTCAGGGGAAATACGCCGGGACGATCGGGATCGCGGATCAGAATCTTTGTCCCACGCAGCAGGCCCAGCAGAGGACGGGTGACGGAGCGGGCCAGCAGGAGGGAAAAGAGCGCATTCAGCGCGATTCCGAGAAATGCGAAGATCAGCGCGGAGTTCATCAGCCCTTCAAGGACAGCGCGGTCCTGGGCAGAGTCTGCGGAAATCCAGGCCAGAGCGACCGGAGTGCCTTCGACCTGGATGGGCGAGACTGCTTCCATCCGGTGTGGGCCGTCTTGAAAAACCCTGGTAGCGTACGGAGCATGCATTTGTCGCCGCTCACTCGGAGAAAGGGCAGGAAGTGTCCGGGAACCCGCGCGATCGCCGTAAGCCAGGGTGTGCCCGGTCAGGTCCGTCACACGGGAGGCGCGGACGGTCGGCGTGATGAGCATGTCGTCCAGAATGGATTGCAATATTGCCAACCGCTGCCCGCGGATCTCTCCGGCTGCCGAACTGCTCAGCAGCCTGGCCTGATATTCGAGCCGTTCCGCTGTGCGCTCGCGCAACGTGTCGGTCTGCTGCCGATAAAGGTAGGCGGCGATCACGAGCACAAGCAGACACTGGAGCAGAGCAGTGCCCGCGATCAGTTGCCCCCGAATCGTTCGTGGGATCAGATGACGCATAGGAGACTGGCCTAATTGTATTGGAAGCAGAACGCCGATTGAGCCCTTGTGCGCGAGAAGATCAACCTTTTACATCCACTCTCGCCTTTTTGGGTTGAAATTGTTCCAGCATTCCCGCAGCGATCAACGCTCCGTGAAACCGGCCATTTTCTATGAAAATTTCGTTTGTGCGCGCTCCCGCTACGATCACGCCGGCCAGATAAACGCCGGGCACATTGCTCTCCAGTGTTTGTGGATCGTAGGCGGGCATCCGGTCGGGACCCTCCATGCGAACTCCAAGTGCGTCCAGGAACGTGAAATCCGGGTGGTAGCCGGTCATCGCGAATACGAAATCGTTCGCTATGGTGCGTACTCCTTCGGGGGTACGCAGCCGGACAGAATCAATGGCGATCTCTTCCACCGTAGTTCGGAAAAATCCCTGAATCTCGCCGTTGCGGATCCGGTTCTCAATATCCGGTAAAATCCAGTATTTGACGTGCTTGTGTATTGCTGGCCCGCGATACGCCAACGTAACCCTCGCACCGTGCCGCCATAGATCGAGCGAAGCAATGGCAGCAGAGTTCTTTCCGCCGATCACCAGCACATCATGGTCGAAGTACGGGTGCGGCTCCTTGTAATAGTGGAACACCTTGGGCAGGTCTTCTCCCGGAATGTTCAGGTAGTTGGGACGATCGTAGTATCCGGTCGCCACGATGAGAGCCTTGGCGCGATAGGTGTGAGCGCGGCGGGAGGAGTCTGCGCAGTGCACCAGAAAATTTCCTGCCGCGCCTTCGACTCGTTCCACATATTCGTACTGCCGAATATCCAACTGGTAATGCTGAGCTACTTTCCGGTAATACTCCAGCGCCTCCTGGCGGTTGGGCTTCTGGTTGGGACTGCTGAACGGGATGTTGCCAATTTCAAGCAGTTCCGGGGTTGTGAAAAACGTCATGTTCGACGGGTAATGAAAGAGGGAATTGCAGAGACAGCCTTTATCGATAAGGACGACACGGAAGCCTTCCCGCTGAGCGTCAATCGCACAGGCCAGGCCGGTGGGTCCGGCACCGATGACCAGGACATCGAACTCCTGTGCCGGAGGATAGATCTCACTCGGCTCGCTGCTTTCCAGTTCTTCTTCCGGTTCCGGCAACGGTCTACTGCTGTCGAGATGAATTTTGCGTCTTTCGCGCTTCTTGCCGCCTAAGATCATGCTTCCAGTGTACCGAGAGCTGCGGCGCACAGTGGAGGTGCGAGCCACCGCGAGTTTTCAGCAAGCAGACACGGTGATTTTTAGCTCTACTTGGCCTTAGAGCCAACGGCGTACGTGACGTTTGTAGCGGAGCCAATCTTCGCCGAATGCAAGTGCCAATTGTTTTTCTTCCCGCCGAATCATGCTGTCCGCGACGACGATGTTGATGGCGGTTAGAAGAATTCCCATGGGCGAGCCAAGTATCAATACCGCTCCCAAAAAGATGAATAAATTCCCGCCGAGATAGAGCGGGTTTCTGGAAAAACGATACGGACCCGAGGTGACGAGTTCTTTCTGGGGAACAAGCGAGATGATCTTCATGCGCTTTTGATAGAAGTAGAATGTCGCCCACATCCGAATGAGAAAGCCGATGGCCAGGAACAGCCAGCCCGCGATGGTAATCCAAAGTGCGTGAAATCTGGCGATTCCAAGAAGTAAATCCAGCCTTGTGCCCAAGAAAGCAAAAACAAATCCCACGAACACTACGCCAAGATTGTGGAACACGCTCTTGAGAAGGATAAGGGACATTTGCTTGTAAGTATGCCCG
>DASSZI010000228.1:0-6413 GCA_035713565.1 Acidobacteriaceae bacterium | reverse complement strand
GCAGGAGCACCGGCAACTTCCGCAATTGCTCATCGGAGCGGTGGTGCTGGTTGCCGGTCTGCTGGCGCTGCTGCTGTTTCTGCGGGAGCGCAATCAATGGCTGTTCCTGTGGATGGCCATCTATCTGCTGGCGGAAGGCTTGCTTTCCTTTCGGGTCCTCGACGTAATTCGCTATGGCCTGCACTTTACTGCCGTGCAGCTTTACCTGCAGTTCGTAGGCGCATTTCAGGACATCTCGCTCTGGCTCCTTCTGCTCACGCTCTTCGGATTCAGCCGGGAGCGGCGCTGGACTGTGACGCTTGCCACACTATACCTGACCGCACAGGTCGTGGATATTACAGTGCTTTCCAACTGGCAGCACGCCGGTCTCGGCATGCAATGGACCGACGCCATTACGACGGCGATCTATACTCTGACCCCGCTCTATATCCTTTTCATCGTCGGCGTTGGCCTGGCGCGCAGGAAGCAGATGGAGCTTTGGCCGGTGGCCATCGCGGCGTTTCTCTATGGCCTGTGGAACTCGGTGTACCAGATCTCCGCGCAAGGACGTCGCTTCACGCACTCGACGCTGGCCGTCCACCTGGCTGCCTGGGGTATCCACGTTGGTAGTTACACTTTCAGCGCAACCTTTCTGCTGGACACGCTGCTGTTCGTCGTCCTGCTGGTTACCGTGACGCGACAGCAATTCCTGGAGCGCCGGCGTCAGGCGCAGGTTGAGATGGAGATCAAGTCCGCGCGCGAAGTCCAGCAGGTGCTGGTTCCCGAGGACGTTCCCGCCATCCCCGGTTATTCGATCGCCAGCATCTACAAGCCGGCCACGGAGTTGGGCGGCGATTTCTATCAGGTAATTCCGTTGCCGGATTCCGGCGCGCTGGTGGCGCTTGGCGACGTCAGCGGCAAAGGGTTGAAGGCCGCGATGGTCGTCTCGCTGATCGTCGGCACGCTGCGCACGCTGGTCGACTACACACAGGAGCCAGCGGAGATACTGCGTGGACTCAACCGCCGCCTGATCGGCCGCACCAGCGGTGGCTTTGCCACCTGCGTAGTGTTGCGCACCGAGGCGAATGGCGACGCGGTCCTTGCCAATGCCGGTCATCTTGCTCCCTACCGCGATGGCCAGGAATTGCCGGTTGGCGGATCCTTGCCGCTGGGCATTGTCCCCGATGCGGAGTATGACGATCTCGCCTTCCATCTGCAGGAAAACGAAACGATAATGTTCTACACCGATGGCATTGTGGAGGCCCGAAACTCTCAGGGCCAGCTCTTTGGATTCGACCGGGTACGGGAATTGTCTGGCGCCGATTCGTCCGCAGTGCAGATCGTGGACGCAGCCAGCGCCTTCGGGCAGGAAGACGACATCACCGTGTTGACGCTGACCCGCCTGGCGGCCAGCGAACCGGCCCACGCCGCCACCGTAAGCCTGACCACCCAGATCGCGACCGGGTAAACCTAATTCGGTATGCGCAAAAAGGAGGATACGGGTGCCCCATCCTTCGCGGTCTCATCGCGAAGGGTGGGATGAGAAGTGCTTCGCAGGATAGGTAATCCCACCGTTGCTGCCCAACCTGGGGCACCCGCCATAGTTGGCCACCGCGCTACCTCTTTTATCGTCCAAGCGTCACAATAGGGACATGCAGCGGCGCATCGTCATTTCGCTCACTTCTGCAATACTCCTCCTCGCTCCGTTCTTCGCGCAGCCGCGAAAGGCTGTCGCCCAGATGGGCTACAGCGGCAAGGATATGGGCCGGATCGGGCAATGGCTCACGTTCAACCAACTGGAACTCTACCGGCTGGAGATTCCGAGTTATGCCGCACCCTACTCCGTTCTGCTGGCCAGCGGCCATCACGGCTGGCGCATTGTTGTATTTCTGCGCGACGGCGGTGAGGTCAATGAGGACTGGGACTCCGGGTCGCTGCCAAAGGTATTTCAGTTGGCCAGCACGGATTCGCTCGTTCTGTTGCCGAAAGTCGGGAAGAATTTTGGCGTGACCTTCACAGGCTGCTCGATCAAAGACTGCCAGGAGAACTACGGCGCGATTCTCTATTTGCCTTGGAGTCATGAATTCTTCTTCAAGGAGATCTCCGAAAAAGGGGTAACCTGTTCAGAGACTTTGCTGGATCCCCACAATTACATCGCCCTCAGAACTCTGGACGCAGCGCTGAAGCGTCAGGAGTCTTTCATTCCGCAGTACGTACCGCCGTTCTGCCCTGGAATGGGACTGGTCCAGCCACCTCGATAAATCCGGTTCTGCACGCCTTCCGGCCGTTCAGAGTTGCATGATCGGCTGTCATCTTTTAGCGTCAACAATATGACAGATAAGGATTCCGGAAAGCTGAATCAGGCGAACAGCGGAGTTATGCTTTCGCTCGCTGGAAAGGTCGCGCTCGTGACCGGCGGTTCGCGGGGCATCGGGGCCGCCACTGTGCGCCTGTTCGCCCAGGCCGGAGCCAGGGTCGCCTTCAATTATCGAAGCGCTCAGAAGGAGGCGGAACAGCTTGCGCAGGAATGCGGAGGAACGGATCGCTGCCTCGCCGTCCATCGAGAGCTGAAGACGCCGGAACACGGACGTGCATTGGTCGCAGAGGCGGTGCGCGCCTTTGGCAGGCTGGATTGCCTGGTCGTGAATCACGGCATTTGGCCTCCGCATGACGCTCCGATCGAGACAATGACCGACGCTCAATGGCACCAGACCATCCATGTGAATCTGGACAGTGTCTTCGGTGTCGTGCAAGCTGCGGTCGCGCAGATGAAGAAACAGGGACGCGCTTCGGACGAAAAGGCCGTGGGACATATCGTGCTTATCAGCTCCACCGCTGGCCAGCGCGGGGAAGCGATGCATTCGGATTACGCAGCCTCCAAAGGCGCAATTATCAGTCTGACGAAGAGTCTTTCGAGCGAGCTCGCGCGCGAGGGTATTCACGTCAACTGCGTTGCTCCGGGCTGGGTGGATACGGACATGTCCGCCGCGACGCTGCGCGACCCTGAGAAGCGCGAACGGGTCTTTGCCGGAATTCCCGCAGGGAGGGCCGCAACGGCAGACGAGATTGCCGGGCCGGTTCTGTTTCTCTGTACGCCTTTCGCCGGGTTCGTAAGCGGAGAAATTTTCAACGTAAATGGTGGTGCTGTGCTGGTCGGCTAACCAATGCGAATTACGCCTGCGAGACTAGCGCTGCTGGTCATGTTGGTCCATGGCTTAGGATCGTGGGCGCAAAAGGTAGACGCCGCAGCTAATCAGGCGCAAGCCCGCCGGGTTTTGGCAGCAACCATCCAGGCTTTGGGTGGCGACGCATGGCTCAACCTGAAAAGCGTTCGTGATCAGGGAAGAACAGCCGGATACTTCCAGGGAACTCCGACCGGCGTTGTGGCCGAAACCACCCAGACTTTTGAAACGCCCGATGAGTTTCGCGTCGATTTCGCGGGCAGTGGGCACATAGTGCAGATCTATCGCGGGCAGCAAGGCTGGGAAATTACCTACAAAGGCGCAAAGCCCATACCTCCGGAGAAGGTGCAGGAACACCTTCGCTGGCGGGACCATTCCCTAAGTGCGGCGTTACGGTGCTGGCTTCGTGATCCTGATACGCTGCTCATCGAGAGTGGGCCGGTTCTTACTGAAAGACGGCAGGCGGACAAGGTCACACTGATCGATGGTCACAATGACGCGATCACGCTGGAAGTCGACGCGTCGACCTATTTGCCGATCCGTCTGAGCTTTGCATGGCGCGATCCGCGCTTCGAGGGGAAAAATCTGGACGCTGTGGAATATGACAATTACCAGCGTGTCTCTGGAATCCAAACTCCATTCACCATCACCCGCACTCACAATGGCCAGACCGTTTCGCAACGCTTCCGTTTACGCGTGACGTACAACGCCAGCATTCCGCCGAACTTCTTTGATCCTGCGATCGAAGCGAAGCGCAAGCGCTGATCCGGGTTCGTCGATCCTCCTGCTGGAGCGCCCCTCGGCGCTTCTGCATTCCCGCTTCGGGCGTTTTATAATCGGCTGGGCTATGGAAAATATTGAAAGTACCAATCCGGAGGCCGGAACGCCGCAGCTTCCTATCGACACAGTAGCGATCATGCAGCTTTTGCCCCATCGCTACCCCTTTCTGATGATCGATCGCGTGGTGGAAGTGGTACGCAAGCAGCGCGTCGTCGCGATCAAGAATGTGACCATCAACGAGCCGTTTTTCCCCGGCCATTTTCCTGGCCATCCCATCATGCCGGGCGTTCTGCTGCTGGAGGCTCTGGCGCAGACCGGCTGCATTCTCGTCATGCTGGAGGCAGCCGACCCAGCCGAAAAGCTGGTCTTTTTTACAGGCGTGGAGCACGCGCGGTTCCGGCGGCCCGTTCTTCCTGGCGATCAGGTGCGGCTGGAGGTTGACGTGCTGAACTGGCGCAGCCGTCTGATGCGGATGCAGGGCAAGGCATTCGTGGACGGCAAGCTGGTGTGCGAAGGAGTCGTGACGTCGCAGATGGTGCCGCGCCCGCGTCCGTCCGGCAGCACAGCGGAGGCGCAGGCCGCTTCTCAGATGGAGGGCGGTACTGGAGCGTGAGTATTCATCCCACAGCGAGCGTCCATCCATCGGCGCTTGTCGCGGAGTCCGCAGTCGTAGGCGCGTACTGCAAAGTCGGTCCATACTGCACGATCGGGCCGCATGTCGAGCTGGGGACGGGCTGCGAACTTGTCTCTCATGTCGTCCTCGAAGGGCAAACTCGGCTAGGCACGGAGAATCGCATCTTTTCCTTCGCAGCGCTTGGCGTAGCGCCGCAGGATTTGAAATATAAAAATGAGCCCACCGCCCTGGAAATGGGCGACCGCAATGTGATACGCGAGTGCGTGACCATATCGCGCGGCACCGCAGGCGGTGGCGGAACGACGCGCGTTGGCAGCGATTGCCTCATTATGTTCTCCACCCATATCGGCCACGACAGCCAAATCGGCAATCATTGCATTCTGGCCAACGCCGCAACGCTGGCCGGCCATGTCACCGTCGAGGATTATGCCAACGTGGGCGCACTGTGCCCGGTGCATCAGTACTGCCGGATCGGGCAACACGCCTACATCGGCGGCGGTACAGTGGTTACGCAGGACGTACTGCCGTTCTCTTTAACCTCCGCCACGCGTGAGGGTCACGCTTTCAGTATTAATAAAGTGGGCATGGAGCGCCGCGGATTTTCGAAGGAGCAGTTGCGGAGTCTGCATCAGGCATATCGCACTCTGCTTGCTGCCAAGCTGAACACCGCTCAAGCGCTCGAAAAGTTGAAGGCAGAGAGCACGCACAGCGAAGAAGTCGCCTATCTAATTACGTTTATCGAGAGTTCGACCCGCGGATTTATCAAGTGAGCACGGTTTCGCTTTGATAGTATTCGAATCTGCGTCAGTCATCCTGAACGAAGTGAAGGGTCCATAGAAACCACTCCAATGTCCCTAGTTTTCCAGTCCGATGCTGCAGGGCCTTTGCCTAGGAGGCTGGGGCTGATTGCGGGCAATGGACGTTTTCCGTTTCTGCTGCTCGATGCGGCCCGCGCGCACGGGACTGAAGTGGTGGTGGCCGCCATCCGAGAGGAGACCGATTCGGAGATCGATATTCGTGCGCTGCGCGATCCCGGCGTCCGCGTGCATTGGATGTCTTTGGGCGAACTGTCGCGCCTGATTGAGACGTTTCAGCAAGAAGGGATCACCCAGGCGGTGATGGCGGGCCAGGTGAAGCATAAGCAGATTTTTTCCAGTATCCGGCCTGATTGGCGGTTGGCCAAACTTCTGCTTTCGCTCGGCACGCGCAGTACGGACGGTCTGCTCGGAGCGATTGCGAAGGTGCTCCACGACGAGGGCATTGAACTGATCTCCTCCACCACATTTCTGGAGCCCCTGCTGGCGCGGGATGGCGTGCTGACGGCGCGCAGGCCCACGGAACGCGAGCGGCGGGACATCGAATATGGACACGGCGTGGCCGGTGCGCTGGCTGGCTATGACATCGGCCAGACGGTGGTGATTGCGTCGCTCGCCTGCGTGGCCGTCGAGGCCATGGAAGGCACGGATGCGACGATCCTGCGCGCCGGTACGATTCTGCGGGATGCTGGCATGGAAGACCAGGCCACTACGCTCGACCACTCGCTGACCGTGGTTAAAATAGCCAAGCCCAAGCAGGACATGCGCTTCGACGTGCCGGTGATTGGGATAGGAACCGTCGCCGCCATGCAGCAGGCGGGGGCGACATGTCTGTCGATCGAGGCCGGACGGACGCTGCTGTTCGACCGCGCTGCCGTCATTGAGGCGGCGGACCGGGCCGGAATCGCCATCGTCTCCACTTCCGTGTCGTCAAATCCGTCCTCCACATCGTAGCGTCCGGTACTGTCATCCGAGCGCCCGCTGCGTATAATCGTTGCCGGAGAGGTGTCCATGAGGAACCTG
>DASSZI010000227.1:0-5819 GCA_035713565.1 Acidobacteriaceae bacterium | reverse complement strand
AAATCCGCGTAGTTTTCCGCAAGCGCCGGGAATCGAATCTCTAAAGTCCTATGGAGCGAGAACCGTGTACTCCTCAATTTCCGCGCTGGCCGGCGAAATTCTGGGCGCAAAAAACCGCTCCACCGCTTCCAGAATCCCCGCACCGGATTTCGCCGCATAAATGCTTTTGCGCAGTGCGGCTCCGCCTGGAACGCCATGCGTAAACCATGAGGCAAATTGCTTCATCTTGCCCGTCGCATCCGGATAATCTTCCTCCAGCAGCATGGCGAAGTAGGTGCGGATCAGGTGATAACGGTCCGGCTCTGCGGGCCTGGTGTAGCTGCCGGTCGCGGTATATTCGGCGATCTGGCGGAAGATCCAAGGATTCGCTGGCGCGGCGCGGCCGATCATCACAGCATCGCAATTCGTTTCTGCCACAAGAGCGCAGGCATCTTCCGGCGTACGAATATCTCCGTTGCCGATGACGGGAATCTTCACCGCCTGCTTGATTGCCGCGATCCACTCCCAGCGCGCCTGTCCTGCATAGCCCTGCTCGCGCGTGCGCGCATGGAGCGCAACGGCATTCAATCCGCTCGACTCGGCCAGCTTCGCCAGTTCCACACACACGATGTTTTCGTCGTTCCAGCCCAGGCGAAATTTGACACTGAAGGGAATCGTCACCGCCGCACGAACCTGCTCGAAGATTCGCGCGATCAGCGGCAGATCGCGCAACAGTCCGCTGCCGCCGTTGCAACTCACGACGCGCTTGGCCGGGCAGCCCAGATTCAGGTCAACAATATCGAAGCCCGCGTCCTGCACAATGCGCGCGGCCTCAGCCAGCGTGTTCGGGTCGGAGCCGAACAACTGCGCGGCAATTGGATGTTCGTCTTCGTAAAAGGTCAGGTAACGCTTGCGTTTGGACTCGCGCATCCGCGACAGACCATCGGCGGAGGTAAACTCCGTCATAATCAGACCGCAGCCCGACTGCTGATTGCTGATGTTCTGCTCTACACGACGGTGGAGATCAGTGGCCGGTGTTTCTCTCGCGCCGCCTTGGGTGAACAGGCTCGCGTTGCGGATGAAGCGGCGAAAGACCGTGTCTGTCACACCGGCCATTGGCGCCAACACCGTCGCCGGCGCAATCGGAACAGCGCCGATGTGCAGCGACGCGGGCACCCGCACCTTCGCAGGCATCGTATGTTCCGCCGGATTGTCCCAGTGCTTTTTCACTACTTTATTCAGCTCCGAAACTCCATGTCTGCACGAGCCCTGTTCTGAAATTTATCGAATTCCTTAATCGCATCGGGATTGACCCTAAACCGTTCGGGCTGAATGACAATTCTCGCTTCAGGCGGGCCCGATTTAATTTCTTTGACCTCGATAATGCCGACACGCCCGATGCCATCCTTTGCAAACAGTTGCTGCTTCGATACGAAATCGATCGACTGAGAATCCACTGCAATGTATTTAAAATGAACCGGGATATAACTGAGAAGAAACTGCACGTGCGTTGCCAACTTAATTTGCTCTCTTAGATCCTTCGTCTGATCCAGAAAGATATGTACCGCATGAATGTCGCCTGATCCGGCCCGATCTATGGCCAGAACATCAATAGTCAGGAATGGCTTAGCATTCTGATTCAAATCTGGTTTCAAGAATATTTTAAGAGTCCTCGGCTTTAAGAAAATTTTGGGCACTAAAAGCTTGGCCATGAGCAACTCCGCAATAACATTGGTGGCTCTGCCTTCACGCTGCTTCCCGCTGATAGGTATATCTTCCGAAATCACTCTCATAGGCGGTGGTTGTGTCTTAGGCATTGACTGACTCCCTTTGTAAGACGGTTCTATAGGCCCAACTGGCAAATCTTTGCGCGTTGAGTGCTGCGTCCTGGGATTTTTTCTCGCCAACAATTCCGCTGTACGAATATTCGTTTTTTTTGCTTAACAAATAATCCAGATGCTTTATGCCGCTGGTATCAATTTTGTTTTTCACGCATGCTGACCTTGTTTTCCTGGAGGCTGTAGAGTGATCTTGCCCTTTATGGGCTATTCCGGTCAGGCGTTCCGAAACAGCATCATTGAACGCAATCGCAGAATGCACGGCCAGCAACGCCACCGCAGATTTGTACGAAGCAATATCCTCCATCAACAGCTTCATCGCTCTCAACAGTTCTTCGGCTTGTTCCTGATACGTCGTCACTCATCTCATTGTGCTTCAAAAGCGACGCGCAGCGTAGCCACAAAACCAAAAGGCCTCCGCCGCAGCGGAGGCCTTTTATCTGATTCAAGCGCGGTACTTACTTGGCCGTTCCTGCGGCTGCCGTCTCGGCTTTGGCGGAGTCCGACTGCGCGTACTTACGGCGGAAGCGCTCCACGCGACCTGCAGTGTCGATCATCTTTTGTTTGCCCGTGAAAAAGGGATGGCAGTTGGAACAGATTTCCATCCGGACATCGCCCTTGTGCGTCGAGCGAGTCTCGAAGGAATGGCCGCAGGCGCACTGCACGCGGATCGTTTCGTAATTGGGATGGATTCCTTGCTTCGGCATAGAGGTGAAACCTTTCTTCCTAAAGACGCTAGTCCTAGTTTATGCGAGATTCCCACAGCCCGCAACGCCGAATCCACAGCCAGTGCGCCTTCCGCAGGCTGCGATACTGGAGAAGTCACGATCGACTTCAGATGATCTCTCTTCCAACTGCCGGAAACTCGATCCCCTGTCCCCTCTGCGCTGGGACAGGATTGCAACTCGTACGCCGGAATGGCGAACAATTTGCCGCCGAATGCGTTTGCCGTGCCGATCGCAAAGCGGGCCTGCGGATGAAACGTGCGCGCATCCCGGAACGCTACGCCCATTGTTCCCTGGAAAGCTTCGACACCGGCTTCCGCAGCGCCGACCCTTCGCTCGGCATGGCGCTGATGGCGACGCGCCGGTTTGCCGACGGCTATCCACTTGAAACCGAGGGACGTGGACTGTTACTGACGGGCAGCTTCGGAGTTGGCAAAACCCATCTCGCTGTGGGTCTGCTTCGCGAACTGATCGAGCAACGCGGAGCCACGGGAATTTTTTGCGACTACCGCGATCTACTGAAGCAGATTCAAAATTCCTACAACCCGCACGTGGCCACTACGGAACTGGAGATTTTGCGTCCTGTTTTCGAGACGGAGGTGCTTCTGCTGGACGAATTGGGTGCGGTAAAGAAAACAGACTGGGTCTGGGATACGGTCGCGCATATCCTGAATACCCGATACAACGACAAAAAGACCACTCTGGTCACTACCAATTATCCGAACATTCTCTCCGCACTGTCGCGTGGTCGAGAACCAGCGGCGTTCGATGTGACGGACAAGGGCGTCGCCAAGCTGCCCAAAGGATCCAGGTCGCAGGCGCAGGAGGATGCCGAACGCGCCATGCGCGAAGAAACCCTGGGCGACCGCATCGGTGATCGCATGCTCTCCAGACTGCAGGAAATGTGCATCACGATCTCCATGCATGGCGAGGACTTCAGGCAGACAGTGCGGCGGGCCAGTTTTCTCTAAGGGCGCTGACGCAGCCCTGCAACAGCCAGCTACATGAAGGCTGCCGTGGCTAGTACCATCAGGGCTGCTGCTACAGCGGCGGCGCGATACATAGCGTCCCCACGGGGCTGCGGAGCACGTTTTCGAGGTTGTCTGCAGAGTGCCGCCATGGTATCTCCCGAGTCAGCACCTTGGATTCGAGCGTGCCGGTGCAGCTTGCTATCTCTATGACGTTATTTTCGGCCCGAAGGATTCTGTGCATCAGCAAATTATTATGAATTTTCATTCGTGTCTCCGGGCACCCGTTGCTCCTGTCGCGAATCGGTCGCGTTACAATCGGCGCATGCACGACCCAGCATTGAAGACCACAGACCCGTCCAATCCGTTCAAGAGCCCAACCGGCGACGACCGCAATTTGCTGCCATGGGTTGTCGCCGCCGTGGTCGTGGTGGTTCTCCTCGGTTTCGTTTTCCTTCTCAGCGGGCATACCGGGCGTTCGGCAGCATCCACGCCCCGCGATGCCGCCTATGCGGGCAACATCGCGCTCAGCCAGTTGAAAATGAGCCAGGCAAGCAACTTTGCAGGCAGCCAGCTCACCTACATCGATGGCGTGATCGTCAACAAAGGATCCAAGACTGTTACCGGGATTGTCGTCCAGGCACTCTTTGCAAACGATTCCGGAGAACCGCCGCAGGCCGAGCAGGTTCCTTTTACCCTGATCCGGACGCGCGACCCGTACGTCGATACCCAGTCGGTCAGCGCCGCTCCGCTCGCTCCCGGCGCATCACGAGAGTTCCGGTTGATCTACGACGACATTTCTCCTATGTGGAACCAGCAACTGCCACTTCTTAAAGTGATCAGCGTCACCACTACGAAGTAAGCATCTCGTGCCCGCAGCCCCGTGTCAGCGGTGAGCTTCTGCGCTCGATTTTAGCCCTGCCTCTCTGCCGGTGGCGCAGTCACCCCAAGCCGGGCGTCATATAGGAAGCCTTCCCCTGGTACGTAGTTTTGAGCGGGTGCCATGTAAATTTTGCCCGGCTCCTGTAGTTTTTACCGGCGAGTTAGTGCATGCCGACCTTTGGTCGAGAAAAGAGACTGCTGAAAACGCAGCAAATGAATCAGTTGCTCCAGGTCCAGGGAACACCGTGCTTTGGCACGACAAATGCTATGTCAAGGCTGTTGCATTCATGGTTTCAATAATTGGGCCGATCGGGACTCTCAGAGGGGAACAGAAGTCAATGCAATCGAACACCAGAAAATTGCTGAAATTCGCTACAGCAATTCTTGCGACATGTTCGGCCGTGCCATTTCTTGCTCAATCGAGCGCACAATCGTCCGCAGGCTCGGACGCCCAGGTGCAAACCGGAACGTCTACCAGCGGGTCTGCTGCGAATTCTGATCGGAACAGTGCCACGGGTACCACTCAGCCACTCGACACGAAATCTCATGAGGGCTTCTGGGGTCACCTGAATCCGATGGCTCGCAAAAAGTGGGTCAACCGGCAGCTTAACCCTGTAAAGGATCGGCTTAACGAGCTGGATCAGGTATCGGCTAGCAATGCACGGGATATTAAAGATGTAGACGCGCGAGCGCAGGCCGGGATCAAGCAGGCGAATTCGGCGGCGCAACTGGCAGATCAACACGCTACGCAGGCTGGCAGTACGGCCGATCAGGCGCACCAGTTGGCGCAGCAGGCGAGTACGCAAACAGATCAGATCAATTCAACGGTCAGCAATCTCGACCAGTACAAGCCGGGAACGCAAGTGGAAATCCGGTTTCGCCCGGGTCAGACAACACTCGGGTCGAATGCACGCAATGCGCTGGATCAAATTGCTTCACAGGTGCAGGGAAAACGAGGCTATCTGATTGATGTGCAGGGTTACTCGTCGATGCGCGGCTCCGCTGGCGTCTCAACGTCCCACAGATTGGCCTTGGCTGTCACGCGGTATCTGGTCACGCAGCGACAGGTTCCGCTTTACAAGATTCGCCAGATAGGCTTGGGGAATGCTCCGCTTGATACGAACGGAGCCAGCGCCCACCGTCATGGCAGCATCGTGGAAGTCACACTGATGCAAAACAGTTTGTCAACCTTGAGCGCGTCGAATCCGGGCAGCTCAGCAGCCGGCGCGGCGCAGTCCGGTAGTCCGCAGTCCTCCTCGAATGGGACTACGCCGCAGCCAAATCAGTAGGTTGACTCAAAAGCTCTCACACAAGAGAGAACCAAGGCAGATTGGCCCCTCTAAGGAGGGGCCCTTTTTTTGCTATCCGACTGATTTGCAATCCTGCCAGCCTTGCTCGCCTGTTCAAAAACACCTCAACTAAAAAGA
>DASSZI010000226.1:0-17018 GCA_035713565.1 Acidobacteriaceae bacterium | reverse complement strand
CTTGGTAAGCACGTCCGCATCGATAGCGGAACGCGGATCGGTACGGGCTGCGTCATCGCCGAGGGAGTGCGGATTGGCAAGAACTGCCGAATTTATCCTCGCGTAGTGATTTATCAGGGGGTGGTGCTGGGAGATCGCGTGACCGTGCATGCCGGCGGTGTGTTGGGCTCCGACGGATTTGGTTATGTTCGGGATGCAAGGAACGGTGCCTATACGCAATTCCCTCAACAGGGAACGCTTACCATTGAGGACGATGTCGAGATCGGCGCGAACACCACCATCGACCGGGGCGCGCTGGAAGAAACATGGATCGGGCGGGGCGCGAAGCTGGACAATCTGGTGCATGTCGGGCACAACGTTCGCGTGAGCCGCAACGTCGTCATGGCGGCACAGACAGGAATCTCCGGCAGCAGCAGTATTGGAGACGGCGCAATCCTCGGCGGTCAGGTCGGCATTGGAGAGCACGCGGAGGTTGGCCAGGATGTGATTCTCGGCGGCGGCGCGGGCGTACTGAGCAAAAAGAAATTGCGCGGCGCAGGCGTCGTTTTCTGGGGGCGTCCGGCCCAGCCGCTACGCGAATATTTGAAGGGGCTAGCGATGCTGGCCCGGCTGGCTCGCAAGGCAAAAGAGTAGGAACGCTATGGCAATTGTAGTGGTCGGCGGACATACGCGGAACATTGGGAAAACGTCTGTGGTTGCAGCCCTGATCGCATCCTTCCCTTCTCTGCAATGGACCGCATTCAAAGTCACCCAGTTCGGCCACGGTGTGTGCTCGGCGAACGGCGAACCTTGCGACTGTGAGACGGACGCGCACACTGTCGCTGTAACGGAGGAGCGTTCGACGACCAGCGGTACCGACACGGCCCGGTTTTTAGCGGCAGGCGCGGTCCGGTGCTTCTGGGTGCGTACACGGCAAGGGCAACTCGCCGAGGCAATGCCGCGCGTCCGCAAGGAAATTTCGGAGTCCGTGAACGTTATTCTGGAATCGAACAGCATAATGCGGTTTCTAAAGCCGGATCTTTATCTCACGGTGCTGGATCCCGCCAACCGCGACTTCAAAGCGTCCGCTCAGTATGTTTTGGACCGTGCGGATGCGGTGCTTTGGAGCAGAGCCGAGAAATCTTTGGATGAGATTAGCGACACGGCGTGGCCCAATGCGCTGGCACAGCTTGTACGAAACAAGCCGCAGTTCTTTTTGCGACCGCCTCTGTTCACCAGTGAGGATTTGAACCGGTTTGTAGCCCACCGGCTAGTAAATGTGAAAATCAACAATCACATTGATGTCGACCGCGACCGGATGACCATTTAGCATGGCCGGCTTGAAGCGATATTGCCTGACCGCTTCGAGCGCCTTCTGATCCAGACCCATACCCAAATGCTGCACGACGCGCGGATTGCGTGGATTTCCGTTGGCGTCCACAACAACTTCTACGACGCACTGTCCCTGATACTTTGCCATGCGGGCCTGTTCGGAGAATTCTGCCTGCGGCATGTAGATCGCTACAGGCGGAGAAACGCCGCCGCCGACGCGGTACAAGCCTCCGCCATATCCACCGCCCTGCCCTGGGCCAACTCCCGCGCCTGAACCCGAGCCGATGCCGCCGCTCTGGCCGGAGCCGATTCCGCCGTTCGCTCCGGTGCCATTCGAGGCGGGTCCATGCACCACAGTGGAGGGGTCTCCCAGATTGGGCAGATTGTTATTCGGCAGCTTTAGATTCTGCGGCATCACCACGGTGGGTTCTACGGTGAGCTTGGGCTTTGGATTCCGAATGACCTCATCAGGCGGAACAAATTGTGTCTTCGCCAGCTTCGGCAGTTTCCCTTGTGCTGCCTGCATCAAAGACCGGTCACCGCCACCGCCGCCTCCACCGGCGGCCTGTTCGCTGGCGCTGAACGGTACGAACGGAGTGATGTTGAAGTGGGGTGGCGGAATAACCTCCGCGATGTGTTTTTTGGGGTGCCATAGCATCAGACCGATAATCGCCGCTAACAGCACTACGTGCACCCCGATGGAAATCAGGCTGGAGGTCCGGTCTTGAGGCCGCGCCAGAGGATCAACAACTGGAATTTCATGCGATTCCAGTTGTAAAGGCGGGAGCTTCGCAGGAAAAAAGAGCTCCCGGAAGTCATCTCGAACTTCTACCCACAATGGATCTTGATGAAACGGATCCGGTACAGGCACGGATTTCGAGTGAAGCACTAGCGGAGGCTGCCGCACCGGTGCGATTCTTTCCCGGATGTTTTCCACCAGCGAACCCCAGAAGGAACCTTCCACCTCCTGCATATGGGTCCACAGGAGGGGCGCGTCAGGATTCAGCGTATTTTCAGTCTCGATCTCGGGCGGTACAAGGAGTTGATTCGACATCGTGTTGTATCTAGGAGTTCAAAACAACGCGCGGAGCGGCAAAGCCAAACATTCCCTCAACAATTCAATTATGCGTGATTTCACCGCTCTTTGTCCCTGATGTGGCTCTTTTTCAGGATGCTTTTACAATTCCCGGAAAAGCTGTGCAGAACTGGACGGTACTTTTCTGTTATCTAAATAGACGCGCCACCCCCCAAATACGTTTCAGATTCTCAGGATCTTTGCCTCTGCATTTATCATCAGAAGTACGAGCAAATATTACGGAGAAGCCATGTCTGCTGGGCCGGATCTAAAGGCGACCCTGAACCTGCCGCACACTGAATTTCCAATGAAAGCCAATCTTCCGCTGAACGAGCCGGCGCGGCTCGCTACCTGGGAAGACTCGCACCTGTATGACCAGATCCGCGTAGCCCGGAAAGGTGCGCCAGTTTATCTTCTGCACGATGGTCCGCCCTACGCCAATGGACCGATTCACCTGGGCCATGCGATGAACAAGTGCCTGAAGGATTTCGTCGTCAAGACGAAAACAATGGCTGGTTACGACTCCCCGTACGTACCAGGATGGGATTGTCATGGGCTGCCGATCGAAATCAAAGTAGATGAGCAGCTCGGTCGTAAAAAACTGGAGATGGAACCGATCGAGGTGCGGCGCGCCTGCCGCGCTTATGCGGACAAATATCTCGATTTGCAGCGTGCACAATTTCAGCGCTTGGGCGTGCTCGGCCGGTTTGACCAGCCCTATTCCACGATGACGCGATCCTACGAGGCTCGCATCGTCGAAACGTTCTTTGAGTTCCTTGAGCGGGGATTTGTGTACAAAGGACTCCGCCCGGTGTACTGGTGCACCCATGACAGTACGGCGCTTGCGGAGGCCGAGGTCGAGTACGAAATGCACACCAGTCCAAGCGTCTACGTCCGCTACGCGTTGACTAGCGATCCCGCTGCGCTCGACGTGGCTCTTGCTGGCAAGCGCGTCTTCACGATTATTTGGACAACAACGCCCTGGACTCTTCCGGCATCGCTGGCCATCGCCTTCTATCCTGATTTTGAATACGTCGCGCTCGAGTCCGGCGGCAACGTTTACATCGTGGCGGAATCGCTTGCTGCGAGTGTCACTGAAATCTGCGGGATAACTGACAGCAAGGAAGTTGCGCGTTTTGCTGGGAGGCAACTCGAGCACTCGACGTTTCAGCATCCGTTTCTGGAGCGCAGTATTCTCGGAGTGCTAGCCGACTACGTGACTGCGGACCAGGGTACGGGTGCGGTGCACACTGCACCATCTCACGGGGCGGACGACTTTTACACGGGCGCGCGCTACGGACTGGACCAGACTTGCAATGTGGATGCGGAAGGACGCCTGCGCAATGGCCTTCCAGAATACGACGGCAAGAAGATTCACGATGCCAACGAGCCGATCATCGAATTGTTGAAGTCGCGCGGTGCGTTGCTCGCGCGTATCGATATCGAACACTCCTATCCGCATTGCTGGCGCTGCCATCATCCAGTGATCTTTCGCGCGACAGAACAATGGTTTATTGGCATGGAAACTCCGATGCAGAATCCGGATGGAAGCGCGACCACTTTTCGCCAAAGGGCACTCGAGGAGATCAAAAACGTTCGATGGGACCCTGGCTGGGGCCAGGAGCGAATCTCCAACATGATTGCCACGCGACCGGACTGGTGTATTTCGCGCCAGCGCATCTGGGGGGTTCCGATCGCAGTATTCCTGTGCGAGAAATGTCACCGGCCGCTGATTGACCGGAGGGCAAATCGCAGCGTCGTCGAGCTATTTGAGAAAAATGGAGCGGATGCCTGGTACACCCGCGATGCGCAAACCATCCTTCCTGAGGGAACCACCTGCACCACGTCAGGATGTGACAGTGTCCAATTTCGCAAGGAAATGGACATTCTGGATGTCTGGTTCGAGTCCGGTGCAAGCCAGGCGGCCGTACTTGGAAAGCAGGCGGGCTTCGGTCTCCCATGGCCGGCGGACTTGTATCTGGAAGGCGGCGATCAACATCGCGGATGGTTCCAGTCTTCCCTGCTCTGCGCCATAGGTGTAAAGAACTCTGCCCCCTATCGCAGCGCGGCTACTTGCGGCTGGACGCTCGACGAGCAGGGCCGCGCATTGTCGAAGTCGTCAGGCGGCGGCGTGGATCCCGTCCAGGTCGCGGAACAGTTTGGTGGCGACATCATCCGTCTGTGGGTCGCGTCCGTAGATTTTCGTGAGGACGTCGTCGCCAGCATTCCTTTGATGAAGCGGCTGGCCGAAGACATCTATCGCAAGCTGCGCAACACCTTTCGCTTTCTACTGGGGAATCTTGGTGGCTTTACGCCCGCAACCGATGCTCTGCCGTTCGAGCAATTGCTGCCGCTCGATCAATACATGCTGGCGCGCACGGCAGAACTGACCGGCAAGGTTTTAGGCTGGTACGGCGAAATGGAATTCCACCGCGTGTACCATGCCATCAACGAATTTTGTACCGCCGACCTGAGCGCTACTTATCTTGATCTGCTCAAGGATCGCTTATACATCTTTGCGCCCAATGATCCTGCGCGACGCTCCGCGCAGACCGCGATTTGGCGCATTACGGAGGCGCTGGTCCGCCTGACGGCTCCGTATTTAAGCTTCACCGCGGATGAGGTATGGAAGTACCTGCCCGCAGTGAAAGGCCGTGAACCGAGTGTGCACCTGGCGCTCTTTCCGCGGCTGGACGAACTGGCTCCTGCAACGGCCATCAATCTACTCGGCGAATGGCGTGAGCTGCTGTCGATTCGGGATGAAGTGCTAAAAAGTCTGGAAGAGGCTCGCAAAGAGAAACGCATCGGCAAGGCACTGGAAGCTAAGGTTCGATTGGAACTTCCTGCGTCCATGCAATCTCTGGCTCAAAAATACAAGTTGAGTTTAAAAGAGCTTTTCAATGTTTCTCAGGTCGAACTGGCTTCAGCCAAAGCGGACCTGTTGCAGGTGGCTACTTTACCTGCCGATGGAGTGAAGTGTGCGCGCTGCTGGAATTACTCCACGCGTGTCGGCGAGAGCCAGCAATGGCCCACTGTATGCGAGAGATGCGTAGCGGCGCTTGAGGCGATCGGCGTCGCCGGAACAGTGCAATGAGCTCTGCCTCTCGCTCATTTGCCAGGTTTGCTCATCTCAAGCTCCTGCTGATCTCCACCGCAGTTTTTATCGCGGACCGGCTCAGCAAACTTTGGATCATTGCGCACATCCCGTCCGGGCAGGACGTGACCATCATCCCGCGATTCTTCCGGCTGACGCACGTCTACAACAACGGCGCCGCGTTCAGTTTGTTTGCGGATACCTCGTCGCCGGATAAAGTACGGCTGATGCTGATTACGTTCACTGTAATCACGATCGCAATCGTGGTGGGGGTGTTCTGGAAAGCTGGCCGCGTGATCAACACAACCAGCATTGCGCTTGCAATGATCCTCGGCGGTGCTGTGGGGAATCTCTATGACCGTCTGGCCTATCGTTACGTCATCGATTTTTTGGCGTTCAATATCTTCGGCTATCACTACCCGGACTTCAACATTGCCGACTCCTGCATCGTAATCGGCGCATGCTTGCTGCTGCTGGAAGTGTTTCGCGCTCCGAAGGTCCTATTCGCGGAATAATTCCCGCGCATGGGCGTTCAACGAGGGCTATTTCGTGATGTCTTCGAACGCGAACCTGCCCAGGTACATGGGGTGCGAGACTGGAGGTTTCGCGGTCGTGATGTCCACGGGATAGGGAGCGCCGGTAAGAGTTGGAAATCCCCAGATGCTTCCTGTGTTCATGTCTACGACCATCTTCCCAAAGATCTGCGTGTTTCCGTCTGTGGAACGCAGCATCGTTGAGCCTGGCTCGATGTAAAGAACATCCCCCGCGGTAGTGGTCGGAAGTGTGGTTTGCGCCTGCGCAGCTCGCGGACTGACATACGGATGAACCGCAATTGCCACCAGCGCAATCGCAATGATCAATAGCAGAATGTTTGTTGTCGCATGCAGTCTCATACTGTCTCCCGGTTGAGATTTCCTATCGACTCTTAACTGGAGTTGTCTTTGTCATTCTGAGCCTTTCGTATTCGCGGCGCAAATCATCCAACCCTGTAAACTAAAAGATGCGGCTGTGTGCTTCATTGCACTCTGCCAGCCCCTGCAGGTGCCTACAACAGATGGATCGCATCACCGTTCGCGGCGCACGCGTTCACAACCTGAAGAACATTGACTTTGAGATTCCGCATGGGGTCATGACGGTCGTTACGGGCGTCTCAGGCTCGGGGAAATCCTCGCTCGCTTTCGACACGATCTATGCGGAGGGTCAGCGCAGGTATGTCGAGTCTCTGTCAGCGTACGCGCGCCAATTCCTGGAGAGGATGGAAAAGCCCGACGTCGATCACATCGACGGTTTGGCGCCCGCCATTGCCATCAAGCAGAAAAACACCACCCGAAATCCGCGTTCCACGGTGGCAACAGCCACCGAGATTTACGATTATCTGAGGCTGCTCTATGCGCGCTGCGGAACCATGCATTGCCTAAGCTGCGGCGGGATCGTAAAACGCGACAGCGTGGATGAGATCGCCACCGCAATCCTCGGCATTGCAGAGGGAACCCGGCTGCTGGCTCTGTTTCCCGTTCTGCTGCCGGAATCCGGTGAAGAAAACAAGAGTGCCGCTGCGAAAAAGAAAGCCTTAAAAAAGGCCGCTATGAAGAAGGGTGCCAGTCGGCCCACCAAAAAGGACGGCAAGCCAATCACGAAAGCAGAGTCTGCTGCAGTGGCTGCTTCCAAGATCGCGGCAAAGGTCAATCGGTCCGCGGGCGACTACGTTCCTGACGAGGTTTCCGCGGAGGCAGCCCCACTTGATCCACGAACCAAGCGGCTGGGCGAACTGCGTCAGCGAGGCTTCAATCGGCTTTATCAGGGCGGAAAAACCGTCGAATTTGCCACGCCGGAATCTTTACTTGAACTGGACTTCTCCCAGCCTGTTTATGTCCTGGTCGATCGCATCGTTGCGTCGCTGGACGCACGCACACGCATTGTGGACGCTGCGGAAGCCGGCTACAGAGAAAGCGGCGAAATCGTCTTCGTAACTGTTCCTCGCGCTGCGGAAGATGGCACCCCAGCTGTGGAGCCGCAGCAGTTCCGTTTTTCAGGGGCATATGCCTGTACGCAATGCAACCGCAGTTATCGTGAGCCGGAGCCGCCGCTGTTCTCATTTAATAATCCGTTCGGCGCTTGTCCCCGTTGCGAAGGCTTCGGCAATACCATCGATTTCGATCTCGACAGAATTGTTCCGGACAAAACACGCACGCTGATGGATGGCGCAATCGATCCTTGGGTGCGGCCAAAGTATCGATCTATGTTCGGCGAACTGCGTCGTGTTGCAAAAGAGAAGGACATTCCACTCAACGTGGCTTGGAACGATTTATCCCCCGCGCAGCGAACTTTTATCCTCTACGGCGAAGGCTCCTATCCCGGTGTGCACGGGTTCTTCTCCACGCTTGAACAGAAAAAATACAAGCTGCACGTTCGCGTTTTCTTGAGTAAGTACCGGGGATATGCGCTCTGCCCAGAATGCAAAGGCAAGCGCCTGCGCGCAGAGGCGCGTGCGGTGAAGATTGAGGGCCGCGACATCTGTGACGCGACGGCGCTCACCGTGGGTGAAGCGCAGGCATTCTTTTCCAGCTTGGCCTTAAGCCCCGCGCAGATGGAGGTCGCCGGTCGCATTCTGGAGGAGGTCCGGCAGAGGCTGCGCTTCCTGAAGGAAGTCGGGCTGGACTATCTGTCCCTCGATCGACTCTCCTCCACTCTTTCCGGTGGCGAAGCGCAGCGGGTACAACTGGCGACCTCGCTGGGATCTCAACTGGTTGGCGCGATGTATGTTCTCGACGAGCCCTCGATTGGGCTGCATCCCCGGGATACGGGACGCCTCATTCGCATTCTGGAGGGGCTGCGCGACCTGGGCAACACGATGCTTGTGGTCGAACATGATCCGGATATCATCCGTGCTGCGGATTATCTATTGGATCTCGGTCCGGGCGCGGGTGAACTTGGAGGCAAGCTGTTGGCTTCTGGCACACTCCCGGAGTTAATGGCTTCACCCGGTTCGCTCACCGGCAAATACCTCAAGGGACAGCTTTCCATTCCGGTTCCTGCCCGGCGTCGCACCCCTGGCCAGGAGTGGCTGCGGCTCACAGGCGCACGCGCGCACAATCTAAAGTCAGTGGACTGCGAGATCCCGCTCGGGATGTTGACGTGCATCACCGGCGTCTCGGGATCAGGAAAATCTACCCTGGTGCATGATGTGCTCTATCGCGCAGTTGCACATGCGCTTGGCGAGAGCGATATCGCCGACCCGTCCGATCTGTACAGCACACTTGAAGGCGCGCAATTTCTCAACGGTGTGGTGCTTGTCGATCAATCGCCCATTGGACGAACACCGCGTTCCAACCCTGTCACCTACCTGAAGGCTCTTGACGGCATCCGGGAACTTTTTGCTTCCCTGCCGGATGCAAAACGCCGCGGATATTCGCCAGGTTTTTTTTCGTTCAACGTTCCCGGCGGACGTTGCGATGTCTGCCAAGGCGACGGGACGGTCACTGTCGAAATGCAGTTTCTGGCAGACGTGGAACTGCCGTGCGAGGAATGTAACGGCATGCGATTCAAAGCTGGCGTGCTCGAAGTAAAGTACAAGGGCAAAAATGTCTATGATGTGTTGAGTATGACGGTAAAGGAGGCGCTTCAGTTTTTCGCCGGACATGTCAAAATTCTCGACCGATTGAGAGTTCTTGATGATGTCGGGCTGGGCTACGTGCGGCTGGGGCAGTCAGCGACTACGCTTTCTGGCGGAGAGGCGCAACGGGTTAAGCTTGCCGCTCACCTGGCGAATGCGCGACCCGCAGGTAACCAGTCGCCCAAACGCGCAAAAAATCGCCTGCTCTACATCCTGGATGAACCAACAACCGGCCTGCACTTCGATGATGTCAGCAAACTGCTCTCCGCACTGCGCCAATTGATTGACGGCGGCGGATCTCTGCTGGTGATCGAGCATAATTTGGACGTGTTGAAGGCGGCCGACTGGGTGATCGATCTTGGTCCCGAAGGCGGACGGGCTGGTGGCGAGATCGTGGCGGCAGGAACACCGGAACAGGTCGCAGGCATATCGGAGTCCCATACCGGCCAATGGCTGGCCCGCATTCTGCCGCGCGTTCCGGAAAGTGCAATCCTGACGGCGTTGGGAGTTTAAATTGCGCTATTTATTGCAATGGATCTTTCTTTTGGCCGCCTTGCAGCCTGTCATCTGGATGCAGGCACAGGTTCCCGCGCTTCCGCCAGGGGCTACTGCGCCTGAAACTGATTTTTCGCGAGATCCTACCTCCAACGGGGCCGAAACTCATGCATCGGCTCTCATTACGAAGGCGGAAAATGCCATTGTGCATGAGCAGTATGCGACTGCATTGCCTTTATTGAATGACGCCCTGGCCCGGGAACCAGCAAACTCCCCGGGAGCAGCGCGCGCACTGTACGACCGCGGGTACGTGGAACAGGAGCAGCACCAATTCCCAGCAGCAGAATCCGATTATCGAAAGGCCAACCAGGCCAATCCCAGGCAGTTTGAATCTCATGCGGCGCTCGGCCGACTGTTCATCGACCAGCAGCATTGGAAGCAGGCTCGCCAGCAGCTTGAGGCGGCTGCCGTGCTGCAGCCAGCCAGTGGTGATCCGCGACAGCAGTTGGCAAACGTTGCCAGGACGCTGGCGCGCGTGGATGCACAACTGCACGATCCTGCCGCAGCAAGCGATGCCCTGCTCGGCGCCTTGAAGATTTCGCCAGAAGAGCCAGACGACATGCTGCTGACTGCGCGCCTTGCGGAAGAACAGAACAATTCCGTTGGGGCTGAAAACGAATACCGAAAGGCGCTTGCAGCGAATCCAAAAAGCCTGGAAGCCGCCGAGGGACTGGCGCGTGTTTTGATCCATGAAGGAAAATTCGCCGAAGCGGAGCCGGTGGTCCAGCAAGCGCTCCCGCAGGAGCCGAACGATCCTACATTGCTCGCTCTGTCGGCAACTGCACTCGCAGCAGAAGGCAGCAACCAGGCGGCGGTGGAGCAGCTTGAAAAGCTGCATCGCCAGAACCCAAACCAGCCGGCAATTACGCGCATGCTTGCCGACCTCTACAGCACCGGCGGAAATCCGGCCGGTGCCGCTCCGCTGTACGAACAGTTGGTTGCCGCTGACCCACGGGATGCCGACCTGTTAACGGCTGAGGGAGAAAATCTGATCCGGCAACAGAAATGGCCCGAGGCGATCCGCGTCTTGCAACAATCGCTGGACATTCAGCCTACGCAGGAGGACGCATGGAGTGGTCTGGCGTTCGCGGCGTCGCAGGCACATGTATATCGTCTGGTCCTTACTGCGCTCGATCATCGGGCGCAATACTTGGCTGACGGGCCTGCAACACTTTTTCTTCGTGCGGACGCCCTGGATCATCTGCATGAAACAAATGCGG
The DNA here is from genome assembly GCA_035713565.1 of Acidobacteriaceae bacterium. Lineage (GTDB taxonomy): Bacteria > Acidobacteriota > Terriglobia > Terriglobales > Acidobacteriaceae > JAKAAZ01. Next base: position 6,150 of record DASSZI010000226.1, on the reverse strand, counting down.
CGATCCAATGGTATCGACAGTTTTTAGCTCGGGCCAACGGCAGCTTTCCGGAGGAAGCAGGTCAGGCGCGCGATCGAGTGGAGGCACTGCAGAAAGCGCGTCGATAATGCTGTGCGCCACCGAACGATCCATCGTTCCTCGTGGTCTGGTTCCTTACGCCGCTTGAAAGGCGATCCACCGCTTCTCTGAATGGCCTGACAGATTGACGGAGACAAAAATACATTCTAGTCGTCGGCACTTCGCGATACGATTTTCTAATCTACTTGCTTCGAGTCGCAACTTGAGAAAGGATCCTCGACTTGGCCTCACTGCAACAGGCGTTGCTCCCCATGCTGGATCAGGAGGATGAGAAGTATCTCCCTGCTTCCACCTTGCAGGAAACATTTGCTGCCGAATATCGCAGTCTGCGCCCCCGCGCTCCAATACCCGAGTTCAACGTACGCTTCTATCCGTTCACGGGTGTCAATACAACAATTCGTTTGCGGGAAGGCAAAGCGCTAGTGCGGCTTTCCGACATGCTGGAGGGTGCGCCTGGTAGCGTGTTGCGAGCGATTGCGCACATTTTGCTGGCAAAGCTTTACCGCAAGCCCATTGATCCTCTGCATGCTAACCGGTATCGCAGGCACCTGGGAAGCGAGGCGATTACGCGGCGAGCGGAGCAGGTCCGCCGCAGCCGAGGCAGAAAAAACATCTCGACAGCGCAGGGCAATCACTACAATTTGGAAGAGATCTTTGACGGACTGAATCGGCAATTCTTCAACGGATTGCTGGGGCAGCCTGTGCTTACCTGGAGCGCTCACTCCGCACGGCGTCTGCTCGGCCATTACGATGCCGCTCACAATACGATTGTGGTAAGCCGCGTCTTTGACCGGCCGGAGACTCCGCGCTATGCGATTGAGTATCTCTTATTCCATGAAATGCTTCACTTGAAGCATCCGGTGCGGGTCAAGGGCGGCAGGCGCTGCGTTCATTCCCGAGCCTTTCAGCAGGATGAGAAGATGTTCCCGGAATTAGAGAAAGTGAAGGAATTCCTGAAAAAGCTTTAGAAAACTTTCCATGGCTGCTGGAGGGAAGTTTGGACGCAAGTTGTCTCAGCTCGAAACCATTTGCCGCGCCGGTTTGGATGCATGTTCCTGGGTCAGTTTGCGAGCATGACGTTGTGACCACGCGATCAAGGCGGCTCCCGCTATCATGGAACCGATGCTGGCAACCTGAGCATTGCTCATTCCGAAATAAATGCGAGGATTGATCCTGACGAACTCCACCAGGAACCGCGCAAGACCTGTCCACACGAGATACTCTCCGGTGATCTGGCCGAGAGGCCGATCGACCCTTCCCCGATGCCACAGATAAGCTGCAATGATTAGCGCCGCGATCAGTTCGTAAACGGGGGTGGGATGCACTCGCTGCATCGTCGGAACCAGCCCGTTGGGAAACGTGACCCCCCAGGGCAGCGAAGTAGGACTGCCGTAGTCGCCATCCCCGGAAAGCAGGCACCCTAGCCTGCCAACTCCGTAGCCCACAGCCGCGGCTGGCGCAGCCAAATCCAGCATTCCCAACGCGCCTACCTTAGCAACCCTCCCCTGCCACATCAAAACAAGAATGGCCCCGACAAGACCGCCAAACCAGGCGAATCCCGCTCGGTCGAGGAGCAATTGCATGGGAAGCTGCATGAGCAGGTGCGGCGATTCGAGCACATGCCACAATTTCGCGCCTACAATTCCTGCCACCGTGGCCAGAGCTGTGATGTTGATCGCGTCTGCTGCGACGCCCTTGCGCTCGAAGTTCTTATAAAGTACCCAGCAGCCGGAAACCGCCGCCAGCCAGAGCAGGAGACCGAAGGTGCCAATCTGAAAATGACCGATGTGGATAAATGGATACATGCAGGGAGTCCTCTTCCAGTATAAGGGAGTGGCTGGACAAGCGTTTTGTAAACGCCTGCGTCCGGTTCGCGGATATACTTTCGCGATGAACGATTCAAGGCAACACCAGATGCTTCCATCTCTGATCACAAGCAAACAGATTCAGCAGCGGATCACCGAAATAGGAGCGGAGATCAGCCGCGATTTTACAGGTCAGCGAATTGTACTGGTGGGAGTATTGAAAGGCGCCGCTATTTTCTTGGCGGACCTGGCGCGCGCAATTACAGTGGACTGCACCTTCGACTTTGTCGCGGTGTCGAGTTATGGAAAAGTGACCAGTTCGAGCGGTGGAGTGCGCCTCATCAAAGACCTGGATCTTTCTATTGCTGGTTCCCACGTCCTACTCGTGGAAGATATTCTGGACACAGGCTTGACACTCGATTACCTGCGGACGATGCTGCTGCAGCGCCGGCCCGCCGCGTTGAAGATCGCAGCATTTCTCGATAAGCCTTCCCGCCGGGCGCTCGCAATCAACGCGGATTACGTTGGGTTTACCATCCCCAACCATTTCGTTGTCGGCTACGGAATGGATTACGCCGAACGCTATCGCAATTTGCCGGACGTGTGTCTGCTTCCGACCGATGGCCAGGAGTAAGGCTTGACTTCCGGCTACCCAGCCGTGAGTCCCAGACCTGTGCTTCTGTTGTCCCTGCCAGCAAATGCACGAACAGGAAAACAATCCGAATCACTGCGATATGCTGAGAAGCGAATCATGAGTAAAAAGAAACCCAAATCCGCGTCGCCCGTTGCGGAATTCAGCATCCCGACGCCCGCATCTGCTGCTGTCGAGCATCTGCCCAAGGAGCATGACGGCTTTGAAGGCGATTACCGTCCCGCGTCGCCTGAGACTGCTCCAAAAACGGAACCCCGTGTCGATTCCATGCAGATCGACTTTTTAACGCGGCTTGCTGACGCGTTGAACACGACTTTGGATTTGCAGACCTTGCTGCACCGAGTGGCAGATCTGGTCAGGGCGGTTATCGATTACCGCATTTTTGCCATCCTCCTGCTGAATGAGCGTACGAATGAGTTGCGTATGCGCTTCCAGATCGGACACTCACCCGACACGGAGCGTCTCCGCATTCGTGTCGGACAAGGAGTGGTCGGACAGGTTGCAGAGCGTCGTGAAGCCATGCTGATCAATGACGTAAACACGCTCTCGAACTTCATCGACGCAAAGCCAGGCGTCCGGTCCGAACTTGCCGTGCCTCTGGTGAGTAAAAATCAGGTCATCGGCGTGATCGATATCCAGTCCGAGCAGCCGGACTATTTCCGCCCGGAACATCTACATCTGCTGCAACTTACCGCATCCCGGGTGGCAGTTGCCGTGGAGAACGCCCGCCTGTACACGCGTATTTCCAGGCAGGCCCAGACATTGGAACTTCTCCACGAAATCAGCCGCGAACTAACCTCCATACTCGACCCGGAACAACTATTGGAACGCGTAGGAAACCTGCTGCAGCGGGTGATTCCCTACCAAATGTTCGCAATTTGGATGCTGGATGAGACCCGGAACATGCTCGTTCATCGCTTCTCCATCCGCTTTGGAAAAACGAACCACTCCTTCTCCGATCCGGTGCCCGTGCAGCGGGGACTGATTGGAGCAGCCGTGAGTAGTCGTCAGACCATTACTGTAGGTGACGTTCGTCGCGATCCGCGCTACATCATGGTGCATCCGGAAACACGTTCGGAGATGGCGGTTCCTTTGATTTATAAAGGCAAAGTGCTGGGCGTTCTCGACCTGGAACATACCCGCGCCAGTTTTTTTAACGAGGATCACCTTCATGCGGTCAGCACTCTTGCCTCACAGCTCGCCATCGCTCTTGAAAACGCCGTGCTCTACCAGCGATTAGCGAAGGAAGAACAGCGGCTCGAAGAAGATCTTGCGATGGCGCGCAAAGTGCAATTTCGGCTGATGCCGCAGACCACACCCGATCACGTAAACGCCGAACTCGCGGCACGCTTTGTACCGGCCCGGACCATAGGCGGGGATCTGTACGATTTTCTCGACTACGGTGAGGGACGCACCGCGATTGCACTTGGTGACGTGAGCGGCAAGGGCGCTGCGGCCGCGCTCTACGCCGCCCTGGTCAGCGGAGTCATGCGATCCCTCGCTGTTCACCAGCCGTCGCCCGCGCAAATGCTTACCGCATTGAACGAGCAACTTCAGGAACGCAAGCTGGATGCGCAGTACGTCACCATGGTGTTTGCGGTATGGAACGATCAGGACCGCACACTTCAGATTGCAAACGCGGGTGCCTGTCAGCCGCTCTTCGGTCGGGCCAAGAAGGTTGAGCCTATCCAGGCGACCGGGATTCCGCTGGGAATGTTCCCTGATGTGGAATATGAGGAGTTCACTCTTTCCACCCGCCCCGGAGATATGGTGCTGTTCTTCTCTGACGGCATGCTGGATGCCGAGAATGACCGCGACGAGATGTTCGATACGGAACGGCTAACAGGGGTCTTGACCGAAAACTGGCGATGTTCCGCCAACACTGTCGTCGCCAGCGTGCTGAAGGCGGTCTCTGCATTCCAAGGCGGCGTGGAACATTTCGATGACGAGACCGTCATTGCGCTACGTGTAATTGACAACAAACGTCCGGCAAATTGCTAAGACTGTTCTGTGAGTGATCCCTAGTTTGCAAGCGCGTTGAATTCCGCGATCGGCGCGCTTGCGGAGGAATTGGCTTCCGCATCGCGCATCGCAAGCGCTATTAGTCTATGCAGTTCTTCCACCAGTTCCTGGTGTTGCGGCGCGTCCGGCGCAATTAGGGAGAGATAGGTTTTGAGTTCGTCGGCGGAGAGCCCATATTGGTCCTTTGCGAGCAGTGCGCTCGCTCGCAGCAGGTGCAGGGGAGCGAACGTGAAGGGTGCTGTAAGGGCTGCCTGATCCGCCCATTCCAGCGCTCGCTGCGCGTTCTGCTGTCCCACTTCCGCGCGGGCCCATTGGTAAGCCACCTGCCAGTTCCTTGGGCTTTGCTGAGGAACGTGACTCAATGCTTCTGCGGCTTTCGCAAATCGACCAAGATAGTTATCTGCAGTGGCCGCGATCACCCACGCCTTCGCATCCGCCGGGTCAATCTGTGCCGCGTGTGTAGCTTGCGTCCATGCCTGCGGATAGTCTCTCTCGATCAGATCCGCGGTGGCCGATAAGTCGTAAGCGTCAGTAAAGTCTTTGTCAATGTGAATGGCGCGCTCTGCGTCCTTCGCCGCGGCAGCCGTCTCCCCCTGATGCAATTCGTGGACCGCTCGGCGATACACCTGGACAGCCTTCCGAACAGGAACATGCGGGCTGCTCGTCGTCGCCCGCACCTCCTCTTCCGGACGCCTTTTTAGCGTTGGGACAAAAGCTGTCCTGCTCGGAGCTGCGACCTGTGCTCTGGTGCCGGGCAGTAAGCCGCTTCCAGACTGCAGAATGCAAGCTATCGCCAGAACAATAAAATGTTTCTGTCTCATCGGAACCGCCTTCCGGCCACGGCTTGGAATGGAGCAGGCGGCCAATGGCCTACCAGTTCAGTATTGCGGCGATCTCGCGCCATGCAGCGCAAATGATCCGGTCACGATAGGATGAAATTTCCGGTTCGGCATTCGTCACCAAGCTGTTCCGAAGTGGGAATCAAAGGAGATTATTTTCTTGGACCAAACCGATGCAACAGTGAACGTGGACCGGGAAACTGCACCCATGCGAAGTGTGGCGCATGCCAGGATCCGTAGCGTATCGCCCGCCGCTAATGTGCTTGGCAGCCTGCGTTTGCCGGGGGACAAAAGCATTTCCCATCGCTACGCTATGCTGGCTGGCTTGGCGGAAGGAACCTCGCGCCTGAGTAATTTTTCCAGCGGCGCAGATCCGCACAGCACTCTGGATTGCATTCAGCAGCTTGGTGCTCGCGTGCAGCACCAGCAGGACGATGCTGTGGCGATTACAGGATGCGCGGGAGCATTTCAGAGACCCCCAGAGCCGCTCGACTGCGGCAATTCCGGCTCAACAATGCGAATGCTAGCAGGCCTGCTGGCGGCGCAGCCTTTCTCCTGTACTTTAATAGGCGACGAATCGCTGAGCCGCCGTCCGATGGAGCGCATCCGTGCGCCTCTGGCAGCCATGGGTGCGGAGATCTCCCTTACTGAGGGACACGCTCCCGTGAACATCCATGGCCGGGCGCTGCACGGAACCGACTATCAGACTCCCATCGCCAGCGCGCAGGTTAAAAGCTGCCTGCTTTTCGCCGGC